>JAFDYA010000169.1 GCA_018267675.1 Bacteroidota bacterium
AAGTCGTGCCAGCCAAGTTTACTGATCAAGACGTTCGTACCCCGCTCAAGCGTAAGCGTGCCCTTAGTCAATATTTGGACTATTTGGTTCGGCTCTATCGGCCACAACTAAAGCGGATACAACTCCAATTTGTATTCTGCACCGATAGCCAACTGCACACAATCAATATGCAGTTTTTGCAGCACGACACTTACACGGATATCATCACCTTCGATCTTTCAGAGAAAGCATCTGAGCTGGTCAGTGAACTATACATCAGCACAGAGCGTGTTCGGGAAAATGCACAAATTTTTGAGACCGATTTCCAGACGGAATTGCATCGCGTCATTTTCCACGGAGTACTTCACCTTTGTGGCTTGCAGGATAAGAAAAAAGCAGACGCGGCGGCCATGCGGCAAGCCGAAGACAATGCCTTGGTACAGTGGACAGCCTTAATCAGTTAAACTATGAAACTGGAGCGTATCTACGAGGATGATCATCTGGTCATTGTCAATAAGCCGGCCAACTTACTGTCCATCGCGGATCGGTTTGATAGCAATCAGGCCTCGGTCAGAAGCCTCATCCAAGCCGAATTGAAGCTACCCATTTTTGTGGTGCATCGGCTGGATAAAGAAACAAGCGGACTCATTGCATTTGCCAAGCACGAATCCAGTCATCGTTATTTGTCTCAGCTTTTTGAACGGCATGAGATAGAGAAACTCTATGCCGGCCTTGTGCTTGGTAGGGTGAATACAGAAGCGGCCCGTATTGAGCTGCCCATTGCGGAGCATCCCTTTGTGAAGGGTAAAATGATTGTATCCAAGCAGGGGAAGCTATCAGTAACCGATTATCGTGTGGTGGAGTCCTGGCCGCTCTATTCTTTGATGCAATGGCAAATCCATACCGGACGTACGCACCAAATCAGAGTACACATGGCTGCAAGTGGCCATCCCATAGTTTGCGACACGCTGTATGGGGATGGAAAAGCATTTCTATTGAGTTCGGTAAAACCCAAGTTTAAACTTTCAAAAACAGAAGAGCAGGAACGCCCGCTACTCAACCGTTTGGCACTACATGCCTATCGACTTCAGTTTGAAGGCCCGGATGGTAAGCTCATTCTTGCGGAAGCACCAATACCTAAGGACTTGTCGGCCTGCATTGCCCAATTGCGCAAGCTGAGCCGATAGTTCTTCTCTGATTTTACCGAATTGTCGAAACAAAAAGAAATCCGGAAATGCTTTGAAATTTCCGGACTCCCTTTGTCCTTTAGAAGTTTGCCCGCAGGCTCAGGATTAAATTCCTACCCGGAGCACTGATGCCGGAGGCAAATACCCGATAGTTTTGGTCTAGGATATTCTCTAGGGCTACCTGTGCTTGCAGGTTCTTATTGATTTGCCAGGCTGTCCGCAGGTTGAGCGTGTACCAGGAGGGCATGCCTTCGGTTGTGGCTTGTGCATAATTATCTTCACCATAAAGGTTGTAGTCCTCAAGGCGTTTCCAGCCATTGTAGCGCACGAAGAATTCTGACTTGAATTGTTTCAAATTGAGCAAGAAACTGGTTTGGCCGAACACCGGAGGAATATGATCCAATGGATAGTCTGTTGTATCTGTCCTCAGACGACCATAAGTATAGTTTACGGAACTGACGATGGAGAAATTGTCAGTAATGTCTGCCTTGAGGGAGCCGCTGATACCGTAGATGTAGGCACTGCCTGCATTCACATTCTGCTGCACCAAAGCCATCGTGTCGCCGTATGGGATATAGGCTTGGCCATTGAAACTGGTATTTTGTGTAGTGATGGCATTTTGATACCAAGTATAGTAGCCAGTAGCACTCAGGGTGATTGCCTTATCAAAAGTCTTGGCAAGGGTCATTTCAGCATTGTAAGTGTATTCCGGTTTTAGCTTTGCATTTGGCATGATCACCGTGCCTATGGTGCTACCGGAACCTAATGTATCCCCTTTCACCGACTCAAAAATCTTTGCGAGATCATCCACATTGGGTGCTCGGAAGCCGGTGGAGCCAAGGAAGCTTATCCGCCAGTCATTTCCGGGTAGATACACAAAGCCAAGATTGCCACTGAGTGCAGCGTTGTTCTGTGTGATATTATTTACTGGAAATGGGAAGAAGCTTTTGTCGCTCAGATCTGCCCAAAGGCGGACATTACTAAAGCGTAGCCCCTCGGTCAATATAAATTTCGGACTGATCTCCCAGGTATGGGTGGCGTACAGACCAATGTTCTGCATTTGGCTGCCACCGACAGGATAGCGGGTATCGAGTGGGCTTTGTGCCCCATTGCTGATATTGGTAGCATGGGCATGGGATTGAACATTGTTGTAGTTGTATTCGGCACCATAGCGCAATTCGTGTTGTTTTATGCGCTTTTCAAAGTCGGCATTCAAAGAATAGACAGTCACATTTTCAAAACGATTTTCCAGACTGTTCTTATGGAAACCGCGATCATGGCGGCTTTCTTCAATATCTTGGTAGGCAAGCGTCACGCGACCTTCATCATAGACGCTACTTCCTTTTAAGCCCAAGGTGTATGCAGCAAGGAGTCTATTAGCCGGGCCATAATACCATTCCGCAAATCTTGGTTTTCCATTCCGCACCTGCGCAAGCCGATCATAACGCGGGATATCATTGGTGGTTGAGTACTGTACATTGAGTAAATGAGACACCGACTTACTTTGTTGGAACAAAATCTTCTGCAGGAAATCATACTGCTTGTAGCCGGATTTCGTTTGTAGGTTTTCGTTGTTGTTCGTGTAGGCACTGTCATATCCGTTTTCACTACCCACAGTGAAGGGGCGTTTCCCAAAATCAGGTGCAAACGGGCTACGGACGCTCCCCTGGCGCAAGTCACCAAAGTCACCATAGGTGAAACTGGTCAAGCTGGCTAGCTTCTTCCAGCCAAAGTTGATATCCACATGGCCTGTCTTTTCCCGAAACGCTGATGAATAACGAGCTAGTAAATTAGTCTTCACCAAGGGGGACTTGCCACTGCCCAGAGTCGGATTTTTGGTGTAGAAGTTGAGCACGCCACCCAAGGCATCACTTCCATACACCACAGAGGCTGGGCCAAAAACCGCTTCCGCCTTGTCTAGTATTGCATTGTCCAAAGTAATGACATTCTGCAAATGCCCTCCGCGGTAGATAGCATTATTCATCCGCACACCATCTACAACGAGCAATACCTTATTGGCTTCAAACCCGCGCAGGATGGGGCTTCCACCGCCGGCCTGGCTCTTTTGTACCATTATTTGTCCACTGTTTTGGAGCACTTCGGCCATATTTGCTTGGTTGGCCCACTGCATGGACTTACCGGAGAGGCTCATCACTTGCTGGGGCACATCTTTGGCCTGCTCCGCAAATTTGCTCACCGACACCACTACTTCATCTAGGTTTTGTATCCTTTCTTTTAAGTTGATGATGATGATAGATCCTGGCTCTGCACCATCGAGGGTATAGGTGAATGGTCGATAGCCCGGAGCGTCAATCATGAGTCGCGCAGGCTCATCTAGCAGTAGGTCGCCCAGTGCGGCCTCTCCTTTTTCATTACTTATAGTTTGTACCCGACCGGATTCGCTCTTTATTATCGCACCACTAAGGGGTTGTAGGGTAGCTTGGTCTTGTATCTTCAAGGTTTGCGCCTTGATGTCTTCAAATAGAAAAAATATAGTTGATAAAAATAGTATTCGCTTCATGCTTGTTGTTGGTTCAGGTGTCTTTGTGATTTACTTTTTTGTTGAAGATGGTTAAAGAGGGCTTTGGAAAGGAATGCACTTGGGTAGTACAAAGAGCTGTAGTTGCCTATGTAGATTACACCAAAATAGCTCCTTTTTGGGACTGTATTTGGAATCAAATCAATGGGATTCCAAGCTAAAGATAATTTAGCTGGGCTGTGCCGTGTCATGAGAATGTCTGCTTGAGGTGTTGCGGAGAGGTATTGTTTATTTGGCTATTATCCGGGATTGTGAAGTAAAGCGTCTAGGCAAAGTCTTGGTTCATTGATCCGGCAGTATATGGGTACAATTCATTTCACCTACTTTTGAGCTATGGCCACGTTCACTACATCCGCCTCTCGTGAAAAAATCTTAGGGAAACTCCGTAATGGCTTGCAGAAGGGAATGCTCCCCATGCCCTTCCCGGAAGCGGACAATACACCCATCTCCAAATTGATCGTGCAGCCCAGTGGCTCGCTGGAGGAATGTTTTGCGCAAGAATTTATTCGCTTGGGGGGTAAGTTTATCTTCTGCGAAAATGAGCTGGAATTATTGCAAAATCTGCAACTCTTGCATGATGGTGAGGAATGGCAACAGGTCTTGTGCTCAGAGCCGTATTTGCTCGATTTTTTTCAAAAAGGAAAGTTGGATTTTGTTCAGACTGCTCAGCCGGAACTGCATACTGCTGATGCATGTATCACAGGTTGCGAGGCATTAGTAGCCCGTACCGGCTCTTTCCTCTTTAGTAGTCGGCAGCCCATGGGTCGGGTGGCTTCGGTATATTTCCCCGTGCATATTGTGGTTGCATTCGCCCGTCAGTTGGTGCCGGATATCGGTGATGGCCTACACTTGCTACAGCAACGCTATAAAGAAGCATTACCCTCAATGATCAACCTCAATACAGGGCCTTCTCGAACAGCGGATATTGAGAAAACCCTGGTGGTAGGCGTGCATGGCCCGGGCGAAGTGTATTGTCTGTTTGTAAATAATTAAACATGGCCATGCTCCGCGATATTGAAGGGAAAGATGACCTGATCACGCTCGTAGATGCTTTCTATGGGCGTGTCCAGCAAGACGAAGTCCTTGGCCCCATTTTCAACAATATCATCCAAGATTGGGACAAACACCTGAACATCATGTATGGTTTTTGGAATTCGGTATTGTTTGGAGCCGAGGGGTACAAAGGGCAAGCGGTGGCCAAGCATGTAGCTATTGACCAAAGGGTACGATTGGAACAACAACATTATGATCGTTGGATCGAGCTATGGGCCGCACTTGTGTCAGCACACTTCTCCGGCCCGAATGCCGAGTTGATCCAAACCAAAGCACAAGCCATGCTCCAGCTTATTCAGTTCAAAGTGGACTATTCTCGAAGTGGAAAATTTCTCGCCTAAATCCTAGAAGCAACCGAACGCAAGCTCCTTTAGATAACACGAACGGCCACCAACAAGCAAAGTCAAACTTATTTTTTGGCCGCATGGCAAAGCCACCGCGCTTTCTCCCCTCACTCGCTGAGGGGAGATTGCCACTGCAATCGCTTGCGGGGCCGCCTCCACACAACCAACAACCATTCAAAAAGTAAAAAAGCGCACAAACAAACGCCCATCCTGAAGTAATAATCGAATAGCCCTAATGCTACAGGCTATTCCGCACCGAGGAGCACTTAGAGCCTAGTATCCAGCAATTGTTCCGCTTTGATGAGATCCTCATGTAGTACCCTGTCTTTATCCATAAAAGGTACTTGTTCACGCAGAGCGGCATAGGCCTGCTCCACTGGTTTGGATGCCTTCAGTGGTCGGCGAAACTCCAGGCCTTGTGCTGCAGTAAGTAATTCGATGGCCAACACCCGTTGCACATTCTTTACAACCCGGCGCAATTTTGTGGCTGCATTTGCCCCCATGCTCACATGGTCTTCTTGGCCGTTGCTGCTCACGATACTGTCCACACTTGCGGGCATACACAAGCCTTTGTTTTGGCTCACAATAGATGCTGCGGTGTATTGTGCAATCATAAACCCACTATTCAAGCCCGGATTGGGTGCAAGGAAAGGAGGAAGTCCGCGCTGGCCGGATACGAGAAGGTAGGTTCTCCGTTCCGAGATATTGGCATATTCTGAAAGGGCGATTGCTAAGAAATCGAGTTGTAGTGCTAGTGGTTGTCCATGGAAATTCCCGCCGCTGATAATCAAGTCTTCGTCGGCAACAACGAGCGGATTGTCTGTAACAGAGTTGATCTCCGTCTCTACCACCTGAGTTGCTACGTCAATAGCATCGGCACTGGCTCCATGCACTTGTGGGATACAGCGGAAGGAGTAAGGATCTTGTACTTGTTTTTTGGGAATCTTTTGCAGTTCACTGCCGCTCAAGTATTCCCACATTTGTGCGGCTACAGCCCTTTGTCCCTTGTGGGGGCGTAGTCGGTGAACAGCATCCCGAAACGGCTCTGCTTTCACATCAAAAGCTTCGGCGGATAAAGCACTGATATATCCGATCCAATCATGTAAACGACGCGCCTCCTTTAGACTCCAGACGGCATACGCGCTCATAAACTGAGTGCCGTTAAGTAGTGCAAGTCCTTCTTTTGCCCCGAGCCGGAGTGGTGCTATTCCTTTTTCTTCAAGTAGTGCAGCAGTATGCCATCGTTTCCCTCGGTAATACACTTCTCCTTTCCCGATCAAGGGGAGGCTCAAGTGTGCCAGGGGAGCTAGATCTCCGGATGCGCCGAGGGAGCCTTGTTCATAGACTATTGGTGTGATGCCTTCTTGATAAAAATAGATTAAGCGGTCGATTGTTTCTATCCGGATACCGCTAAAGCCTTGCAGCAGTCCTTGGATTTTTAAGACAATCATGATTCTTACAATTTCTTCCGGCACTTCGTCACCAAAGCCACAAGCGTGTGAGCAGACTAGGTTTTCCTGTAGAAGAGCCAGGTCATCCGGGCTCACGCGCACATCACACAAAGAGCCGAAGCCGGTATTGATACCGTAATAGGTGTTGCCGCTTTCTAGTTTTTTCTCCAGAAACGCTCGGTTATCGACTACGCGCTTGCGCTGCTGTTCCGATAGCGTCATTGGAATTGAGTTTTCAAAATGTACTATCGTTAATTGTTCCGGGAAGGTGTTTGATGATATCGTCTCTGCCATAAGGGTCCGTTTATTTCAATTGATTTTTTACTCAGATTTTTGATTTAATGCAATGATGCGGGCAAGGTCGGCCTCCAGACTTCGGTTCACCGATTCTACAATTCTGCCCAATTCAAGATGACCCTGGAACAGGATAAACGTAGGTACCAGACTCACTTTCAGCATTTCGGGCTCAATGCCGCCGGTTTTTTTGGCTCTATCTACACCGTAAAGAACCAGCTTATCCATTGGGAAATCGGTGAGCTTTAAAATCTTCGCCAGTTTTGGAATCAAGTAATGGGAATCGTCGCACCAAGTACCCATAAAAACGACCAGTGAATATTTTGGAAGTTCTGCCTTTAAAAATGCCATGATGGTACTGTCCGGACGGTATTCTTTCTCGCCTTTGGCCATCCAGTGAAAGCTGGGCTCTTGTGCCAGATCATCCAAAGTGATTCGGCCCCGGAAAATAGCTTGACCGGTTGTGGAGTCTTTGGTGACCGAGTAACTTTTTTGTGCGGTGCCGTTCAAAAAAAGCAGTAGAAAGGCAAGAAGGAAAAGGTATTTCACGGCGTTGTGTCAAAAAAAAATCAATGGAGCGCATTCCTGATTAGTAGCAATTGATTGCGTAAGCGCAAAAGGGTCTGTTTAAGACTAATGGCTTCAGCGGTCGTTTGTTCGCCGACTTTGAGTTTCGCTTTAGCTCCGGGGATTGTAAATCCGCGGTGTTTCAACAAATGGTGGATGTTTCTAAGCGTAAAGATGGCTTCCGGACTAAACAACCGATCGCCTTTACGATTGGTGCGCACCTTGATGGCAAACTCATCGGTCCAAAAACGAATTTGGGAATTAGGAAGGTTGAGTATTCGGGATACTTCACCTATGGTGTAGTACTGCTTTGCCGGTTGCCAACCGGTCAATAAATCATGGGGTACTGATGCATCGGCGACATGGTCCTGCCCGGAGCCGGTTTGCTTGTTCGGCAGTTGCTCGGGTAGGAATTCTTCACCAAAAAGGCTGAGCGCGCGCGCATGCATTCGGCAAATTTAAGTAAAGCAATTGGCCTCATTCTTTAAAAAAATTGGAAGTAGATCCTTAAATATTCTACTAAATCCATTCTTAATTGAAAGTCCCTGCATCATACCGTGTTACCTTCGCGCCGTTATGTCCAATCGTACGTTAACCATCACACTGGTCAGTTTCTTTATTCTGCTTGCAGCAGGCTTCATGACCTACTATTACAAGACTACCCGTAATATACCAAAGGTGTTGCCGGTATTAGGTATGCCAGGGCATACGGTAGATTCTTTTAGTTTTATTGATCAGGATGGTAGAACGATCACGAATAAGGATGTAGCAGGAAAAGTGTATGTGGTAGAATATTTCTTTGCTACTTGCAAGGGGATGTGCCCAAAGATGAACGATAACATGGTCACGGTCTATAAGGCATTTCGGGGCAATCCGGATTTTAAGATACTCTCTCATACCGTGGATCCGGAAAAGGATACCGTGGCAGCCCTGAAAGCCTACAGCCGCCGATTTGATGCCGATGGGGTACAATGGAAATTCCTGACCGGGGACAAGAAGAAATTGTATGATATGGCACGACAGAGCTACCTCATCACCGCCGAGGATGACACGGCACACATCAGTATTGATAAGGATTTCATCCATGACAATCGTTTCATTTTGGTGGACAAAACAGGGCATGTGCGCGGTGAGTATGATGGCTTGAACAAAGATGCCATGAACACGCTCATCTCGGACATTCAACTTCTGCTCAACGAAGAGCAATAACTATCTCTCAGATAGCACCTATTTTGCAGCCCATGCAACCTGTAGCAACCGATAGAACAAATTGGGCAATACGACTTAGCCTATGTGCTATGGCGCTTATCATGCTTTGGAGTAGCAAGGACTTTTCCCTAAATGGTGATGCGCTTTCCCAAATCCGAGTGGGGGAAAATGTGTTTCGATGCCTCGGGCAGGTGCTGGGCTTGATTCCCAGCACACCACAACCCATTATACTCAACTATTATGGTGGCTTGTTTGGTGTAACAGCAGAGGCGCTCCATCGTGTTTTTCCCAGTCTGGATTTTATCCTACTCCGCCATTTGATGGTTGCGCTTACCGGCTTTTTGTGTCTTGTTTATGCAGGGAAAATTGCAAAAATCCTGCATAGTGATACGGCACAATTATGTTGCATTTGGTTCTTGTTTTTGAGTCCAAGGTTCTTTGCAGCAAGCATGAATAATTCCAAAGACATTCCCTTTGCACTGGGCATGACGATGGCTACTTTTTTCCTAATAAAGATCATGAATGCCGCTCCTGCACTTCGTTTCAAAGATTTCTTTGGCCTGGGTATCGGACTGTTTGTAGCAATGGGTGTTCGCATTGGCGGTGTACTATTTGGCCTATACGCCGTGTTGGCTTTTGTGCTATTGGCCATTCGTTTTTGGCATGGGAGTCGGGATTATGTGCTGAGACTTTTTGGCGCATTGATGGTAACCGGAGTGCTTGCCTTTGCCGCTGCAATCGTTTTTCTTCCCTGTGTTTGGCACAATATACCACTAGCCACAGCACAGAGTATCCGGATGTTTAGCAATTATTATATCAACGTCACCATGCTCTTTCGGGGCCAGGATTTTCCCACAACCGCGTCGCCATGGGAATATCTTCCTGTTTGGATTGCGATTACAAGCCCAATCATGATCATCTTGCTTTTTTTGGGATCCTTCGTGTTGTTAGGTCAAAAGAATGAAAGACGAAATGGGGTCTTATTACTTATGATGACTGTGTTGGTTCCTTGGGTCATAGTTCTCCTGCTGCATTCCCCCGTGTATGATGCTTGGCGGCAGTTTTATTTTATCTACCCGGCCATCACAGCATTAGCCGGAATGGCAGCAGCAGCAGTTTTCGTTCGTTTGCCTAACAGGAAATTAAAACTTGCTTGGATGCTGGGTATTGGCCTTAGTTTATCCCCCTCGGTTGTGTGGAGTGTGCGTAACCATCCATTACAATCAGTGTATTTCAATCGACTTGTTGGTGGCTTAAAGGGGGCTTTTGGTTACTACGAAACTGATTTTTATGGTGAAAGTGTACAAGCCGCAAGTAAAAAGCTGCTGGCTTTGCCTGCCTTTCGGCAGCCTTTAAGCGATACGGTTTATGTCCTGGAGAATGTTCCCCCGCAACTTCAGTATTATCTCCATCAATACGATCCTAAGATTAGCGTGCAACATGCTGCGTATGCCGACCGCAATAAATTTCGCTGGGACTATGGGGTTTTCTATTCGCGCGGTTTTGATAGTGTCAGGAAAAATCCGGACTGGCCTCCGGCAAATTGTATTGATTCTATTGCGGTGGACGGAGTCATGCTGATGGCAATTGTGAAAAATCCAAGTCCTTAGTTTGGAATTTAATTTGCCTTTTTGATGTCCTCCCAGATAGCGTACAAGGATTCTTGGCTGGGGCGGTTTTCGGGAATTTCGGTGAGCGGTGTACAGGCGACCAAGCTATCATGACAGTCGGCTGGGAGCATCTGATACAGCCGGGTTCCTTTTGTTTTCCAGGCAATCATTTCCTCGCTCACTTCTTTGATGATTTTTCCAGGATTGCCGACAACTAATGACCGTTTGGGTATGTTCGTTTTTGCTGCGATAAACGACAGGGCTCCGATGATGGATTCATCTCCTATCAACGCTTCGTCCATGATCACCGCATTCATCCCAACCAATACGTTGCGCCCAATATGCGCTCCGTGGATGATGGCTCCATGGCCGATATGTGCCCCTTCCTGGAGTGTAATGGTTATACCGGGAAACATATGAACCGTACAATTTTCTTGCACATTACAACCCTCCTCCAAAACAATACCACCCCAGTCGCCCCGAAGTGCTGCTCCGGGACCAATATAGCAATGGGCGCCAATTACGACATTGCCGGTTACAGCAGCTTGTGGATGTACGAATGCAGTGGGATGGACAACAGGAATGAACCCTTTAAATGCATAAATCATGATGGGCATAATTAAGGATAAATGGAATAAGTCGGCGGTACTAGGTCATAATCTTTAGTAAGCTTTTACAATACACTAATAGACAGGTACCCTTTACTAAGGGTTACCTTTGGCGGCTTGCAAATAGATACATGAGTCTTCCTTCGGTCAGTCTAAGTCGCCCGGTCTTGGCGATAGTGCTCAATTTGATCATCATCATTTTTGGAGCTATTGGTTTCCATTTTTTGGGTGTTCGGGACTATCCGTCAATCGATCCACCAATTATCAATGTCCGCACAGCCTATTCCGGCGCCAATCCTGATGTGATCGAAAGCCAGATTACGGAGCCGCTGGAGAAAAGTATTAATGGGATTGCAGGGATTAAAACCATCTCCAGTACCAGTGCGCAGGGCAGTAGTAATATCACGGTAGAGTTTGAGCTTGGTGAGGATTTGGAGAGTGCAGCCAATGATGTGCGGGATAAGGTAAGTCAGGCACTTCG
>JAFDYA010000016.1 GCA_018267675.1 Bacteroidota bacterium
CTCCTACCAACATTTACCTTACCCAGGCGAACGCCCCTTCCATTTTCAATGCCTCATCAATCCCTACGATTTGGACAATGGTGCCTATATGACCGTGATGTATAAACGGTCCTTTCGGACGGATTATACACCGCCACCACTCGCGGGTAGCGGTATTGGGCCGGGCGATGATGCACCGGCATTTTTAGGAAAGTTGAGTGGATTTGTGCCTGGGATTGTACCGATGATGGTCAAGAAAGTGTTGGCTGGCAGTCTTAAACCCTACGAAAAAGTCTGGGGTACACTCGGCGAAATCTTCAACAACACAGTGCTAGCAGGTAAGGTTGCCTCCGCCGCAATGGGCTTTGAACCGACCAATTTTATGAAGGTGCTGGATATACTAATGCAGGTAAATAAAGCTGCCGGCCCTTTCGTTGGTTTGTTTGCTTTTCGTTTTGTAAAAAAATCTCAAGCTATGATGGCTTTCACGCGCTTTGACCCTACCTGTGTGTTGGAGCTCGACGGGGTACAAAGTCCGGAGACCAGCCGCTTTTATCAGGCTGTTTGGGATGCTTTTGATGCTGCCGGAGTTCCCTATACTTTTCATTGGGGAAAGATGAACGGTCTCAATCCAACCCGAATGAATGCGATGTATGGTGCCAATCTACAGCAATTCCATTCCGCCCGCGCCCAATTGCTGGATGCTGCTTCCTTATTGGCATTTAGCAATGATGCCTACAAATATTGGGGACTGGATGCCGGCAAACCTACTGGGGGCACTGCTTGGGTGTAACCATACAGCACGAGCAAAAAATCCGGAACTTCGCCGATATTTTTTAGAATCCGTGCACCGTTATTTTCTACCAGTCCTTCTTTCAATTTGCTCTTTATGGAGTAGCGCCTTTGCTCAGTCCAATACCACTACGGCTAAGGCAAAGAAGCAACACCTGTTTTATATTTCCTGGGGCTACAATCAGGAAAGCTACACTAGGAGCGACTTACATGTGAAGCAAGCCAGCCTCGGCAATGACTACACCTTCCATTCGGTAAAGTCGGAAGACAATAAAGGCTGGGATAAAGATTTCTTTAGCAAAGCGCTCACCATTCCACAATACAGCTATCGCATCGGCTATATGTTCGACGAAGCGCGCGGACTGGGTGTGGAACTCAATTTTGACCATACCAAGCATATTATTTCCAACGACCAAATGCTCCACATGACGGGCACCTTCAATGGTAAGCCTGTCGATACAAATGTGTTGTTCGCCAGCACGACCGGCTTTCACTATTACCTGAACAATGGGGCTAACTTTTTTCTTTTCAACTTCGTAAAACGCATCAAACGCTACGATTTGATGGAGGGCAAGTTCAGATTGGATGGCTTGTTGAAAGCAGGAGTAGGGCCAGTGGTTCCCCACGTGGATAATATGCTCTTCGGCCAGCAGAACGATCCCGGGTTTCAGTTTGGTGGCTGGAATGTAGGGCTGGAGGCAGATCTGAAGTTGAGTGTCTTTAAGTATGTCTATTTGGAGTATGGACTCAAGCTGGACTATGCCCGATACAGTAGTCTAAAGGTCTATGAAGGTCGCGCCCGCGAAGCCTTTGGTACTTTTGAACAAATACTGAGTCTGGGCTTACAATTGCCGAGTCGGCGATAGCGCAACCTTTCGGATATTGTTCGTATTACCCATCCTCGCTCCGGCGTCGGATTGCAGCGGAAATCGCGGTCCAATAATCAAAAAGCATTTGCCAGAAAATTAAGCCCTGATTTTGCAATGACCCCTATTGTCGGTATCTCGTTTGCAAAATCAGGGCTGGAAAATTATCTTGTTCGGTACCCACTATTTTACCATAAGCTCTGCAAAATATTTGTGGAAATACGGTATCGTTTCAATGCCTTTTTCATAGTTGGCCACATCATACTTTTCATTCGGTGAGTGGATGTTGTCATTGTCCAAACCAAAACCCATCAATACCGTCTTTAGTCCAAGCGTTTTTTCAAATAGCGCTATGATCGGTATAGAACCACCGCCCCGAGTAGGGATCGGGTCTTTGCCAAAAGTGGTGCTGATAGCCTTTGCTGCTGCTTGGTAGGCCACAGAGTCCGTAGGCGTCACCACCGGCTCGCCACCATGATGTGCCGTTACCTTCACCTGCACCCCCTTCGGCGCAATACTTTCAAAATGTTTCCGGAACAGCTCGGAGATCTCCTCACTGCCCTGGCTCGGTACCAAACGCATAGATATCTTGGCATATGCCTTCGACGGCAATACAGTCTTTGCCCCCTCTCCAATATAGCCACCCCAGATGCCATTGCAGTCCAAAGTCGGCCTCGTGCCCGTCCGCTCCAGATTGCTATAGCCCTTCTCTCCCCACTCTTCTCCGATCCCTAGCTCTTCGTTATAATCCTTTTGACTGAACGGCGCACTGTTCAATGCTTTCTTCTCAGCCTCACTCAGCTCCTGCACCTTGTCATAAAAGCCCGGGATGGTGATGTGATTATTCTCATCATGCAGCGACGCAATCATCGCACACAAAGCATTTATTGGGTTTTGCACCGCACCACCGTACACGCCGGAGTGCAAGTCGCGATTCGGCCCCGTCACCTCCACCTCCATATAGGCCAGGCCACGCAACCCACTCTCTATACTCGGATGCTCCATGCTGATCATACTCGTATCACTCACCAACACAATATCCGCCTGCAATTGCTCTTTGTGGTCCTCCAAGAACTTGCCCAAGTTGGTAGATCCGACTTCCTCTTCACCCTCAATCATCATCTTCACATTACACGGCAACTCACCTGTCGCACTCATCACCTCCAAGGCCTTCACATGCATGAACATTTGACCCTTGTCATCACAGGCTCCACGAGCAAATATTTTCCCATCCTTAATCACCGGCTCAAATGGGCCACTAGCCCATAACTCCAACGGATCCGCAGGCTGCACATCATAATGACCATACACCAAGACCGTAGGCTTCGTTGCATCCACAATCTTTTCGCCATACACAATAGGATGCCCCGCCGTCGCATAGATTTCGGCACGGTCAGCACCCGCCTTCAGCAACGAGGCTTGCACCGCCTCTGCACAATGGGCCACATCCGCCTTGTACTTGCTATCCGCACTCACACTCGGAATACGCAGCAAATCCAACAATTCATTTAAAAAACGTTCCTGATTTTTCTCCTGATACTCTTTCCAATTTTGCATCATGCTCTATTTTTTTGAAGGCATGAAGGTCAGAAAAACTACACAAACAACCGAACGACTACCCTTTTTAATTTTCATTTGGGCGCCCGGGTGCGCCATCCGGAGCCTGCCCCCTCACTTGCTGAGGGGACTACGGGGTATCCGTTCTATCCCTGGCGCAGTTCCGCATCTGAGCTACACCTAGTTATAAGTAGCATTCAAAAAAACACGTTCACTAGAAGCCCCTGACGAAGACATTCAACAGTCGCCCCTCAAACCAAGCGTGATTAAAAAGGTGCAACACGCTACTAGAAAATAGACTGAAAAATTCCCGGTCGCAAAGAAGCTTAGAAACAGTTCACTGGCGTAGGCTCCAGCCTACGCCAAATTATCTTGTAGCCTTTGGCTACTATAGAGGATGGCAATCGAAAAAAACTTCAAGAAGTCAACTTCCAAACAATTAGAAGATACGTCGCACGTTATGCGCTAATCACCACACACTTCCCCCGCCACCTTCCCGCCTCCATCCACCGGCATTCCACCAATGACCCGCCCCTTCAAGGCTACAAGTACAAATTCAATTCGAGCATTCAATTCGTTGTGCACATCCATTATCGGTTTACTACATCCAAAGCCCACGGCCAGCAAACGCTTACAATCCACTCCCTCCGCAATCAGTTTTTTGCAGACAGCCATTGCACGTGCTTCGCTTAAAGCCTGATCTCCGGAACCACAAGTCGTATGTCCTTCCACACGCAGCAGACTCACATAGCTTTTATCATCTAAGAATTTCTTGATTGTTTCTATTGCAGCATCACTTTCGGGGAGCAATGTAGCCGTCCCTTTCGCAAAGACTACTGCATGCTCAGTGCGCACAAAATTGTTTTCAATGTGATATTGAAGTGCGGCCTGTGTTTTTGGCTCATTATTAGGAACTACGAGATCCACCTGAGCACGTGCTGGGTATCCAAGACTGATCAGAACCAGCAATTGTAAAATTATTTGCTTCATTGTTTTCATTAAAAATAAGGATTGATTTCAGATTGTGCTTACAATATTATTGTCGGTTTTTTCAAGCCTTGAGTATCAGACATTTTGTGTGGGAAAGTCGCTAAGATTCTATAATAGCTAAATGCTCCTAGGTATTGTTTAAGCGTACTTCATTAAA
>JAFDYA010000170.1 GCA_018267675.1 Bacteroidota bacterium
CAATATGGCACCGTTTGTCATCTCTCAGAGCGCGACTGCTCCATCCAACGGCGACATCAAAAATTGGTGGAGGAATCTCCTTCTCCTTTCATGACCAAAGAACTCCGGGAAGCAATGGGCAAAGCTGCTGTAGCGGCAGCCGCAGCAATCAATTATGAAAGCGTCGGCACTATTGAATTTTTGGTGGACAAACACCGTAATTTCTACTTCATGGAGATGAACACCCGCATCCAAGTGGAGCATGGTGTGACAGAAGAAGTAATTCAGTATGACCTTGTGAAGGAGCAAATTAAAATTGCCGCAGGCATCAAGATATCCGGAAAAAACTACGAGCCTGAGATGCACGCCATTGAGTGCCGCATCAATGCAGAAGACCCTTATAACGATTTCCGCCCTTCACCCGGCACGATTACTAACTTGCACACACCGGGCGGCCATGGCGTGCGCGTAGATTCGCACATCTACGCCGGCTACACCATTCCTCCATTCTACGATTCTATGATTGCAAAGATTATTGCCGTAGCGCAAACCCGCGAAGAGGCCATCTGCACCATGGAACGCGCCCTGAACGAATACATCATTGAAGGGGTGAAAACCACGATTCCCTTCCACCAACAACTCATGAAAAACGAAGCTTTCAGAAAGGGAGAGTTCACAACAAAGTTTATTGAAAGCTTTGAGCTGAAATAGCAAACCCTAAGTTCAATTACCAGATGTAACGCAAGATTACATTCTTGGGCTGATGCAAGAGAAACTTTTGATTGGACTGATGCAGGCTATGGTGCAAATGGAGGAAGTGTAGAAACAGCCGGAGAATACGCGCATATCCGCTTATTTACTTCAAAAATGTAAAAATAGATCGCTTCTGTTCTATTTATTTCTGCTATATTTGCACTAATAAGCAATATTATGGTCAATCTAGTGACAATTCTATCACTTACCATTAACCATTAAAACAATGGCAGCATTACGACTTATTCCAGCCGAAAAAATTATCGAGCGATTGCGCTATGAAAACCCGTGGTGGGCAACGACGCAAGTGCCACAGGGTTATGGCTCGATGATAAAACGCCTTTATTTTAGCTTGTTTTATCCCTTCGTTTGCGAAATGCACGTACGTAGAGCCGTAGTGCTGATGGGGCCAAGGCGCGTGGGCAAAACCGTAATGCTTTTTCACGCTATACAGCAACTGATAGAAGAAAAAGTAAACCCACAAAAAATATTCTTTGTAGGTATTGATAATCCCATTTATGTACACCTGAGTTTAGAAGATATTCTACACCTCTGCAAAAATGCACTCAATCGAGCCGACCTAACAGGTTGCTTTGTTTTTTTTGACGAAATCCAATACCTCAAAGATTGGGAACGCCATCTTAAAGTGTTAGTTGACTCTTATCCCGAAACCAAATTTATTGTATCGGGTTCGGCGGCGGCAGCCCTCAAATGGCACAGCACTGAAAGTGGCGCAGGTAGGTTTACCGACTTTATGTTACCACCACTTACGTTTCAAGAGTACATTCATCTCAGACAAATGGATCACCTTGTTCACAACGGTACAATTGACTACGGACACAAACAACTGCCCTATTGCCTTACACACGATATCAAAGCACTCAACAAAGAGTTTGTAAACTACCTCAATTTCGGCGGCTATCCCGAAGTAGTGCTTTCCGAAAAAATACAAAACGATCTGGGCAGATACGTTAAAAACGACATTGTGGATAAGGTGCTGTTGCATGATTTACCGAGTTTGTACGGTATAAAAGACGTGCAGGAACTCAACCGCTTTTTCAGCTACATTGCCTATAATACAGGCAACGAGTTTAGCTACGAAACAATGAGTAAAGAAAGTGGCATACAAAAAGACACCTTGAAAAAGTATTTGGAATACTTGGAAGCTGCTTTCTTAATAAAAGTGCTGAACAAAATAGATGTAAATGCCAAACGCTTAAAACGAATAACAAGCTTTAAGGTGTATCTTACTAATCCATCATTGCGTACAGCATTATTTTCACCAATTGGCGAGACCGACAGCGAAATGGGCAATATGGTAGAAACAGCAGTGCTTTCGCAATGGATGCACCGCGAAAAATTAGACTTGACGTATGCCCGTTGGAAAGAAGGTAGAACTGAAGGCGAAGTGGATTTGGTGTTGGTGGACGACAAAAAATACAAACCTATGTGGGGTGTAGAAATAAAATGGAGTAACCGCTTTTTTGAAAAACCTAACGAACTTAAGAGTTTAATTCAGTTTTGCAAAGCCAACGGTTTAGAACAAGCATTGGTAACAAGTATCGACCAACAAGGTCTAAAAGTAATGGCAGATTTGGCGTTTACTTTTTTGCCCGCATCCGTGTATAGTTACAACATTGGCGATATTACGTTGAAAGAAAAAATCAGTAAATGACGAAATTCACCGAAGCTCAATCAGAAAGGGTATTTGCCGAGTTGTTAGGAAAGCAGGCATTACAAGGTATTTTTCTTTCTTCTCGGCATTCAGCTTTGCCCGATGTTCATCAAACTTGTCGCTGGCAAACTTTAAAAAAGCCAAACCCAATACTACATGCTTGTATTCGGCAGGTTCAACGCAGCCCCGTAATTTGTTAAATAGCTACTAGAATCTGATAAACACAAAGTAAGTTCTGAATTTTCTACAGATTAGACTACTTGAACTTCATAGCCCACTTGAGCGGAGCGGTAGGCTCGGTGCCCGAATCGAACTGCCTATTACTTTTTCTGCATGCTACACCTCCCAATACCCTACACTTCAACCGGCTCATCCGGCTCCCGTTCTTTATTCCATTCCAAAATAAAATTATTGCGGCCTTCTCCTGCCAAGATAAAGAGGTATCGTTGCTGCACCAGCTCCAACATACTGAGGAAGGTGAAGATGGCATGAATCCGGTTTTCACTATTACCAAAAAGTACTTCAAAGCCCATTCGCCCTACTTTGCTCAGCTCATCGAGTAGATAAGAGCGTTGCCCGTCCATGCTGTAATTATATTTCACCACGACATGTTGCGGCTTATTCGTCCGATCATGTAGCTTCTTTAGTACTTTTTCAAAGGCTTGCGCTAACTTAAATACTGTAATCGTCTGTACTTCTGTACCCTCGCTATAGGTTTCGCTCAATTGGATCATTTCGTCCCGCACATTGCCTCTTTTCTGCATCAGGAGCCGCTCAGCCTCCATCTCAGCCATTTGAAGCGATGCTTCTTTGAAGCGTTTGTACTCCAGGATTTTATCTACCAATTCCTGACGGGGGTCTATCTCATTTCCAGCAGCATCCAATTCCTTGCGCGGCAGCAGCATTTTAGACTTTATACGCATGAGGGTTGAGACGAAAAGAATAAACTCCGAAGCCTGTTCAATATCTAACTGTTCTAGTTCTTTAATAAAAGCCAAGAAATCTTGAATCAGCTTATTGATGGGGATGTTATAAATATCCAGTTCATCGCGTTCAATAAAGAAAAGAAGTAGATCAAAGGGACCTTCAAACTCCGGCAATTTAATCTGATACGGTGTGGACATAGATACTATAAAATTCTAGAGGCAAGCACAAAGAAACAACTACTTTCCTCTCCCCTGAAAAAGTACTACAAAAGTGTACAAGATTATTTTTAAGTCTAAAGCCAGAGAGCAATTTTCAATATAGAGTAGGTCGTACTTCATCCGCTCCTTCATCTCTTCCACGTTTTCGGCATAGCCAAATTGCACCATACCCCAAGAGGTGAGGCCGGGTTTCACTTTATGAAGGTAGCGATAATGGGCTTGTGATTCGGAGATGAGCTTTATGAAATAGTCCCGCTCCGGGCGGGGGCCAACAAGACTCATATCTCCCCGAAGGATATTGTAAAACTGAGGCAGCTCATCAATCCTCCATTTGCGCATCACCCTGCCCCAGCGGGTAATCCGTGGGTCATCTTCACTACTCAGCGCCGGACCATTAGGCTCAGCATTCTGCCGCATGGAGCGAAACTTAAAAATGGTGAATGGTGTACCAAAACGTCCAATTCGTTCTTGTTGATAAAACACAGGTCCGGGAGATGAGTTCTTCACTTTTATTGCGGCAAACAAATAGAGTGGTGACAGAACAATCATTGCTGCCGCCGAAACAATGACATCAATTACCCGCTTACAAACTCGTTGCCAATCCGCCATCAAGTCCGGATAGATATGGATCAATCCCACATCATACACATTACTTGTCTTCACAGAGCCGGAAACGATATCATATAAATCGGGCAGGATCTTAACTACTACAGGCCGATGGCTCAGGCGATTCAAAATTTGCTCCAAAAGATAGTGTTCGGAACTATCAACTGCTACTATGACTTCTTCTATATTGTATTGATCAATGATGGATTCTAACTCCGATATTTGCCCCAACTGCGGCAGATAATTACTCATGCCGTTGCTCGCCTCCAAGCTGGAATATACAAAGCCGACAAACTGATTACCCAAGGCTCTTGGGCTATCAACAATCTGCTTGTAGATACCGATAGCTTGAGCATTACCACCAATAATAAGCGTCTTAAAACCCGCCTTACCCGTCTTCAGTTTATGCTTTACAGAATACAAAAGAAGGAAACGAACGAGTAAGGTCAATGCTGTATGAATCAACATATACCTACCGGTCATTTTTATAAACCAGGAATGGTCCGTTTGATCATCCGCAAATACAGTCAAAGAGATGATGATTGTCCCGATGATGCAAGAGATGAGTGTCCGGTTCAGTTCGTGCAATCTTGATTTCCGATATAGATCAAAATAGGTTCCGGAAAGAGTGTATAAGCTCACCCAGCTAAGTGGCACGAGGAGCAAGCCCATAACCCAATCCCTTAGGCCAAACACTTCAAAAACATGATGGAACGAGGAGTAGCCGAGCAGCCAATGTCGGTACATCCAAAAGAGCATCCAAGCCACCACCGCTGCTGCATAATCCAGCAGGAGCATTTCCGTAATGGCTCTTCTTTTCTTTGGATCGTTTAGCTTCATGCAGGCAGGCTCACTATTGAAAAAAAATTAGAAACTAACCACTTTTACATTATCCAGAAATACCTTGCCGTCTGTCACTCCGCCGCCTTTCACCACTTGAAACAAAATCTGATAGTTTATCCCTTGGTGATTGCCGACAAAATCTCTTAATCCCACGTAAATCTTTTTGTATTCCGTCTGCGGCTTCAGGGCTATTTGAAACTCAGAATAGACCGGACCGCTGTTCAGCAAGACGCTCATCCCTATGGCCAGTGGGAGATTCCCTTTATAGTCAATTTCCAAATAGCTATTGACACTATAATCCAGCCGCATCGGCAAGCTAGCAATGGTCGTAGAATCTTTGCCGGGTGGGAGGCTGATCAAGCCACTTCCATGCCCTTCAAACACATCACCAGGGGTTGTTATACTTCGGATATTCGTATCTCCTTTGGCATAAATACTAAAGGAATTGACCGTACCCGAACCGCTCTCAAAAGCCTCCAAGAAGGGAATCTTGACACCAGGCGCATAGGCAGATTGGGGGCGAAGGGAAATGATTTTACCGGGCTGTGCTTGGATCGTGAACGTATCATCCGTGTACATCGGGTAACTAACTTGATACCCCGTGAGGCCTTCAAAATCGATACCCGGGATGAGGGTTACTTTACCCGGCTTGTCCGTAATAATCGGGAAGGTGACCGGGAGGTCAAAAATCCCGACTGGCTGGCTGTCAAAATATGCATAGACATTTGTGATCTTATGGGACGACGAACCAAGTGTATCGCGGCTTTGGAAGGAAAAGGAATCTACCCGAATATAGGTAGGTGTCGGCTCAGTGGGATTGATAATATTACAACCCGGCAGTACCCATAAGAGGGCAATAAAAGTAAAGACGCTGATAATTCGCATACTGGCTATCGACTAGTAGAGATCTATTAATTGAAACGCAAAAGCCGCCTATGCATTGTGTAATTCACGGTGCGCGCTCATTTTTTTCAAAATTTGATGGGCTATATCCATGGCATTATAGCCATCGTGTACGCTCACCCGGACTGGCTTATCCATTATGATTGCCTGAACAAATTCACTCAACTCTGCATTGATAGCATTGCTGGGCGCCACTTCGGGCATAGCCACCGAAATGATCTTCTTATCGCCATTGGCCAATTCAACTGGAAAGTCCAACATACCGCCCGGCATACCTTCCTCTTTAAGGCGGATGACCTCCGTCTTCTTTTCCAGGAAATCAATACCGATATAAGCATCCCGCTGAAAGAGGCGGATCTTCCGCATTTTCTTTAGAGATAAACGGCTGGAAGTAAGATTGGCAACACAGCCATTGTCAAACTCTATCCGTGCATTTGCAATATCCGCCGTATCACTCATCACCGATACCCCCGACGCAGAAATCCGCTTCACCGGGCTTTTTACCAAATGAAGTACCACATCTATATCATGAATCATCAGGTCCAGAATCACGGATACGTCTGTACCTCTAGGATTAAACTGCGCCAGCCGATGCGCTTCAATAAACATGGGTTGCAATGCCTGGCCTCCCAAGGCTAAAAATGCAGGATTGTACCGTTCCACATGCCCAACCTGACATTTCACACCGGCCTCAGCAACAAGAGTAACTAGCTCCTGAGCCTCCTCCATGGTATGCGCCAGTGGTTTCTCAATAAATAGATGCTTTCCCTTTTTCAACACCTGCTTTGCAATGGCAAAATGCGCTGTAGTAGAGGTAACCACATCTACAGCATCCACGGCATCTATTAGGGCATCCATGCTTTCAAAACGCGTCACCGGATATTGTGCCATTGCTTGTGCTGCGGCAGCATCATTCGGTTCATAAAAGCCAACAAACTGTGCTTGCTCCACCTGCAACCATTGCTGCATGTGAATTTTACCAAGATGGCCTGCGCCAAAAAGGCCTATTTTAATCATAGTATTTCTTGAAAATATTGTCATTCACTGTGCGTGACGACATCGGGCTGCAAGATACGTCTTGCCCGCGTTTCTTAGTGAAATACTAATCCTCTACACTGTACACTCGTCCAGCGGCCACGATTAGATGATCTACCAATTGAATATCCATTAAGGCTGCTGCCTCTTTCAGCCGCTTCGTAATGTTCTTATCAGCTTGGCTGGGCACCGGATTCCCGGAGGGATGATTATGGGACAGTATCATCTTCACTGCCCCAAAGAGCAGTGCATTCTTCAGCACCTTCCTAACGTCCACCACAGTACTGGTCAAGCCACCTACAGAGATGATTTCATGGCGAATCAGCATGTTTCCTTGATTAAGATACAGCACACAAAACGCTTCATGGTCTTTATCATTGAGCAAGGGAATCAGAATATCCGCTGCATCTTGTTGCTGCATTATCTTGGGCTTAGTCATGATATCGGCACTCTGCCGCCGCCTCCCCAACTCTAGTGCTGCTGCAATGGTGATTGCCCGCGCCTCCCCTATTCCGGGCAGCCGGGTAAACTCCTGAATACTGAGCCGCCCTAAATCCGAAAGGCTCCCATTTGCTTGCCCTAATACCAAACGTGCAATATCCAAAGCAGTCAACTTACGCGTACCACTATTAATTAGGATTGCCAAAAGCTCCGCATCCGTAAGCGCCTGGGGCCCTTTACTTGCCAGCTTTTCCCGAGGACGATCATCCACCGACCATTCCTTAATCGTTTGGCTACTACTATTGGGTTCACTCATGGTATTGCCAATTTACTTCATCCTTTTCACAAAAAAAGAAACAAGGGGAAATAAACAAGAATCAAGCCAATATGGAGCACAGCAGGATTAAGTCAGCCAAATAGAGCCAGAACAAGGCTATTCATTTTTTTTTGGGGCGCATTTCCCGCTATACGTTCCAAGTCCCCTCACTCGTAGAGGAGGCCTGTCCTATAGCTTGTCGCGGCCTGCCCCCTCACTTGTTGAGGGGGGCTATCCACTACAATCGGGGCACCGGCAACACGCTGCGACAAGACCAATGATCCAGAAGAAAAAATCAAGGAAACAGGAGGTTCCCGGGGAACTACCATCCACCACTGGCACCACCACCACCAAAGCTCCCTCCACCAAAGCCGCCGAAGCCACCACCACCACCAGAGCCGCCTCCCCAACCACCACTACCGCTTCCCCAGCCACTACCCATCATGCTCCCACCCAAGAAGCCGCCGCCAAAGCCACCCATACCGCCACGCCGACTCATATAAGTGCCGCTACCGCCGCCGCCATTGCCTTTCACGATAGCCACTAAGACAATTAGAATCACAAAGATGATAGCCAAGGTAACAAATGCACTCGTCGGGCTATTGTCCGACAGACTATCATTCAAGTATTCACCTTTTGTTGCCGCCATAACAGCGGTGAGGCCATTCCTAAAGCCTCGGTAATAATTTCCCTCCCGAAATGAAGGAGCCATTTCATTCCGAATGATTCGGCCACTTATCAAATCGGTCAAGGCTCCTTCCAGCCCTTTACCCACAGAAATATTGATCTTATGCTCCTTGATTGCGGCAAGGATGATCACGCCATTATTTCGCTTCTTTTGCCCGATGCCCCAGCGATTGCCCAACTGAGTTGCATAATCACTCACATCATAGTCGCCAATGCTCGTAATCGTAACTATTGAAATTTGGTTACTAGTGGAGTCGGCAAAAGCACGTGCTTTTTCTTCCAACATGGCTACTTCATCGGCACTCATTACGTGTGCTAGATCGTTCACCAAGCGCGGTGGCTGTGGCGTTGGGGGGAAATCACTGTCTTTCTGAGCAAATGCCCTAGGCGCCGCTAATAGCACCAACAGGAGTATTGCCCACCAAGCTTGCCTACAAAAGTTACTCATTTGCCAAATACAATTTCATCCGGTAGCTCATTCTTATCGATACCTACCTGATAAGGGAAGTGAGTGGCCAAAGCACTACCCAGCTCAGTAACACAGGCCACCAAGCCTTCCCCAATTTCATTAATGCTTAATTTCTCTTCCAACACTTTAGCAGCACGTTCCCAATAAGCCGCACCGCCCGTCCGCCGATATATCTCTTCATCTCCAAACAAGGCATATTGCTTATCCTTCAGGGCAATATAGATCAACACAGCATTTCGCTCGTCGGTATGAGCCATTTGCAACTTTGCGAAGACTTGCTTTGCCCGATCCATCGCATCCATAAACTGGCAATGGCTTTCGACAAATACGCGAAGCTCCCCGCTTGTTTTGGCTTCAGAAGCCCTGATAGCAGCGACAACAGCAGCTTGTACTGAACTATCCAACAATGCCTTCTTCTGAAAAAACATAAGCAAATCCTTGTGTAAAGCCTGGCGAGTGCCTAGAATTGAACTTTTGGCGCATTCTGAGCGCCGGCATCTGCTTGGAACATTGGCCGAGCTTTGAAGCCAAACATCCCGGCAAGAAGGTTGCCAGGGAAGTTGGTTACTTTCAGATTGTAAGCTTGCACGGCATCGTTAAACCCATTTCTACTTGTATTAATTCGGTTTTCAGTTCCTTCCAGTTGGTTTTGCAGATCGGAAAAATTCTGAGTTGCTCGAAGTTGTGGATAGGCTTCAACAGCAATATTGATTGCCGTGCGCATGGCTTGCCCGGCTTGTGCATTCGCTTGTTGTATCTGGGCCAACCTGTCGGCAGTTACTTGGTCTGCAGGTACGTTGGTGAGTTGATTCAATTGTCCGGACCGTGCTTGGGCCACTTGGATATAAGTATTCTTTTCAAAATCCGCAGCACCCTTCACCGTAGAAACAAGATTAGGGATCAAATCTGCCCGACGTTGATAGGCACTCTGTACCTGTGCCCAGGCTTTATCTACCTCAAGACGTTTCCCGTTCATGCCATTGTAGCTACAGCCGCCGATACCCACAAGTGCTAGAAGGATCAGAAGGATTGGTAATAACGTTTTCATTCTTTTTGCTTTTTGTGTGAAACGGTAAATGTACACGGCCTGTCGGAAATTTATTAATTTTTCTAGTGTGCTTACCGACAATTTCCTAGGGCTTGCTGTTACTTTTGCGGTTCAAATAAAAAATTGAAACACCTTGACGCCGGATGTATTTGAAAACAGCTTAGCCTATGCTCAAGCTCAGGACAGTACCGATATACTCTATTCCTTTAGGGAACGTTTCATCTTCCCACAACATCAGGGGAAGGACGTCCGCTATTTTTGCGGCAATTCGCTAGGTTTACAGCCCAAAAGTACCAGCTACCTCATGCAGAAAGAACTGGACGACTGGGGTGCATTTGGCGTAGAAGGGCATACACAGGCCCGAAATCCCTGGCTTTATTATCACCACCTTTTTTCTGAAAGCCTAGCTAAAATAGTTGGCGCATTTCCGGACGAAGTAGTGGCTATGAACACGCTCACGGTCAATCTCCACCTACTATTAGTCAGCTTTTACCGACCGACCAAACAGCGCTACAAAATCATCATGGAGGCGGGTGCATTCCCCTCCGACCAGTATGCGATCGAGACACAAGCGAAGCTTTGGGGCTTTGACCCTAACGAGGCCATAATTGAAGTAAGTCCACGAAGCGGTGAAGACACCATCCGTGAGGAGGATATTTTGAAAGCCATTGAAGATGCCGGCTCCAGCCTAGCACTTGTCTTGTTTGGTGGCGTAAACTATTACACCGGTCAGCTTTTCAACATGAAAGGCATCACAGAAGCGGCGCATCGTGTGGGTGCTTATGCAGGCTTTGACTTAGCTCATGCTGTCGGAAACGTGATCCTGAAACTCCATGATTGGGGCGTTGACTTTGCCTGCTGGTGTTCCTACAAATATCTAAATAGTGGCCCCGGTGGTGTAGGTGGTGCCTATGTACATCGGCATCATGGCGATAATCCAAAGGTATTTCGCCTTGCGGGATGGTGGGGCAATGAAGAAGCTACTCGCTTTAAAATGACTAAAGGCTTCTACCCGCAAAAAGGGGTGGCTAGTTGGCAAATGAGCAATGCGCCAGTATTTAATATGGTTGCGCATCGTGCCTCCCTCGATATTTTTGAAAAAGCGGGTATGGTCGCCCTTCGGGAAAAAAGCGACAGGCTGACAGCTTATTTAGAATATTTGCTCCTACAAGTAAATAATCTTTCGTTCAAGATTATTACACCTCAGGCAAAAGAAGCTCGCGGTGCCCAACTTTCCTTGCTTTTTGGGGATCGTGGACGAGAAGTATTTGATCGACTCAGTGATGCCGGCATCGTTGCGGACTGGCGGGAGCCCAATGTAATCCGAATTGCTCCAGTGCCCTTATACAATACGTTTGAAGACGTCTTTGCGTTTTATGAAATTTTGAATAGCATCGGATAAAGGAACTATCCGGCTTTAGAAATAAGCATTGTCCGTGACTTAGCGCCTATAAGCTAGGCCGAGACAGGACTCAACTGTAAGCGACTAAAGATTTCTTTTAGTTGGCCTTCAGCCTCGAACAACTCTGCTTTCATTTTGGCAAATGCAGCTTTTGATGTAGGTGTCATCTGAGGGAGAAGTTGCCGGTAATAGGCTATTCCTTCCACTAATTGCTCCTTGAATTTCTGGAAATACTTCAGCTTTTTATCGTTCAAATCTTTGAGGCTCATGCTAATTTCCTTCTTCACATAGGCAAGATACAAGTGCAGCTCATTGATAAAAACATGGGGGCGTAGTACTCCCTCCAGAAGATTCTGATGGCCATAAATATGCCTAACCATTTCATCCAGATTAAAGACTCCTGAAAAATAGGCTGTATTTGGCCCTGGGCAAATAGCCACTGCATCCCGTTCTTTCGGCTTCAAGATATCATACTTGATATAGGCGGAAACCGCTAAACCTTCACAAAGGCAGGCTTTCTCGGTAATATTTTCATAGGCCTCCCGATATTCCTCCGAGCTCAATTGCCTATCATCAAGTTGCTTGATTTTTAACTCTTGAAACTGGCGAGATGCTGTACAAATGGGTTCTGTAGTAAATTCAGTATTGGACACCAAAAGCTTTTTCACGCAAGGGCTACCCGGCCTCCCTTTGGAAATCCTTTCTAGTCGCTGCTTTTCAATGCTACTCTTTCTGAAATTATTGAATGGCACACCCAATGGAGAGGAACCACTGATGTAAAAATCTTCTTTGGTAGCGGTGGCCAAATCGCTAAGCGTAGATTCGTCAACGGTTGTTGCTTCGGGAACCAACAGAAAGGGGCTTCCCCAGCCCGTGCCGTCCAGGCCATAGTATGCCATCAGGAAATCATGCTCTTCCGCAGTCCCGATTCCTCCCTGATAGCAAATTCTTTGCTCCATAACCGGCAGTGTTCCTATCCCCTTTTCAGCTAAAGCTTTCTTGTAGATTTCCAATAAATCCTGCTTCATCTGCGCCCTATTATGCTTAAACTCCTCAAGAATTGGCCCTGCCAAAAGCCCCTCGGTAGCAAAGGCATGACCACCACAATTCAACCCAGACTCTATTCGAAATTCGGAAATCCAAATCCCTTTTTTGGCTAAGAACTTTGCCTGAATCAACGCAGAGCGATAGTCACTCACCTTAAGAATAATTCGCTTCTTGGGAGCTGCTCCAGCCTCGGGAAAAAAGTCTGGAAAGGACTCAATATAGCTGTACAATTTTGGGTTCATTCCCGCAGAGAGTACCACTGAAGAGTTGAGTTTACTCTCTGCAAATCCTTTCAGGGACTCCAAGGCATCACTATTGACGACATCCCCTGCTCCATTGCGATTCAGCTTATCCACTTTAGCCATGATATTTACATCAATCGCTCCTGCACTCAGCTTATCCTTCAAAGTCTGTGCACTTACCTTTTCGTCGCCGGCAACAAACAATCGATACATCTTTTTTAGAGGCGCTTGCTCAGGAAGCAGCTCAAAGTAGCGCACCAATTCACCCTTTTTTTCAAAGCATTCCTTCTTCAACTGATCAATCTTTTCATCCACCAATTCTTGAACCAGGTTCAAGTAAGCCGTTATCCTTTTGGAGCGGAACCCATGCTCTTTATCAGTAATCGGATGATAAGGTTGATTGGTCTGCTCCAAATAATATTTGCGCATCCGCTCAATCACCATATCATCCACGATTGATAGGACAGAATTTATGCCCAGATGAGCCACTTTTATTGGCGTGTCTATAGTAAATGCAATACCTAATACCGGAATGTGGAATGTATGTCCCATGTTGTGTTTTACTCAAGCAGAGTTGGGCAAAGAATCATTTTCTATACCGGAATAGTTGTGACTTTAGTCAGTCGGAATAATGACCTTATAGGGTTCGGCTGTTTTATAAAGGGAGGCAGCCATACCCCTACACTATATTCCTTGAGCTACATAAACCTTCGCCAAGACGATAATAATCATCTGCATCTATTTCGAAGCACTAAACAGAGTATTCCCTCCAAGATAAATGAGGGATGTGCCCAAATGGAAAAATTTGACCGCGCTACTTGCTTATTAAGGCTAGCCCCAACAGATTAAAAAACCTTGCTTCTTCATATTCTTTTACTGCACCGCTTGCCAAATCGCCCAGTTCCAGTTGATCAATACTCAAACGGATCAAGCGATGGCAGGGATGCCGGACAGCCTGAAGCATTTTACGTACTTGTCGGAATTTGCCTTCAGTAAGCGTAAGCTCCAGCCAATCCTGAGCAATATCTTCCCGAAGCTCATGGCTAGCACGCGGGAGCCAGCCCGGACGAGCACATCGGGTTACTGCAGCAGATTTGGTGCAGTAAAGAGCACCGTCCGCCACTTTAATCTCAATACCTGAAGCAAGCGCAGCAATTGTAGCGTCGGTGACCTGTCGATACACATTGACCAAATACTTTCGTTGATGACCGGCGGCAGGATTGAAAAGCAGCTTAGTAATTGCTTTATTTGTTGTGAGTAGCAATAAGCCCTCCGAGGTTGCATCCAAACGGCCCAATGCATGAGTCCCTTCGGGAAAGGGATAAGCTAAGTCCCCTAGCATACTTCGTTTTGGGTGCCCGCCAATAAATTGGGAGAGCATACCAAAGGGTTTGTTCAAGGCAAAATAACGATGAGACATAGGCTGGCCAATGTTACGCGATTTCAATAAAGCAATTGAAAACGTCGGCATTGCTTTTGGAATCTGAAAAATAATTTTAGGATACAAACTTCTGTGCCATCAATTAGGTCTTAAATCATACTTGTCGAAAGCTGCTTTGCAGAAGCTAAAGTGGGTATCTGCCAATCAAAAAAAGTAAACATCCAAGTCTTCGAATCTTAAATGACACAGGGCATTTAGCATATCATTCCGCAAAGGTCTAATTATCTTCGCGCCATGCTGCATGAAAATTTGGCAGAGATTCCAGTTATAAAAAAGATCGACGAGACACGCCAGGGCGAAGTATTTCAGGCAATTGAATCTGAAACCCCAGTTTCTGGAAAGCACTTTTATATTGAAAGTTATGGCTGTGCCATGAATTTTTCGGACAGTGAAGTTGTAGCCGCAATACTTCAAACTGAAGGCTTCTCTGCGACAAAAAGTATAGAAGAAGCAGCACTAATATTTATCAATACCTGCTCGATTCGGGAAAAAGCGGAACAGACCGTTCGCCAAAGGCTAACGACTTTTCGAAAGGCAAAGGAAGCCAATCCAGGCTTGCTAATCGGAGTATTGGGTTGTATGGCGGAACGTTTAAAGACTAAATTCCTTGAAGAAGAGAAATTGGTAGATATCGTAGTGGGGCCGGATGCCTATCGGAGCCTACCTGCCGTGATTGCGGAGGCAAAAGGGGGACAGAAAAGCGTCAATGTTTTGCTAAGTCGGGAAGAAACCTATGCAGACCTATCCCCTGTACGGCTGGATAGCAACGGCGTTTCTGCCTTTGTCAGCATCATGCGGGGTTGTAATAATATGTGTACTTTTTGTGTGGTGCCATTTACTAGAGGCCGAGAACGCAGTAGGAACGCACATTCTATCTTGAAAGAATGTCGGGAACTTTTTGAAAAAGGTTATCGGGAAGTAATTCTATTGGGGCAAAATGTAGATAGTTATTATTGGCAACCGGAAAATCAGGACGAGAATCCCGTAACATTTGCTTCGTTATTGGAACAAGTAGCCGGTATCGCTCCCCTACTTCGGGTTCGTTTCTCCACCTCCCATCCCAAGGATATTACCGACGAAGTCTTGTGGACAATGGCGGCACATCACAATATTTGCAAAAATATTCATTTCCCTGTGCAAAGCGGGAGTACCAGAGTGTTGGAACGCATGAACAGGACTTATACACGAGAGTGGTATATGCACCGCGTGCAGCGCATCCGGGAAATATTACCGGATTGTGGCTTGAGCACGGACGTAATTACCGGTTTCTGTGGAGAGACCGAGGAAGAACATGCAGACACGCTGAGCTTAATGAAAGAAATGTGCTTTGACTATGCTTATATGTACTTCTACAGTGAGCGTCCGGGCACACTAGCAGCAAGACGATATACTGATGATGTGCCTGAGGATGTAAAAAAACGTCGCCTACAAGAGGTGATCGAAATACAAAATCAAAGTAGCCGTAGTGTCTATGCCGGAGATGTTGGAAAGGTATGGGAAGTATTGATTGAGGGAGAAAGTAAACGAAGTGCCGATGACTGGCATGGCCGGAATACACAAAACAAGATGGTAGTTTTTGCGAAAGGAAATTTCGGACTCAAGAAGGGTGAATATGCACAGGTATTAATAGAGAAAGCAACGCAAGGCACTCTTATTGGCCGGATTGTTGACCAATAGCTCAAGTAAGAACAAAGCAACAAACCCAAAATTGTAAACAGCGCGACTGGAGAAAAATGGATACACAAAGCATAAAAGCACGATTTGGAATTATTGGCAACGCGCCGGCATTGAATCATGCATTGAATGTAGCGGAGCAGGTTTCTAGTACGGACCTCACCGTGCTCATCATGGGAGAAAGCGGTGTAGGTAAGGAAATCTTCTCCAATATTATCCATAGTCTTTCCGCTAGGAAGCACAATCCGTTCATTGCCGTCAACTGTGGTGCCATACCTGAAGGCACAATCGATAGTGAGCTTTTTGGTCATGAAAAGGGTTCGTTTACCGGTGCAGTAGATGCCCGGAAAGGCTATTTTGAAACGGTAAATGGTGGAACTATTTTTCTGGATGAAGTGGGCGAACTGCCTTTAGGCACACAAGCGCGTCTCCTTCGTGTACTAGAAACCGGAGAATTTATCCGTGTCGGCTCTTCAAAAACGCAAAAGACAAATGTGCGCGTAATCGCGGCAACAAACCGAGAACTACTGGATCAAACTGGTGCTGGAAAATTTCGGGAAGACTTGTATTACCGACTTTCAACCGTACCGATTAGAGTACCCGCATTACGGGACAGGAAGGAAGACATTCCTTTATTATTTAGAAAGTTTGCCGGAGATTTTGCAGAGAAGTATCGAACCCAATCGGTGCAACTGGATGCCGGTGCCCAGCAACTTTTGGTCAATTATCCTTGGCCGGGAAATGTCCGGGAATTAAAAAATATAGCGGAGCAAGTTTCTGTTCTTTCCACAAATAAAATGGTCAGTGCCGATGCGTTTGCTTCCTTCCTACCGCAACGAAGCAACAGCAATAATGGCTCCTCGCTCAATCTGCCCGCGGTATCACAATTCTCCGGAAACTATCAAGAAAACAGCACTACCGAGCGAGATATACTGTACAAGCTCTTCTTTGAATTGCGCAAAGACATGGGCGATATTAAATCTGCCTTGTTTGAATTAGGTGGAGGCAGACCACTGCCTAATCGCCCTCCCGAAAATTACCCGGTAACGCCGGTTGCTCTCAATCGTGGTATGGAGGAGCAATATAATGGCGGCACTTTTGGCAGTTTTAGTCCGGTGGTCGTAAAGCCAATCGCTGAGATGGACGCGCATGAAGAAGTAGAAGAATCGCTATCGCTCACCGAAAAGGAAAAGGAACTAATCGTAAAGTCGCTCAAAAAGCATAAAGGTCGTCGTAGAGATGCGGCAACAGAATTGGGTATTTCGGAACGAACACTCTACCGAAAAATAAAGGAATATGATATTGAGGAGTAAGTCTCCAACTTCGCTCACCGTTTTTTAGTTAAAAATTTTGAAAGCCTCAATCCTTATTTTTCTCATTACAATTTGTCTCAACCTAGGGGCCTGTGGTGTGTATTCTTTTAGTGGTGCATCAATTGAAGGAAAATCGATTCATTTTTCCACCCTGGACAATCATGCAAGCAATGTCGTCCCCACGCTTTCTGCTTCATTGACAAATAAAATAAGAAGCCGAATACTTTCCCAAACAGGACTCACACCGCTCAACTCGGGCGATGCAGACTATGATGTGAGCGGCAGTATTACCAGCTATGTCGTCACCGTTTCTGCCTTGCAAAATACCCAAGTGGCTGCTCAAAACAGGTTAAGCATCACCATTAACATTGACTTCAAAAATCGTGTAAATCCCAAGGCAAACTTTACCCAGGCCTTCACCCAATTCAGTGATTTCCCTGCTGCACAAAACTTACAACAAGTGCAAGACCGACTAATTGACGATATTGGCACTAGACTTGCTGATGACGTGTTCAACAAAGCATTTGTAAATTGGTAGCCATAACTATGTTGACTAAAGAGCAAATATCACAATGGATGCAAGCCGGCGACCCACTTCCCAGCTCGGAAAATATTGCTAAGACGCTGTGTATATGGCCATGGTTTGTACCGGCACGACTAATGGAAATTGCCGCATGCCAACAGCAGGATCCAAACGAAGAACAAGCACGTCGGCTTCATTATCTATACTGTCCAAACCCCGTAAGCTTTGCTTACCTTAATCTTCGGAACAAAGTGGCGGAACCCATCATTTCCAGTTCTGTAGAGCCCGCGCAAAAGGATTTGGAACATCAAGAAACCAAAATTCAAGTAGCTGCCGCTAGCGAAAAGATAGTTCAGCGGCAACTGGATCAGTTCTATGCCGAGGCTTCAGAAGAGGATTATTTTGCCCACCAAGGCATCCAATTGCCGAGCCAAGAGGATGAAGATTACAATGTAACTACTAGCCAAGAGAAACCAGGAGAGGACCCCAACACACTCATGGTGATGATGAGTTTTGCGGATTGGCTAAGCTATTTCAAGCAAAAAAACCAGAAGGAAGAGGAAGAAGAAAGAGAGAAAAGCGCCTTACGCTCCATGTGGCAACAACAAAAATTGGCTGCAGCACTGCAGGAAGAAACGGAGGAAATTCCGGAACAGGTTTTCACAATGGCGGTGAATTCCATCACCAAAGAAGAGGGCTTAATCTCGGAACCTTTAGCCAAAATTTTGGAAAAACAAGAGAAATGGGATGCCGCGGCAGAAATGTATCAAAAACTTGCCTTGAAAAATCCATCAAAAAGTACTTATTTTGCGTCCCGCGCGGAAGCCGCGAAAAAAAGACTCTATTAAATGGTTATCCTAATTACAATCCTGATTATCCTTGCTTGCTTTGCTTTAGCATTTTTCATTCTCATCCAAGCCCCCAAAGGTGGCGGACTCACCGGTAATTTCGGCTCACTTTCTACCCAAGTGATGGGTGTAAAGCAAAGTACCAACGTGATGGAAAAAGGTGCATGGACCGCTATGGGTATTATTGCAGGGCTCTGCATCGTCACCGTACTCTTTGTTGACAAACCTGCAGCAACCCAACAAAACTCAGGTAAAGCCAGCTCTAGCCAACCAGCAGCTCCCGCACAACCTACCCCTGCTGCTCCTGCCGCACCCGCAGCTCCTGCAGCTCCGACACCTGCTCAATAATTTTCCAACCAAAATTTTTTGAAACCTGCTTGACCTAAGCAGGTTTTTTTATGCCTAATTTTCAAAAAATAAATTTTGCACCAAAAGCATGATGGCACACAGAAAGTCGAGTGGGAAACGCCGGAAAGGACAACGAAAAATACTTGCCTTCCTGGGCATAGCAGTACTGACGGTCGGCCTTATCGTGTCTTATTTCTTATTTGCTCCAATTACCGGATCGCTGACACAAGGGGAATATCTCTACATCCGCACTGGGAGCGACTTTGAAAGTGTAAAAAAGGCGCTTGTTACTGGTGGCTTTGTGAAAGATACTAAACGATTTGAGCTATTGGCTAACGAAACTGACTACCCGAACAGAATCCGTGCGGGACGCTACCATATCAGCCCGGGAATGAGCAACTGGCAAATAGTACGGCTGCTCCGCAGTGGCAAACAGAGCCCTGTGAAACTCGTGATTACCAAGCTACGAACAAAAGCTGATTTTGTCCGACTCATTAGCACAAAATTGGAAGCCGACTCCACAGTCCTGCATCAGATGCTCCGAGACAATAATTATTTGGCACAGTTTGGTCTCGACTCTAATACTGCCCTATGCGCTGTAATGCCGAATACTTATGAATTCTATTGGAACACATCTGCCGACAAGGCTTTCAGAAAAATTGAGGCTACCTATTCCGACTTCTGGAATAAGCAAAGACAAGCCGCTGCCCGAGCTTTAAACCTCAGCCCGCAACAAGCCATCACCCTAGCCTCCATTGTCAGTGAAGAAAGCAATAAGCGGGACGAGCAACCAAACATAGCCCGTGTCTATCTCAACCGTTTGGCCAAAGGCATGAAACTGCAAGCCGACCCCACAGCAAAATTTGCATCGGGAGATTTTGCGCTGAAAAGAATTACTTCTGCACAGACTTCCATTCCCTCTGCCTACAACACTTATTATGTTACCGGCCTACCACCCGGCCCTATCTGCACACCTGATGGCCGAACCATTGACGCAGTTCTTGCTGCTCCCAAAAACGACTACTTGTACTTCTGTGCTAAAGCTGACTTCAGCGGCTATCATAGCTTTGCAGCAACCTATGCCGAACATCTAACTAATGCTCAAGCTTACCAAAAAGCACTTAATGCCCAATCAATTCGCTAAAGCCCCTTGCCCCATATTCACATGTAACTAAGTCTCACTGCTCGTGTTCAAAAAAATCAAGTTACTCTGTTTATTCCTGCTGTTACTTGCTGTGCACTCAGTCCGGGCACAGATTGCGGAACAGGTTTGGCTGATAGCCAACTGGCAAGACACAAGTAACTGCCCTGCTCTACCCGGTGGCCAGCATTGGAATGACGTTTGGGGCTTTGTTGCTCATGGTCGGGAATATGCAGTGCTGGGTGGTACTAGTGGTGCCCATATAATTGATGTAGCGGCAGTGAAGGAAGTCGCCTTCCTTCCCGGAAAAGCGACAGGTGTCGTTCATCGGGATTACAAGACTTTTCGAAACTACCTCTATGCGGTGGCCGATGAGGGGATTGAAGCGCTTCAAGTCTATGACTTCAGTTATTTGCCGGACTCGATACATTTAGTTTATCAAAGCGATCCTCGTGTTGTCTCCAATGCGCACAGCTTGTTTATTGATACGGCAACAGCCAAACTCTATCTCGCTGCGCCAACAGCACTCGGTTTCGGAAAGCAAAAACTCCAGATCTTCTCGCTATCCGACCCGGAAAACCCAAGTCTGCTCTACACTTCAAATGATTTTGAGTATAGCCATCATTTGTATGCTCGAAATGATACCGCATGGTGTAGCAATGGCTTTGGGGGATATCTAGTTCTGGATGTCAGCCAGCTACCGCAAATAAAAATTTTGGGTGGACTTAGTTTTTATCCCTACCAAGGTTACAATCATAGTAGTTGGGTAGGCTACGACAATATCGGAGTGATGACGGATGAAAATTTTGGTGCTCCTGTGAAGGTGGTGGACTGCAGGAATATGCAGGAGATAAAAGTTTTGAGCACCTTTAGCCCAAATGGCCTGGACAGTACGAGCGTGCCGCATAACCCCTTCCTGCTCGGCAAATATGCGCTAGTATCCTACTATCAAGATGGCTTGCAGATTTACGACATCTCTAATCCTGCACTTCCAAAACGTACCGGCTACTACGATTCCTATCCAGGCCCAAGCAAGAAGCAATTCGCAGGTGCCTGGGGCTGCTATCCCTATTTACCCTCGGGAAAAGTATTGGTGAGCGACATGCAGCGTGGTCTTTTTATTTTGGACATTTCAGCGGCAACTCCCAGCCTAAAATTACCGAAGGAACCTACAAAACTAGATTTTGAGCTGCTTCCTAATCCGGTTACTGATCGCTTTTTCCTCCGATTGCCGGTGCCTATCACCAGTAAAGTGGAACTCAGCTTGATCGACCTATTCGGACGGGTGATTTTTACGACAATGTACTCCCCTCCTTCCCCTCAAAATACCCTGTTGGAAGTATCTTTGCCGGCCAATATTTGTCCGGGTACTTATCAAATTCTATTCAAGCAAAATGGGAAAATGATGAGTAGCCGACTCACAAAACAATAATTGCATTTGCGCTTTTTCTTCTGTCTTTTTTTGTTGCTTTCGCTGGCTATTTCACTTCCGGCGGTTGCTCAAATGCCCATCAATCCCAGCGATCCTGTAACCTTGCAGAATGCCCCACAGCGCGATACTACCAACAGAACAAATACAAAACATTGGCGTGATGAACCCGTGAGGATTTTCTACAAACGAGCGTTCAGTAATATTCAGCTAACTCCCGATACCGCATTACACAATTTTCAACGCCGCCCCTTCGTCCAGAATTGGTATCGCGATATAGGCAATCTGGGTACACCACAAAACAACCAACTCTTCTTACCGGAAAACTTGGGCAATACCGGACTGAGCTTGGGCTACCACGTTTTTGACAAATATCGATTCAAGGCCGACAGCCTTTTGTATTATAACACTACCCGACCCTACACCGTATTTGACTATCAGCTCGGCTCCAAATTGGAGCAAACCCTTCGGCTATTACATACCCAGAACATCACACCGGATTGGAATGTAGCCGTGCAATACCAAAAAATCGTCAGCCAAGGCTTTTATAAACTGCAACGCACGAACCATGATGCCGGTGCATTGAGTACCAACTACAAAAGTGCTAATCAACACTATGAACTTTATGCCGCCATAGTGTACAACAAGGAACAGAGTGATGAAAATGGAGGAATATTAGGAGACAGTCTGCTGGATGAATCAAAATACAATGATCGCCTTACGATACCTGTTGCTTTAGACAATCCGTACTATAATGCTTCCAGCAGCGCTGGTCGCCGCTCCGCAATCACGAATGTGGATCGAGACTTTAATATCCTCCTGAATCACCAGTATATCATCGGCAGCCGTGACACAAGCTACAACTGGGATTCCACACAGTTTTCAGTGACCCTAGTTCCTAGATTTTCTATAAGACATCGGCTAGAACTCGGAGGAGAGAAACATACATTTAAAGATGTTGCTCCGGATTCGAGCTACTACGCATCCTTCTTCCAGCGCAGTTTTGGAAGCTCCGATTCTGTGTTTACACAACAGAACTGGCTTTGGGTGGACAACCAATTTTCCCTCCATGGTTTTCTAGGAAAAAAGGAAAGTCCATTTGCGGTGAGTGCCGGCATTGGCAATCGGGTTGACAATTTTTACACAGACTATATTGTCGGGAAAGAAACAAACAACAATATCACGAACTACCTATGTGGAAATATCAGTAAGGAAAGTATTGGAGAGCGTGCCTGGGGCTTTAGTGCCAATACAAAATTCGTTTTCTCCGGACCGGCAGTTGGCGATTTCCTATTGAATGGTCAGGCATCTAAAGGGTTTGGAAACAGACTTGGACGGATTACTGTTGGCGCTACACAACAACTTAGCGCTGCACCTTATGCCTATACTATATTTAGGAACCAATACTATTCCGAAACTTCCCACCTGAGCAAAGAGAGTATTACGCTTCTTTTTGGCAAAATCTCCAGTGCCAAATATGGTCTTGAGCTAGGGTTTAAGAACTACGTAATGGGCAACTATATCTACCTACAAGATTCCCTTGGAGGAGTATCGGATGGGCGATTAAAACCCCTCCAAGCAACCAGTCCGTTCAACCTTACACAGGTATCACTACACAAAGTCTTCCACTTTGGTCGTGTGGTATTGGACAATGATTTGGTCTATCAACAAGTGGCGGGAGCAGCACCGATATCTGTACCTAGTTTGCTGGGGCGAAATGCACTTAGTTTTGAAAGTTATCTTTTCCGAAAGGCTTTAAAAATTGCGACCGGAGCTGAAATTCGCTACTACACTTCGTATCAGGCAAACGGCTACAGCCCATTCTACAATCGTTTTTACTACCAAACCGCCTATAGTTCTAAAAGCAAGCCGGAGCTAAATCTGTTTTTCAATTTCAAAGTAAAACGATTCCGTGCCTACCTGATGGCGGACCAGCTACAAACGCTCTGGTGGCGGAATACAGTGATACACCCCAACTATCCATCCCCGGATCTCATGATCAGATTTGGGTTCAATTGGGTGATGGTCAACTAGCGAAACAGCGACTAGAATTCCCGAATTTCCTTTCCCGTAAGATGAATGAATACATCTTCTAGATTCGCTGCCTTCACGGGTTTAGGACGCGTGAAACCCGAATCCACCAACTTATCAATAAGCCCACCCGGAGTATTAATCGCAATAATTTCTCCGCTGTCCACAATAGCTACCCGATCACAAAGCTCTTCTGCTTCATCCATATAGTGCGTTGTTAGGACGATGGTAGTATTTCTGTCTCTCACCTGGCGGATCAAATCCCAGAGGTTGCGCCGAGCTTGGGGATCAAGACCGGTTGTTGGTTCATCTAAAAAAATAATCTTCGGATTATTGATTAGGGTTGTTGCAATGGAAAATCGTTGTTTCTGGCCACCGCTTAGTGCCTTATACTTTGCCGTTGCTTTATCCCTCAAATTAACGGAATCCAGCAAAGCCATCACATCTACTTTCTGATTGTACAAGCCGCCAAAAAGCACTAGTAATTGTTGAAGATTTAGGTTAGGGTAATAGCCTGCACTTTGAAGCTGCACGCCAATCACCTTTTTTATATCCTGTGCCGACTTATCTAAGTCCATCCCAGCCACAAGTACCGTCCCGGAAGTCTTGTCCCGCAAGGTTTCAATGATTTCTAGGGTAGTTGTTTTACCGGCACCATTAGGGCCAAGCAGACCAAAAATTTCACCTTCTTGCACATCGAAGGAGATCCCTTTAACCGCAGTAAAATCATCGTATTTCTTAACCAGATTGGATACCGAAATAATAGGTGCTTTCATGGCTGCAAATTAGGGGATATTCAAAGGGTATTACAAAGTCAAGCTTGAATCAAATAGCATTTTCGCTGCAGCTTCCCGAAAAAGTCAAAGGGAGTAGTGGCAGCAGTAATGTCCTTAACTAGGGAAGCAGGCAGCTTTTCCCGTTCTAGTTCGAACCCGCGATAGTTGGTACTGAAATACAAGGTGCCGCCGGGGCTCAGGATGCGAAGAAGTGTTTTCAAAAGGCCAACATGGTCTCGTTGCACATCCCACTCATGCTCCATGCGTTTGCTATTTGAAAATGTTGGCGGGTCGCAAACGATAATGTCGTAACGCTCTGCCGGCACTTGTTTCACCCATTCTAAGACATCATCCTGGATGAAATCATGGCGGTCTGGCTGGTACAGCTTGTTGTACTGCATATTCCGTTTAGCCCAATTGATATAGGTGCGGCTCATATCCACAGAACAAACCTCGGCAGCACCACCCTTAGCAGCATACACGCTAAAGGAACCGGTGTAACAAAAAAGATTCAATACTCTTTTCCCTGCAGCTTTCTCGCGAACCATTCCCCTAGTGATGCGATGATCCAGGAATAAACCAGTATCCAAATAATCACTCAAATTGATGATGAACCGTAAGTCCGTCTCCGGAACAATTCGCTCCGTACGTTCCATTCCAAACTTTTCATACTGTCCTTGACGCCCGGCTTTCCGCTGGCGCTCTTTCATAAAAATTTGCTCCAAGGGCACTTCGGTAACTTGGGCTATTATTTCCCGTGCTGCCAACAGCCAATCGGTATGCTCTTGGTCGTCCATACCGTGCCTGCGCTTATACTCTGCTGCATGGATCACCCCGTCATAAAATTCAATAGCAAAAGGTGCTTCGGGCAAATCATGATCATAAAAACGAAAACAGGCCAAGCCTTGTTTCTTCGCCGTTTTTGCAATATGCTTCCATACCTTCTGAAGCCTGTTTGAGAATGCTTCTAATTTAAGCCTACGACTTTGATACTCCATGCGTCAGCGAAAGTCGGTATAATTAAATTGTTTATCGCGGGGCGGCTTATAATAGGTTTTTTGGTGTAGCTGCATCTTAGCTTCCCTTTGTTTGAAATAGGCACTATCAACGGTGGCAATAGAAAAATCATGAGTGTAAATCACTTCACCAAGCAGGTATTCTAGCTCTCGGGTGAGCCGTCCACTAACATTATCATAGTAGCGCCACATGCCATGTTTCACACTACCGCTTTCTGTAGGAAGAATTCGTTGATATTCCGCTCCAGTGACCGGGTCGGTAACTAAAATGGTATCAAAAGCATAACGTGGGTTCAATCCACGAAAATGACCGACACATACCAAAGTACCATTCTCAAAATACTTAGCTTCTCCGTGTCGTTGTCCCTGGCTAAAGTGCTCCATTGCCGTTACTTGCCCATCATGGTCAAAGCGATACCAAGCGCCCACTTTCTTGCCATGATCATAGCTTCCCCACTCAGAAAAAGCCTCTTCGCCCATGTGCTCCGGATGTTTGACAATCCACTCCCCTTGAGGCCGGCCATGGCTATCCTGTAGATTATACATCCGGGGCTGTGCTTGCACGAACCAGCAAACAAAAACCAAGGCAATCGTCAAGAGGAATTTGGGCATGTTCACAAGATACAAAAGGAATATCGATAGCTTAATCAATGGCGCGGTTCAGAAAATTAACTAAAGGAGCAAGGGTCTTGAATATCTCAAATACCTCACTACTCGCGGATTTAGTCAGAAGAACTTTATCAGGTACAGGACAGCGGCAGATAAAGCTTTTCATTTTTAAATACTCGATCGCCGGATTAGTAACATCATACCCTTTGGGCGGCTTTTGCAAGGTCTCCCCTTCAATACCATCAAAAGCCTTTTTGAATTGTTTCCCTTGAATAATTTCCTGAAACTCCTTAAAATTATAGTCAATTTCCTGTCGCACATTCTTCAAGATTCCTGTAGCTGGCATCCACAAGCCACCACCCACGAAAATGCTGCCCGGTTCCAAATGGCAATAATACCCTGCCCCCTCCCATTTCCTCCCGCCATGGGAGAAATAGGCGGACAGATAAGGCTTGTAGGGTGTTTTATCTTTAGAGAATCGAACATCACGGTAGATCCTATAAACACAATCTTTGGGGCTTTGCTCTGCAAATACTACATCCAATTCAAGCATCTTTTGCAAGACTTGTGCGACAAACGCTTCAAAGTTCATCTTTGCCATTGCAAACTCATTGCGGTGCTCTTCGAACCAAACTTTGTTATTGTTCTTCTTTAGCGCTTTAAGAAACTGAAAGGTACCTTCTTGAATCATGATAAAAGGAAGAGGAGCTAAGTACGCTAGTCTAGGGAAAATTCCTGTTGCTTCATTACTTTGCCTGCTTCTGTGAGCCGAAGATAGTACAGTCCCTTTGGAGCATGCTCTGCTTTGAATTCGATATTGATTTTGTACTTACCCCGTTTCATCTCATTCTTTGCAAAGACAGACTGGACAAGCTTTCCTTGCTCATTGAAAATGCCTAAATCCAAAATTGCAGTTTGTTCTTGCTGCCATTGCATCTGCGTAGCAATCTTCAAAACACGATTTACAAAGGCAGCCTGCGCACCGCTGGTATCGATTCCATAAATCTTAAAAAACTTCGGTCGGCTTTGTCCTACCAATTTCTGCATAAAATCTAACAGTGCGAAGCTTTCCTTGGGACGATCAACATCAAACACCCCCTCCAGGTTATGAAAATCAGTCAATGCCCAGACGGCCTGCTGCCCCAGGAAATCCTGAAGTCGCTGGAGCCGGAGGTAATTCAAAAGCTGCTGCATGAGCGAATCTGCCTGGCCGATGTAATGAAACGGAATACTATCAGCTGGTGCAGCGGCATGAGCTTTGGCACAAAACGTGGCCAAATCAACCTCTTTGGTAGCATTTGCAGCAAGTGGAATAGTCTCATTACCTACACAGATCAGATCTTGGTAGTTGGTATCAATCGGACGGAAAAGCAAAGCTGGCTCCACTCGGATCAAGACCCCGCCTTTACTAAGATTGGTTAGCCTGACTTTCAAACCATTTCTCAAAAAAGACTGCCCACTACCAATGGCCTCCAGCCTTACCAAACCCTCGCTGAGTGCTTGTTTCAACCCTCTTTTTTCGATAGCATTTCCGAAGTTGGGGCAGAGCAGCAAGAGAAATATCAATACAAGGAAAAGGCGCATGGCGTTATCGGCTTTTGATAAATATAGCGTACCAAAGAAAACTTTGGTATTCATCAGTTTTTCAAAGGAAGCAAAAGCATAAATTCGCGCACTTTTATGAGCAACAAGATCACCATGGGGGCAGGTGGCCGCCTCAACGTTCCTAATCATCCAACAATCCCATTTATTGAAGGCGACGGCATAGGGCCTGATGTCTGGAAAGCTACCAAAGCTGTACTCGACGATGCGGTGGAGACAGTGTACAAAGGACAAAGAAAGATTGATTGGGTAGAAATGCTTGCAGGAGAAAAGGCATTTAATGCTACCGGAGAATGGCTACCAGCAAAAACACTGGAGCTAGCGAAGGAATATCTTGTATCCATCAAAGGGCCTTTAACGACACCGGTTGGCGGTGGTATTCGCTCGTTGAATGTGGCGCTACGTCAGGAATTGGATTTATACGTTTGCTTACGTCCGGTGCAATGGTTTCATGGTGTACCCTCACCGGTTCGGCATCCGGAGCGTGTGAACATGGTTATCTTTCGGGAAAACACTGAGGATATCTATGCGGGAATTGAAGCACAGGAAGGCAGCGAGAAGGCTAAAAAATTGCTTCAGTTTTTACAGGACGAATGGGGCGAGGGTGGCAAAATAAGGTTCCCCGAGACTACCTCCTTCGGTATTAAGCCGGTAAGCAAGGATGGTAGCGAACGTTTGATTCGGGCGGCACTTCAGTATGCTGTGGAGAAAAAATTGCCCACTGTGAGCATTGTACACAAGGGGAATATCATGAAGTTTACTGAAGGTTCCTTTAAGAACTGGGGTTATGAATTGGCTGAGCGTGAATTTGGCGATAAAGTCTTCACTTGGGCGCAATGGGAAAAAATCAAAGCTGCTCAGGATGAAGATGCCGCTAACCAAGCATTAAAGCAAGCACAAGCCACTGGAAAGATTCTAGTAAATGATGTGATTGCCGATAATTTCTTGCAACAAATACTGCTAGCCCCGCAAGATTTCTCTGTAGTAGCCACACTCAACCTCAACGGCGACTATATCTCTGATGCACTAGCTGCTGCTGTGGGGGGCATCGGCATTGCACCGGGTGCAAATATCAACTACAGGACAGGCCACGCAGTCTTTGAGGCTACGCATGGCACAGCACCTCGTTTTGCCAATACGAATACCATGAACCCGAGTTCCCTAATCCTCAGTGGCGTGATGATGCTGGAATATATCGGATGGACTGAAGCTGCCGAAGTCATTCTAAAGGCTTTGAAAGAAGCAATCATGCGGAAACGTGTAACCATAGATTTCTACAAACTGATGAATGATGCAACGCTACTGAAGACTAGTGAATTTGCCGAAGAATTAACTAAGAGCATCAAATAATTTAGCTGTTTTAGTCGGCGTTCATTAAGCTGATGCCAACTTTATCCTGCTAGCTAATGAAGCTAGAAATATCTTCGTAGCAAACAGTCCGAATAATTTCTTTTGAAAAAGACAGTCTGCTTGCTTTGGCTTTTGGGCATTTCATTGAATTGCCTCGGTAAAAAATACTTTCAACAGCATGTTGCGACCCAGCTCAATGTCCGACTGGATGATCGCTTACATTTCCTTCATGGCTTTGAGCGTATTGTTTATACCAATAACGCCCCCGATACCCTTCATTACCTCTACTTCCACCTTTGGCCAAACGCCTATAGTAGCGACCGGACCACCTTTGCAGAGCAACAAGTAGCCCAGGGCAAAACGGACTTTTACTTTAGTCCGGCTGAAGACCGCGGCTATATTGACAGTCTAATTTTTGAAGTAAATGGCCGTCCGGTATCGGCTATTTCCGCACCTGGCATGCCGGATATCGCCAGGATTGATTTACCCAATGCGCTTGCCCCAAGCGCTTCTCTGGAAATAACTACCCCGTTCCGTGTTAAGATTCCAAAAGTCTTTTCCCGGATGGGTCATTCTAAACAGGCTTACTACATTTCGCAGTGGTTTCCTAAGCCGGCTGTTTACGACCAAAAGGGCTGGCACCCATTACCCTATTCGGACCAAGGAGAATTCTACAGCGAAATTGGTAGTTATGATGTACAGATCACCGTCCCCAAAAACTATGTTGTGTTGGCGACCGGCAATTGTCTGGACGAATCAGAAAACAAGTTTCTTGATAGCCTAAGTACCCTAAACTATAAAAATCTTGAAGAGCCAAAGTCTTTTTCAAAACGCTGGCGAGACAGTGTCAACCGCTTTCCCCAATCGTCCACTGAATTCAAAACGCTGCACTTCCGAGAAGATAATATCCACGACTTTGCTTGGTTTGCAGACAAGCGGTATATCGTAAGGAAAGATACCGTCACACTGCCGGCCACAGCGGAATCTGGGGCACACAAAGTAACTATCTACACCGCTACGCTACCAGCTGATGCCTATTATTGGAAAGGAGCCACCGATGCGGTAAAGAAGACAATTAGCTATCTCAGTAATAAGGTCGGGCGCTATCCCTACAATACCGTAAAAGCTGTGGAAGGAGACATGAAAGCCGGTGGCGGCATGGAGTATCCAACAATCACGGTAATTGACCGGATGGCATCAAGAGCGTCCTTACAGCAAGTATTAGCACATGAAGTGGGGCACAACTGGTTTTATGGCATTTTGGCAAGCAATGAGCGAGATGATGCATGGATGGATGAAGGCATCAATTCATTTTACGAACGCAAGATTACAACACAGCTAAAGGAGGAAACGGAACTTACAGAGCAACTCAATAATGCATTGATTGATGTTCTTTGTCTTAATGCGGGAGCTACTCATACCGACCAAGCATTATCCCTCACGGCTCATGAATATACCAAGGATAACTACGGCCTTGATGTGTACTACAAAACAGCTATGGTATTGCAATGGTTGGAGGGATATATGGGGAAAGACAGCTTCAATAGCGCGATGCAAGCTTATTTCGATACTTGGAAGTTTCGCCACCCCTATCCCGAAGATTTTGCGCAGGTACTAAAGCAACATTCAGCCCGGCCATTGGACTGGTTTTTTGATGGTCTGCTCAAAAGCGACAAAGGGGTAGATTTTGGCCTGAAATCTGCCCGGACAAAAGGCGGCCTTAGTTTCATTACAGTAAAAAACAATTCGGAATTTGCGGCACCGGTAAGAATTGACGCCTTCAAAAACGGGGTAAAAACGGACAGTATTTGGTCGCTACCTTTCAAAGGAAAATCGACGCTTACATTTCCTGACAATGGTGCAGATTTTTGGCGCTTAGGCTCAGAAATACCGGACTATTACGGCTTCAACAACAAGCTTCGAACCTCCGGATTGTTTCGGAATGTCAGTTTCAAAATAAAGCCCGGAATAGGGCTAAGTAAAAAAGCAGATGCTGGACTCAATTTACTTCCTGCAATCGGCTTTAATCTCTATGACGGCATGATGGCCGGAGCCTTGCTGCATAACCTATCCCTGCCACAACCACGCTTGCGCTATGCACTGGCTCCCCTGTATAGTTTTAGGGCAAAAGAGTTGGTGGGCGCCGGCTCCGTCGGCTATTGGTTCTATCCCTCAAGCCTTTTCCAGGAGATCATCCAGCAGCTCGATTTTAAGTCCTTCCACTACGACAGTACCTCCCGGTTTATCAAGAGTACCCTGCGAGCGAGGTATATCAAGCTGGCACCTTCTATGTGCTTTGTTTTTAAGAATGCATCCTTGCTTAGTCCTATCAGCCGTAGCTTACTTTTTAAATACTTTGCAATCTGGGAGAATGGATTTGACTTTAGGCTTGATGTCCGGGACAGCCTTTATAAACCTAGCCTTCGGAGCAATGAAGAAAGCAACTATGGTTTGGTTCGCTACAAATTTCGCAACGACCGAACCTTCAACCCCTACTCCTACACCCTGGAAGCCCAGCTAGGCAATACATTTTGCAAACTCAGTGCTGAGGGCCAAATCCGTATTGACTACAACAAAAAGAACAAAGCATTACAACTCCGCGCCTATACCGGAAAATTCATTTCCATCCTGAATGATGATATAGCCAATTCGAGATACTGGCTAAGTTCAAGCTTTAACGCCAGCAATGACTATCTCTATGAAGGTACTTGGATTGGACGAAGTGCTCGGGATGGCTTCGCCGCTCGTCAAATAGCCGTCCAGGAAGGTGGAAACAAAATCAGTACGCCCTACTATGGCTTCCCACTTGGGCGAAATGACGACTGGCTACTCGGATTCAACCTAAAATCTGATTTGCCCTTCGGGAAACTTCCGCTGCGCCTATACTTTGATTTGAGCACCTACGCTGATGCAAAAAACATCAATCCTTCCGGCGATCGATGGCTGTATAGTGGCGGACTGGAAATCCATGCGCTTAAAGATGTATTACTCTTCCACATTCCCCTAGTAATGAGTCGCGACTATCAAGACTATTTCAATAGTATTTTCCCTGATAAAAAGCTAGCCAACAGCATATCCTTCTCCATTCAACTTCAGAATATCAACTGGCTCAAGACCACGACAAGCGGAATAAAATACTTCATGAACTAAGGGCGCTAGCACCACCAAGTGCACAATAGCCAAGGGGCAATATCTTCGCAAAAAGGCTCAACACCGTACCATTGAAATCCATCCTTTTCCACGTCAACTCATTCCTGGCCGGAGGTATAGAGAAAGTACTGATCGAATTGCTCCGAGCAATGGATCCAAGCAAGTACGACATCCACCTGTCGATTGCGTACAATTTTGAAGAACAAGAGGTATTACTATCAGACATCCCGGCCAATGTGCAGGTGCACCATTTGCTCAACGAAACCTGGTTGATGCAAGCACAAAAGAAGAAAAAGACCGGCAAGATTAGCTTGTTTGAAAAGCTATTTTCAGAACTAATCCTTCCTCCCTTTCGGAAACGTGCACAGGCAAAGGCATTGAGAGAACTTTTAAAGACAATGGACATCGTCATTGACTTTGACACCACCTTGGGTCCGTTCTATAAACTATTCCAAAACAAGAAAACTGCTGCATATTGCCATTTTAGTTTTGGGCAAAATTGGAACGGCAACAAGCGAAAATTGGACAAGCTAGCTGCTCGTCTGATGCACTACAATCGCGTGGTGATGCTTTGCAAAGAGATGCAGGATGAGACAGCCTTGCTCTATCCGCCTCTAGCACCTAAACTAGTCACTATCTACAACGCCCTCGACAAGGATAGGATTCTCGAATTGGCCAAAGAACCTATTGACCAGAGTCAACTCCAAGGCAGGCCTTACATCGTATCCGTGGGTCGGCTGCATGAAGCACAGAAAGACTTCACAACATTAGTGAAGGCCTATATTGACGCGGTACAACGCTTTCAGATTGAAGAGTACCTTGTGCTTGTTGGCTATGGCTCGGCAAGAGAAAGCCTTGAGCAACTAGCGCAGGATGCCGGACTTGCTGATCGGATCATCTTTACCGGTTTTCAGACCAACCCCTATAAGTGGATTGCTAACTCCAGCCTATTTCTATTCAGCTCAAAATATGAAGGGCTCCCTACCGTATTGATTGAAGCAATGATCCTGGATAAGCCCATCATCGCAACAGCCTGCCCTACGGGTGTAAAAGAACTGTTGATGAATGGTGCAGCCGGGATACTTACCCCCGTAGGTGATAGAATCGCGATGGCAAATGCCCTGAACGAACTCTTAAAAAATGAGCGATTACAAATTAAATTCAGCGAGGCAAGAGCAGCATTTCTACAGCATTTTGAGCCCAAATACATGGTCAGTAGAGTGGAATCATTATTGATTGAAAACAGTGAGGTACTGCAATCTTAACACTGGCTTAGGTTAGTTGGCCTATATCTTGCAGGCATCATTTCGGGATGCGAGTTCAACGCCATTTTTTTCAGGTCATGTCAATCCTGATCCTGCTTGCAGGAGCGGCGGCTTTCCAAATTCATTCGCATAAATTAAAAAAAGTTCGAACCACGGCCATCTCAACGGCCTGTACTTTGGAAGAACATTACCAACATGACAGCTCACCGGTAGCCAAGACGGCATCCCACCAGAAGCAGCCTTTCGGGAAGCAACAATC
>JAFDYA010000171.1 GCA_018267675.1 Bacteroidota bacterium
AGCGCAGTGATCGGCGCCCTTCAAAAAGGTGACCGTGTGACACTAGTTGGCTTCGGTACTTTCTCTGTATCTGAGCGCGCAGCCCGCAATGGTCGCAATCCTCAGACAGGTGCTGTGATTAAAATCAAGGCCACTAAGGTGCCTAAGTTTAAGGCCGGTAAGGAGTTCTCTACTTCTATTAAGACGCCACCTAAAAAAGGAAAAAAATAGTAATTCTGCTTGCAGAATTTTGTGAAAGCCGCTCCATTTTGGAGCGGCTTTTTTAGCATTTGTTGTCGTGCTAATTCTCGTTTTAAATTGGATTGAAACAGAGTTGCAGCCGGGAAAGAAATCCTTCCAATGTAGCCTTTAGCAGGTGGATTGACGTTGAGTTGTAAGAAAGCACTTTAACTTGCCCCTCCTACCATGCCCACAATACTCACGATCCTTGGTGCTCGCCCTCAGTTTGTGAAACATGCTGCTGTGCATCGTTTGCTGCAAGCCCGGTTCGAAGCTAAGACACTGCACACCAATCAGCATTATGATTACAACATGAGTGCGCAGTTTTTTAAGGAGTTGGGAATGCCCCAGCCGGACTATATGCTCCCGATTGGTAGCGGCACTACCCAAGGCGCACAGACGGCGCATATCCTACAGGGAATAGAGGAAGTGTGTATTGCACAACGCCCGGACGGCATGGTGCTTTATGGCGACACGAATACAACTTTAGCAGGCGCACTAGTGGCAGTGAAGATGGGGATTCCTATTTTTCATATCGAAGCCGGTATCCGGAGTTTTAATCGGAACATGCCGGAGGAGGTCAACAGAATCGTAGCCGACAATTTTTCCAGTCTATTGTTTTGTCCCACACAAGAAGCGGTGGATAATTTGAAGGCCGAAGGCACTACACAGGGGGAGATCATCCTGACCGGCGATGTGATGCTGGACACCTTGTTGGCACATCAAAATAGCGTGCCGGAGCTAGGTCGTACACCGTTTTATTTTGCCACCCTTCATCGCCCCTACAATACCGATGTACCGGCAAGACTGCATCGGATTTTAGTTGCTTTAAATCGCTTGGATCATCCGGTAGTTTTTCCGCTTCATCCGCGTACAGCAGCCAGGATGCAGGATGCAGCCCTAAGGAAAAGCGACTATCCTAATATAGAATTTATCGAGCCAATTGGCTATCTCCGAAGTATCGCCTATCAAAAGGAATCGATTTGTGTGCTCACAGATAGTGGCGGCATACAAAAAGAGGCCTACATACTTAGGAAAAAATGTATTACCCTCAGGAGCGAGACGGAATGGCCGGCAACCCTGACTCATGGCTGGAATAGCTTAGTATTTGAGGATGTTGAAAAAATAGCACAGCGCATAAAGGAGCAACCGGCAGCTTATGAAGAAGACATGTTTGGTGATGGAAGAGCAGCCCAAAAAATAGCCCGAGCACTGACTCAATTCTTTTCCTAGTCGTTTTTATTGGCCAACGGGTAGAAAGACGCTAATTTTGCGGCTCAAAATGTTTTAAGAATTTTGAAAGCATTTGAGGGGAATCAAAAAATTACGCAATTAACCGACACTTTTTAAAGCATACATGAGTTTAGATCTTAACGGCAAGTCCGTGTTAATCACTGGAGGTACTGGGTCTTTGGGTAAAGCATTGACAAAAACAATTTTGGAAAGATGGCCAGATGTAAAGAGGTTGGTGATTTATAGTCGGGATGAACAAAAGCAATTTCAAATGGCTTTTGAATATCCAGAAGCAAAGCATAAGGCAATCAGATATTTTATTGGTGATGTGCGAGATTTTGAACGCCTTAAGCGGGCATTCAAAGGGATCGATTATGTGATTCATGCCGCAGCGATGAAACATGTGCCTATTGCAGAATATAACCCGGACGAATGCGTTAAAACGAACATTAATGGAGCGGAAAATGTCATTCGGGCGACGCTAGAAACAAATGTTTCTCGGGTTGTTGCTCTCTCCACCGATAAGGCATGTGCACCTATTAACCTATATGGAGCCACTAAGCTGACTTCCGATAAGCTTTTTATTGCCGCAAACAATATTAAAGGAGAGCAAAATATACAATTTTCAGTTGTTCGTTATGGCAACGTAATGGGCTCCAATGGCTCAGTAATGCCCTTTTTTCTGAAACGCAAAGCAACAGGGTCACTGCCGATTACCGATCCAAACATGACGCGGTTCAATATCTCCCTAGAAGAAGGTGTCAATATGGTACTTCATGCTTTAGAAACAGCTTGGGGCGGCGAATTATTTGTACCGAAAATACCTTCATATAAAATAACTGATGTGGCTACTGCTATTGCACCGGAATGTACCCAAGACGTTGTTGGAATCCGTCCAGGTGAAAAAGTGCACGAAGAGATGATTACGCCCTCAGATTCCTTCACAACTTATGATTTGGGGAAATATTTTGTAATACTACCTCAGCTCACACACTGGAGCCTTGATGCATTTATAGCGCATTTTTCGGCAAAAAAAGTACCAGTAGGCTTTAGCTACAATTCTGGAGAAAATACAGAATGGTTGGATGTTCCTGCATTGCGGAAATTGATAAAAGATCACGTGGATCCGGAGTTTAATTTGGTATAGAAGATATATTATGGACATGCAACCTATTCCCTACGGGAGGCAAAATATTAGCCAAGACGATATTGAAGCAGTGGTTACGGCATTGCAAGGAGATTTTCTTACGCAAGGCCCGAAAATTTTTGAGTTTGAACAAGCATTTGCAAAGTATGTTGGCGCAAAGTATGCTGTAGCACTCGCTAATGGCACTGCCGCATTGCATCTCTGTGCTTTAGCATTGGGGGTCAATAGTAATAGCAAAGTAATCACGACACCCATTACTTTTGCTGCCTCGGCAAATTGTGTACGCTATTGTGGTGGTAGTGTGGTATTTGCTGATATTGATGCCAAAACTGCAACTCTGGATATTGAGAAAGTCAGAACACTATTAGCATCTTCCCCTAAGGGGACTTATCAAGGAATAATTCCTGTTGATTTTGCGGGATATGCGGTCAATTTAGAAGAGATCAGAAAGCTAGCAGATGAGTATGGATTATGGATTATCGAAGATGCTTGCCATGCTCCGGGTGGCTTTTTCACAGACAGTTCAGGACAGAAACAACATTGCGGAAATGGAAATTTCGCTGATTTAGCCATATTTTCATTTCATCCCGTGAAACATATTGCTTGTGGAGAGGGAGGAGCGATCACGACGAACAATAAGGAACTCTACGAAAAACTCCTGCTACTTCGTACGCATGGGATCACTAAGGATGCGCAATTAATGCTGGAAAACCATGGGGGATGGTATATGGAAATGCAAGAACTCGGTTACAATTACCGACTAACTGATTTTCAAGCAGCATTGGGATTGTCTCAATTGAAGCGCGCAGACGATGGGCTTGAACGGCGTAAGGCAATTGCCAAACGGTATGATGAAGCTTTTGCCGGTACGAAAGTGCTACCACTCACACCACCAGAGGATGGCGGACACGCATATCATTTGTATGTCATTCAGGTAGCTAACCGAAAAGGGCTTTATGACTATTTGAGGACTAAAAACATTTTCGCTCAGGTTCATTATATCCCAACCCATACGATGCCGTACTATCAGGCCTTGGGGAACAAAAAGGGAGACATGCCCATTGCTGAAAACTACTACGAGCAATGCCTTAGCCTGCCAATGTATCCAACTTTGACAAATGAGGAGCAAGACTACGTGATTGATTGTGTATTGAACTACGCAAGTAAAGAAAAGCTGGATGCATAATGTTTATTTTAGAGCGGATGGAAGTAATGCAATGGGTGTTGGACACATCTACCGGTGTTGTGCACTCGCTCAAATATTGGAGCGAGATTTTAATTGTGTTTTCCTTATAAATAGACTTGCAGAACTGGAAATTATCAAAGTAGTTGCACTTCATTTTTCGCGGTATTATCAATTGCAAAACGATGAAGAAGCCTTGGAAGTAGCCGGTATGGTGTCAAAGTCTGATATTGTTGTACTGGATGGATACCATTTTGATACAGAATACCAACAAACAATAAAAAGTTCCGACGCTAAACTTGTATGCATTGATGATATAGCACAATATCCTTTTGTGGCTGATGTGGTTATTAATCATGCGGGAGGTATTTCGCGTGACATCTATTCCCTAGCACCTGACACTAGGTTGTTCCTTGGGCCTGAGTATGCCATTATTCGAAAGCCCTTTGTGGATTTCGCGAAAAAGAAAATGGAACCAATACCCGGGCGAATTATGATTGCGATGGGTGGCGCAGACCCAAACAATTACACGTCAAAGATCCTCAACGAACTATTGGCAGCTACGCCCGATAGTCGAGATATCCATGTAGTAGCAGGAGCAAAATTTCACTTTTTGTCCTCACTTGTGGAAACAGCTGAAAACCAAAATGGAGTAACGATTCATCAGAATATTGATGGCAAAGCTATGGCTGCACTTATGGCGACTGCTTCCACATGTATAGCAACGCCAAGTACAGTTGCATTTGAATTTTTTACTTGTAGCAAGGGCCGTTTTGTTATGCAAGTCATTGCAAGTAATCAAATGCGATTTGCTGAATATCTGAAGCGAAATGACTTTGCTTTGGATTATTCGGATTTTTCTTGTGACCAATTGAATGCCTCGATCTCAACGGAAAAGGTTTCGTTGGTTTTTGATGGGAATAGTTATTTGAGAATTATTAATATTTTTAAATTATTGTATAATGAATGACGTTGTATTGAGAGACTTAGGCTCAGAAGATTTGGAGAAAGTACGAATCTGGAGAAATTCGGAAAGTGTTTCTAAATACATGTATACTGATGGTTATATATCAAGCGAACAACAGAAACAATGGTATGATCTAATTAAAGAAGATAGCAAACAGAAGTATTGGATAATTTCATACCAAGGTAAAGATATTGGACTTGCGTCAATAACAGAAATAAGTAAAACGTTTGACTCTTGTTTTTGGGCTTTTTATTTGGGAGATACCACAATTAGAGGCGGCGGGATTGGTTCAAAAGTGGAGTATAGTGTTATCGAGTATGTTTTTGGAATACTTGGTTTGAATAAGTTGAAATGTGAAGTGTTTGTAACTAACGATAAAGTGATTCGGATGCATGAAAAGTTTGGTTTTCGTAGAGAAGCCTATTATCGGCAACATGTTTTAAAGAACCAGGAATATTTAGATGTGGTTGGTTTAGGTTTACTTAAAGCCGAGTGGCTTCAAATTAGGGAGACAATTTACAAAAGTATATTTGATAGGTAATGAGAATTGGAAAAAGAAACATTGGGTTAAACGCAAGTCCCTTCATCATTGCCGAAATGTCCGGTAATCATAACCGTTCCCTAGATCGGGCAATGGCTATTGTAAAGGCAGCTGCTGATGCAGGAGCTCATGCCCTCAAGCTTCAAACCTATACTCCCGATTCCCTAACGATTGACCACCATGGTGGGCTTTTCGATATTACCGATCCAAAATCGCTATGGTATGGGCGCAATCTTTATGAATTGTATCAAGAGGCGCGCACACCTTATGAATGGCATAAACCCCTGTTTGATTATGCCAAAGATCTGGGCATCCTAATCTTTTCTACTCCCTTCGATGAACAAGGTGTAGATATGCTTGAGGAACTGGGCGCGCCAGCCCACAAGATTGCATCGTTTGAAAACAATCATTATCCTTTGTTGCGTAAAGTGGCCGCTACTGGAAAGCCGGTAATCATGTCCACAGGCGTGATTTCATTGGAAGATTTGGCCGGTAGCGTATCCTGGCTTAGACATAATGGAAATAGAGACTTGACACTTCTAAAATGTACTAGTACATATCCTTCTACTCCCGAGAATACCAATCTCCGAACTATCCCCCACTTAAGGGAGTTGTTTCAATGCGAAGTTGGTCTAAGTGACCATACGATGGGAATTGGGGCAGCTGTGGCGGCAACAGCCCTAGGGGCAACGGTGATAGAAAAGCATTTCTGTCTAAGTCGGGCTGAAGGCGGCGTGGATAGTGCTTTTTCATTGGAACCTGCGGAGCTAAAAGCTTTGGTAATTGAGACAGAACGAGCCTGGCAATCCATGGGCGGTGTTCAATACGGCATCCAAGAAGCAGAGAATAAAAGTATCAACTACAAACGCTCTATTTATGTGATAAAGGATATTGAGGCAGGGGAAATATTCACTAAGGAAAATCTGGGTGTTATTCGGCCCGGAGATGGCATGCATCCGAAATATTTTGATGGAATTTTGGGGAAAGTGAGCAGATTTGCCTTGAAGCGGGGAAGGCCATTTAAGGAAAAATATATTTGATATACGTTAGTTATGAAATCATTAGCTATTATTACAGCTCGTGGCGGGAGTAAACGTATTCCGCGTAAGAATATTAAAGAATTTTTGGGGAAACCTATAATTCAGTATTCAATCGATGCAGCGTTGCAATCCGGATTGTTTGACGAAGTGATGGTTTCTACAGACGACGAAGAGATTGCGGCGATTGCTAAAGAATTGGGTGCCCAAGTACCCTTTTTGCGTTCTACAGCCAATGCAAACGATTATGCAACAACGGCAGATGTGTTGGTTGAAGTACTGAATCAGTATCAGGAAATTGGAAAATCCTTTGACCTTGCTGTATGCATTTATCCTACAGCCCCATTTGTGAATGCAGAAAAGTTGCAAAAGGCACAAGAGCGGCTTATAGCAACACATGCGGATTCATTGATTCCAATAACAAAATTCTCCTTTCCAATATGGCGTTCATTCAAGCTTGATAATGAACTTATTGCGTTCAATTGGCCGGAGAATGCCCTGAAGCGTTCCCAAGATTTGCCTTCAGCCTATCATGATTGTGGACAATTCTATTTTTTTAGGACTAAAGAGTTTCTTCAGACAAAAAGCCTTGTTGGGTCAAATACTAGCTATATCGAAATTCCAGAATCTGAAGTTCAGGATATAGATAACGAAGAAGATTGGAAAATTGCTGAAATAAAGTACTCTTTTTTGCATAAAATTTGATTTTATGTATCAGGCTCTAGTCATAGGTTGCGGAAGTATTGGTGCACAATATGATTTGGAAAACAATCAAATTTTGACGCATGCAAAGGCTATAATGCAACATCCGGAAATTGCTTTAACCGTTGCGGATAAAGACCTAGAACGTGCAAAGCAAATTGGTTCTCATTACAATGTACCTTATTTAGGTGCTGTCTCCAATAGAGAAATGGAACATTTTGACTTGATTTGCCTTAGTGTGGCAACACCCTATCATATTGAATACCTTACACAATTTAGGGCATTAAATAGACCATTTTTAATTTGTGAAAAGCCAGTAGTTTCAAAACTTTCAGACTTAGAACTTGTTAAGTCTTTACGCTTGGACAGCAACCGGATTCTTGTTAATTATATCAGGCGCTTTCAGCCAGGCTTTTTGATTTTGCAACAGATTTTGCAAAATCATTTAAAAAAGCAGGGTTGTACCTTGCAACAGGTGGTGGTTCGTTATCAAAGAGGACTACTAAATAACGGTAGCCATGCACTTGACTTGCTTTCCTATCTTCTCGGCAGTTCAATAGAACTGCAAGATATACAAATAGCCAGAGTTGATCCAGATGCATTTGAACACGATCCAACAATTACACTTCAAGCAAAATTTGAGCAAATTCCTATTCATTTTTTAGGGTTTATAAATTCAAAATTCAAAGTGTTTGAAATTGACATTTACACCTCTGACATGTGCATATCAGTCGGTGCGAGTGGGAATACAATTCAGTACTATTCTGCCAACAAACATGGGATTTTGGAAGAGTTGCCTGCAATGCGACAAATGAATGTTATGGATGACTATATGGTGCCTGTCCTTGCCGAAGCAATCACCTGTATGAAAACTGGTAAAAATACTAACTTTGCGGCTGCTTTACAGGTAAACGAGCAAATATTAAAGATTGTAGATTCGTTAAATTAAATTTTAATATATAAAATTTTTTAAGTGGCAAAATTAGCAATTAATGGAGGCAGTCCCATTCGGACAAACTTATTTCCCGCATATAATACAATCGGGGACGCTGAAAAGCAGGCCGCACTTTCAGTATTAGAATCCGGAAACCTTTCACAATATTTAGGGGCATGGACTGACGATTTTTTTGGTGGTCCCCGAGTTCGGGCGTTTGAAGAACAGTGGGCAGATGCTTTAGGTGCCCGTCATGCAATTTCAATTAATTCGAATACTTCAGGCTTATTTACTGCAATTGGTGCAATTGGCATTCAACCAGGAGATGAGGTAATTGTTTCTCCTTATTCAATGTCTGCAAGTGCAATTGCGCCACTAGTTTATGGTGGTATCCCGGTTTTTGCTGATATTGATCCTGTTACATTTTGTATCAGTCCTGAAAGTATTGCCGACCGCATCACACCTCGAACTAAGGCTATTCTAGTTGTTCATATTTTCGGTCATCCTGCAGATATGGATAGGATTATGGCAATCGCGAAGCAGCATAATCTAATGGTTATAGAAGATTGTGCTCAGGCACCAATGGGTAAGTACAAAGGCAAGTACGTAGGTACCATCGGTGATCTCGGGGTGTTTAGTCTCAACTATCATAAACATATTCATACTGGCGAAGGTGGTGTAATTGTTACCAACAATGATGTTCTTGCGGATCGCTGCCAAATGATTCGCAATCATGCGGAAAACGTAGTTGGCCCGAGATGCGTTGAAAATTTGACTAACCTTATTGGGTTTAATTATCGGATGACCGAAATTGAATGTGCTATCGGATCGGAGCAATTAAAGAAATTGCCAGCGTTGCTAACTCAGCGAATAGAAAATGTTGCGTATTTAAATGAGCTACTAGCAAAGTTTCCCGCTTTGGAATTACCTGAAATTCCGCACGATGGCTCCATTCATACTTTTTATGTTCATGGTATAAAATTCAACAAGGAGCTTGCAGGTACTAGCCGTAATTCGTTTGTGAACGCACTAAAAGCAGAACTTCCTTCTGCGATTCTAAGAGAATCTGCTCCGCTGGTAGGTGCCGGCTATGTGAAGCCATTGTACCTACAACCTATCTATCAGCAAAAGGCGGCTTGGGCATTTCAACACCCTGCAAATGCTACAGCCCCGAATTACCTGTCTGGACTTTGTCCCATTGCAGAAGAAATGCATTTTGAAAGGCTTTTTACTAATGAATATATGCGCCCTGGCATGACAAAGTCAGACATGCAAGACGTTGCTAATGCTATCGAGAAAATTTTTGATAATGTAGGAGAGTTGAAATGAGTTATAGAGATCTACTTCAAGGTTCAGGTTTATTTGCCTTTAGCGATCCGGCTGGAGCGAAGGCATGCTTGGGGCTAGCAGGTATCTTGAGTAAGGAAAACCCTGGACAAAAAATTCATGCAATCTCAAATAGGCAGTTTGATTTTTATTCTGATTGGGATATCGAAGTATGTGTTTCGGGGATGGGAAATTTTTTGTTCCCAAATGAGGTAGATTGGGTTTTTACGGGTACATCCCATCCTGAATATTCTGAAAGATTTGAACAAGAAGTTTGGAAGGCAGCAAATGAGCATCGCGTTATAAGTTATTCATTTGTAGATCAATGGACCAATATATCCTTGCGATTTTTGGGGAGTGATGGGCAGACATGCTTTCCGGATAAGATTTTGGTGTTAGATAGAAAGGCCTACGAAATCGCCGTCGCCGAAGGACTACCAGAGGAAAAGTTGGAAATTATAAAAAATCCGTATCTAGAGTATATACAGAAGTACCATTTGACCAAGTTTAGTCGTAGTGAGATTTGTGCTATGTTCGGTGTTTCACAAGAAGCATTCCAGATTTTATATGGTCCAGACCCATTAACGCTCCGGGCATACGACAGTGTTATGGGTTTTAATGAAGCTCAGGTATTGGAAGATATTTTGTTGGCCACAACTTCATTTGAAGTTTGTATATTAGTGAAGCCACATCCGCTTCAACCGAAAGGGGTATTTGAAAAGGTAATTTCTAAATATTCAGATAGAACATTAATCCTTGTGGAGGAACCGGTAGATAACTTAGATTTAATGGTGGCGTCCGACGTAGTAATTGGGTTCTATTCCAATTTTTTAATTGAAGCTCACGCTCTTGGGAGGGAAGTGATACGATATTTTCCAGATGCGAGCGCTCCGGATCCTATTGCCCATTTGACAATAGGACAGAAAGTAACAAATTTCATTTCATTACAAGAAAAATTACATAATATTTATGGAAGCTGTATTTCTTAAGACTGATCGCTATATTCTTCGTAGTATTTCAGAGGATGATTTAAATATTGAGTACCTTAAATGGTTGAATGATGAGGAGGTTTGCAAATATAATAGTCATGCAACATTTCCATACACGGAAAGTATGATGATTGAATATTTTGACGCAATAGAAAGGAGTATTCAATCAAAGGTAGTATTAGCAATTATTGATAAAGAGTCAGGAATACATATTGGTAATGTGAGCCTTCAAAATATTAATTGGGTTAATAGAAATGCTGAATTTGCAATTATGTTGGGCAATACATCATTTTGGGGAAAAGGGGTAGGCTTTGAAGTTGCGCAAGTTATATTTAGATATGGTTTTGAAAGATTGAATTTGAAGCGCATTTATTGTGGTACATCTGAAGAAAATATCGGGATGCAGCATATTGCACAAAAGCTTGGGATGCAGCATGAAGGAACTCATAGGTGTGCTATGTTTAAATTTGGGCAGTATAAAGATATATTCACCTATGGTATTTTATATGAAGAATTTTTTAAGTAATTTAGTGTAGAGTAGATTTGAAGTGGTTTTTCTAATATGATTGCTAATGAGAATATTGTTTATAGCTAGCCCTGATAGGCCGGATTGGTATGATTATTTGGGTCAGGATACTAGTATTAAGTACTCATTACTTTGGCATGAATCAAAAGCAATGGATTTTGAATTAAATGCTGATTTCCCGATTAAATTTGAGCGACAATATTTTTGGCAAGATTTTTCGACTCCACAAAAGCTCCTGAATGCTGTTTGTCCGGATAAGATAGTTTTCTTTGAGATTATTGATTTTAGACAGATTGCTTTGATTGTAGCTGCGAAAGCCAAAAATATTCCAACATTTTATGTCGAGCACGGCGCAGCGGGCGACGCGCAGACAGCAATTTCCCGGTGGAACGAGTTTGATTTTACAGTAAATTTTACCGCAAAGGCAAAACGCTTCTTTGGTTCTTTTGGAAAGGTGGTTCGCGCAAAATATTTTTATTACGCGGCTTGTGGTGGATTAAGATCTTTAGGCTCACTTTGGATGTATTTGACTATTCCTTTTAAATCGTTAGGAGCTTTACCAAACAAAGTATTAGCAAATAATATTTTTGAAGAAAGGGTGCCGGAAAATTGTATCGTATTCAATAGAAAAATTCGGGAGCAATTTGCAGTTTATACTGGCTTGAAGGAGTCTGATGCCCTTCTGACGGGGATTCCGTTTTTTGATAAATACCATCGTTCTTTACCAATTAGCAAGGATTATATAGTATATATTGACCATCCATATTGTGAAGATGGTATTTTTGGCTGGGGGAAGGAGCATCATGCGTCGGTTGCAGCACAATTATTTGCCTTTGCAGAACGCAGGAACTTGAAAGTTTTGATAAAGCTTCATCCTCGGTCTAACAAACAGCTATGGGAAAGCTATTCATTTGATGCTTCGTTGGTTCAGCTTCTGCAATTTGAAGATTGTACCAATTATTTTTTGGAAAGCAAGTTGATTTTGGGCTTTAGTTCCAGTCTATTAACTGCTTTTCTTTGTGCGAAAAAGAATGTTGTCTTGCTAGGATGGCATCCCGTACCAGAAATTAAGGGAACAGATTTTTCCCAATACGGGATTTGTCACACATCATTTTCTCCTTCCGATTTGAATTCCGAATATGACAGATGGTGTTCTACTAATTTGTGTGTTGATTCTTTGGGATTTGATAAGTTTATAATTGAAAACAACGACCCTTTTGACGGAAAAGCAACTGAGCGTGTTCTGAAGGCTATAAAAACTCTATGAAGCACCTCCGTTCCTTCAGCATTTACACCTTCGTAGGCTTCTTTGGTGCCGGTATCAACTTTTTGTTGATGCCCGTCTTATCGCATTATCTCAGCCCGATAGATTACGGAATTATTGCGCTCATCAATACCTATGTAACGATCCTTTTGCCCCTTGTCGGTATTGAAGCGAAAGGCTATTGTACGGTTCAGTATTTTCATATGGAGGATAAGTCGGAGTTTGCTCGGCTTTTCTCTTCGGTTGCCCTCATTCCGGTTTTGCCGACGCTGCTCTTGGGCACCCTATTCTTTTTTCTATTTCCGGTTTTAGCAGGTCCCTTGGAGTTGCCTAAGGATGCCCTCTGGTGGGGGTTGAGTATGTTCCCCCTGGCCATCATGAGTATCTATACCGATACGGCCTCCGGGTATCAGATTATCACGAAGAATGCCAGTTATTATGCAGTTTATGTTATCAGTAAAGTACTGGTAGAAGTTGGCCTTACCTTGCTTTTCGTAGTGCATTATGGCATGGGTTGGCAGGGTAGGATACTTTCCTGGATTGTCACTTTGGTCCTGTACACGATTGTTGCTTTTATTTACTTTCAACGAGAAAAATTGCTTTCTTTCCGTGTTAATTGGAAGCATGCTCATGCGGCACTCCTCTTCGGTGCGCCACTCATCTTCCATACCTTGGGTAAGTTTGTGGTAAACCAATCCGACCGGCTATTTATCTCCAAAATGGTGTCTTTGGATGAGACCGGCATCTATAGTGTGGGTTATACAATTGGCAGTGTCATGTTGATTGGTGCTACTGCATTCGCCAATATTTCTTCCCCCTTCATCATGGAGCGTTTGAAAACGCTTACGGTACACAAAGAGCAACAGATTAGACGGTTTACACTGGTAGGCATTGCTGCCATGTTGGGCATCTTGCTTGTGATGAATCTAGCGAGTCCCTTTTTCTTTAAATACTTTATGGATCCTCGTTATGCCGAAGGAGCAGGCTATGTATTTTGGGTGAGTCTGGGCTATTGGTTTTGGGGCGTGTATATGTTGCTCTCGGTGTATGTTTACTACTACAAGAAGACAAAATATCTCGTGTGGCTGGCCATCGTGAATATCCTCACTAATATCGGCTTCAACTACCTGTTCATTGGCTGGTATGGCGGTATTGGCGCGGCTTATGCCACAGCCCTGTCTTTCCTCATTAACCTCATCTTGATGTGGATCAAAGTCTATAACATGCTTCCCTGGTTTCGGTTTCGAGCCTCAGACTTCCGCTTGCCGGGTAGGCCCTAGGAGCTTGCTGCCGGGTTTCCGAATTGTTGCTCCAAGTCCGCAATAATAATCTTGCCCATTTGCATCACGGCATTGAGGGCATAGAGGCGAATAGCATCATCAGGATGTTTTTCCAGTTCATAACAACGCTCCGGCACCACCTGCCAGGATAGTCCGTATTTATCCTTGAGCCAGCCGCAGGGCCCTGCCTGGCCGCCATCTTGGGTCAGGGCTTCCCAATAATAGTCCACTTCGGCCTGGTCGGTGCAGCATATTGCTAGGGAGAGTGCTTCATTGAACTGAAACAATGGTCCGGCAGCAAGGATTTGCAATTCCATCCCGAGTACCCTTATCACTGCCATATCCAAAGAGCCGCCACCGGGATTCTGAAAACCTTTATAGTCATTATAGTCCAGGACTTGACCATCTTTGAATATGGAGCAATAATAGTTTGCTACGGCCATAGCATCTTTTTCCACCCATAGGCAGGGCCTAATCTTTTGCGTTGCCATCGTGCGTTAGGATTGCGTGTCGTTGCAGTTTTGTGGAAACTTGGCCAAATCCATATACATCACTTCCCAGTGATTGCCATCCAGATCTTCAAAGCTGCGTTGTTGCATGAAGCCATAGTCTTTAGGCTCATCCGGCTCTACGCCACCGGCAGCGAGGGCAGCTTCGGTTATTTGGTTCACTTCATCCGCGCTGCTCATGGACAAGCAATTGATCGCCCCGATATATTTCTTAGCATCCACAATCTCTTTGGTGGTGAATTGTCGGAGTTTGTCGTGGGTGAGGAGCATCACATAGATGTGTTCGCTCCAGATCATACAGGCAGCAGTATCGTCGGAGAATTGTGGGTTGTTCGTGAAGCCTAGGCCTTGATAAAAGGCTACAGATGATGCCAGGTTTTTGACCGGTAGATTGATGAAGACTTGTTTTTCCATTGTAGGTTTGTTTTTGATTATTTTAATAGTTAAGCCAAGTTGTGCAGGATTGCTTTTTACTGCGGACGCCAGATTGTTTTTTAGAAATTTTGGTTCATGACATTGAACATCCAGCGGATGCCAAATTGATCCAGGCAGCAGCCCCAGTAGCCCCAGAATTGTTCCGTCATCGGCGCACATTCACTGCTCTTAGTGGACAGTGCGGCATAGTATTTATCGGCTTCTTCCCGACTATCCAAAAGTAGATTGATCGTTGTATTGTTGCCAACAACCAGTTTGTGCCCCATTGATTCCAGCATATCCGTACCCATGATTTGGGTGCCGTTGATGATGGGCAGGGCAACATGGAGCACATAGTCTTGCTCCGCGGCAGACAGTGTTGGCGCATTAGGATTGGGTGGTAGGTCTTTCATACGCGAGAGGGGCGCTGAAAATTCGGTACCAAAAACAGCTTGGTAAAACTGGAAGGCTGCGGCGCATTGGCCTTGAAAATTGAGATAGATGGATACAGCACTCATGGTGGTTGCTATTTTTTATTTTTTTAAAAAGGGAATGAAGGGTGGTTCGTTTGAATTATTGGTCGGGGATATTTGGTTCAACGAGGCGCTTTAGTTTGTCAAGCGAGTCTTGCCAGCCGAGGTAGCATAGCTCCAGGGGAATGAGTGGGGAGAGCCCTTCATTCACAATTGTTATTTCGGTGCCGCAGAGCACTTTCTTGAAGTTGACGGTTGCGAGCATTTCACCGGGCATGTTTGGGTCGTCAAACTTGTCCGAATATTTTAGAATTTGGTTGGGGATGAATTCTAAATATTCCCCGCCAAAGGAGTGGCTACTGCCGGTGCCAAAATTGATGAAGGACATATGAAATTTGCCCCCCAACTTGCCTTCATATTCATCTACTTTGCAGATAAAGCCATAGGGAGGCAGCCAAACGGCCAGGGCTTCGGCTTGGGTGAAGGCTTTGAAGACCCGCTCTACCGGTGCGGCGAATACCCGATGAAGTGTAACAGTATTAGTTTCCATAATGATTGTTTTATAGATGCTTTTTGTTTTGCTGTGCAAAGATGGCAGGAAGCGCAACAATTTTTAATACATGATTATGTCAGATTTTGGGGGATTTGCGACAAAATTTTTTTTTAGCTTGCAGGGAAATATGCTAGGAGTATGGGAATGAAGAACATTTGTATTTATGTGCCGGAGCAATCGGTAATGCAGGCAATAGCGGATCCTCAGTATTTATTTTCTGCGTTGAATCATTTTTTGGAACAGGCAGGGAAAGCTAAATTATTTCGGATCATGTTGGTCGGGCTTAAGCGGAATATCAGTCTGAATGAAGGCTTGTACACGGTCAATTGTACGCATACAATTTCGGAAGTTCAGCAGGCGGATTTGATTATCCTCCCTGCATTATTTGGCGATATGCATGCTGCGCTGGAGGCGAATGCAGCCGCTATTCCCTGGATCAAGCAACTGTATCAAAATGGTGCGGAATTGGCCTCGCTTTGTCTCGGTGCTTTTTTGCTGGGTGCTACGGGTTTAGTGAATGGCAAGTCTTGTTCTACGCATTGGGGGAGGCAGGACGAATTTCAGGCCTTTTTCCCGGAAGTAGCGGTGGCGGATGGTCGGATTGTGACAGAGGACGGTCGGCTGTACTCCAGTGGTGGTGCGCTTTCCTACTGGAATTTGCTTTTGCATTTGGCGGAGAAATATACCAATCGGGAGTTGGCAATACTGGCAGCTAAATATTTTGCTGTGGATATAGATCGGGAAAGCCAGTCTGCCTTTGCGATGTTTAATGGGCAACGCAAGCATGCTGATTCTGCGGTATTGGAAGCGCAAGATTTGATTGAAGCTGCGCTCCCTGAGAAGATCACGATTGACGAACTGGCGGAAAAAGTGGCGCTTGGTCGGCGCACCTTCGAGCGGAGGTTTAAGGCGGCAACAAACAATTCGGTGTTGGAGTATATCAATCGGGTGAAGATGGAGCGTGCGAAGCGTTCGTTTGAGAACGAGCAGAAGAATATCAATGAAGTGATGTACACTGTTGGCTATTCTGATACCAAAGCCTTCCGGAATATTTTCAAGAAATATGTTGGGCTGACACCCCTTGCCTACCGGAGCAAGTACAATAAGAAGGAAGTGCCCCATGCGGATTATTGAACCGGTCTGGTGCAAAAAAAATAGCCACCCGACTGGGTGGCCATTTTTGAAGACTCAATACTGATGATTAAGCTTTCTTACCGCGACCGGTTGTGGTCTTTGGTGCAGGAGCTTCTTCTTCAGTAGTAGTTGTTTTAGGGGTAGTTTGTGGAGCTACTTCGCCGTCGATATCCAGCATTTTGCTCAGTTGGCGTACTTCCTTCTTTAGGTCATAAATAGTCTTGTACATTTCTTCCATTTCGCTGCGGGTAGCTACAGGAACGTTGACCAACATTTTCTCCATTTGGCCTTCCATGTCTTTGCGCAGTTTCAATTGCAAGGCACTTACTTCGGCCATCAAGGCGCTGTATTCGTCGCTTTCAAACAAGCTAACGAATTGCTTGTCGCTGATGCTCATCCACTCTTGGTAAAGTGCGAGCATGCTCTTCACTTCTTCGCCGTTTTGGATTTTGTTGCTGATGTTTTCAGCAAGTGCATCCATCACCTTAGTACCTTGAGCATACATCATGTATTGCAATTGTGCATTCTTGATGTTGTACACCATAGTACGGTCAGCGATATCTTGCCATTCTGCAGCGCTCTTTGTGTATTGATTAGGAGTAACCATTTTAGCAATAGGAGATACAGCATTGTGCATCATGCTTTGCATATTTTGGTAGCTAGTCAGCATGCTTGTGAACATTTCATTGCCGTTAACGCCAGGCATATTGCCCATCATTTGGCGGAATTGTTGCATTCCGTTCATGCCGTTGCTGCCGAATTGCTTTGCACCATCTTGCAGCATAGTGGTCATTTGCTGCATGTATTGGCGGGTACCTTCTGGCATAAAGCCGAAGAACTTGTCCATGAAATCCTGATAAGCAGCAGGGTTCATGAATTGTTTGTACAGGTCGGTAGTGAACGTTTTTTCTTGAATGCTCTTCCACATTGGTGTCCACATTTCGTAGAAGCGGGTGAAGCTTTCAGAGCTGTTCAGCATATTGCGGAAAGCATCTTGAGTGGTGCCATTTTGCAGGTGACCTTGCCAATCGCTAAAGCCATTGGTCAACATTTGCTGCCACTGGTTCAGGATGTTATTGAATTCAGTAGCGCTATTTTTCATAGCGTCCATGCTGAATGGGTTTTTAGCTGCAAATTGTTGCATGTTATTCATCCAGTTGTTGGCCGTGTTCATGTTGTTGAACATGTTGCTCCACTGGTTCATGAAGTTGTTGTAGCTATTGGTAAATGCTTCCATTGGGTTGGTAGCAGTTGTTTTGGTAGTAGCCTCTTTGAAAGCATTTTGAGAAGCTTCCCAAAGGTTCTTACCCCAGTTCATTTGGTTGTTGTACCAGTTTTGGAAGAAATCCTTCATGTCACCGGCGTTTTCTTTTACGGTGTTAGCTGTTTCGGTAACTTTTTCGGTAGTTTGGGTGAAGATGTTTTTTTGGTTGTCTAGCCAATTCTTGTACCACTCACTTCCTTTCTCAATTGTTTCATTCACCATGTTGTTGCCGTTGGTGAATTTACGAGCATTTTCCACTGTAGTATCTACAAGTGTTTTTTGTGCATCCATCATAGTATCCAGGATACTGTTGTTGTCATTTTGCATAGCTATGCTGTTTTAAAAATGATAAGAATCTTTTTGAGAAAACGAAACACATATGCCTCGTTTTTGCGGCGCGAAGGTACGACTTTGCTTGGTACAAAACGTTAATTGGTGTCAAGTTTATGTTACCACTCAAATAAATGATTGAAATATAGCTTATTCGGAAATAAAAAAAATCCCGAAAATTTTGAAAAAGGGCCGGTAGGTCAGTACGACGTCCCGCTTTTTTTCGGATTCTTCGGAAAATTTCCACCAAAAATTGCTACAAATAGTATCGGTTGGCGGTTACATATTCCCATACGGCATCCGGCAATAAATACTGTACCGATTTCTTGTCCCGAAGTTGTTGTCGAATGAAGGAGGCACTGATTTCTAAAAGCGGTGCGTCCATCACGTTTACGCGGCTTCCTTCAGGAATATTTATCTCAAAACCCGGCCTGCGGTACACGATAAGTTCATAGTTCTTTAGGAGTGTTTCATGATTCTTCCAGCGATGGATGTTTTGAAATGAATCCCCTCCCATAATCACGGAGAACTGTTCGAACGGGAATTTTTCTTTCAGATAGCAGAGGGTATCAATAGTGTAGGAAGGCTTGGGTAGTGAGAATTCCACACTGCTGGCGCGAAACTTAGGATTATTGGCAATAGCGATTTCTACCAGATGCAAGCGATGGTACTCGTTGAGTAATGCGGAAGATTCTTTCAATGGATTGTGTGGCGATACGACAAACCAGACTTTGTCCACAGCCGAATGCTGGAGCACATGATTGGCAATGATGAGGTGCCCAATATGGATAGGATTGAATGAGCCGAAATACAGACCGATATGCATGGGAAAGGTGGTTCTACAAATACAGGGCAAAAACAGGTACTAAGCGATGAAAAGGATGAGCAGCCCCGAATGCGCCTGCAAAGATGCGGACTCGTTCGTGATGTGCCTTCATTTTCGTTGATTCATTTTGTGAAGATTTCCGGATGTTGCTATTCTTGAGTTGAGGCAAAAGCGCGGTCGCCTGTACCTTTGCGTCATGGATACTTTACTGCCCTTGTCCAAATTGAAGACGGGAACCAAGGCGCTGATTTCGAAACACGAGGACAACGACTTTAAACATACTCTTTTGGAAATGGGCTGTCTTCCCGGTGAGCCGGTATGGGTGGAAATGCTCGCACCAATGGGCGACCCAATGGCCATCTCCATTGCTGGCTACTATCTTAGCATTCGCAAGAAAGATGCGGAGAAGATATGGGTGGAGCTTGCTCCATAGTTTTGCCAATGGAAGGTTCCTTTATTCTTTTTACTTTTTTATATTACAACCCCTAAGTCGTGCCAGCCCAGTTTACTGATCAAGGCGTTCGTACCCCGCTCAAGCGTAAGCGTGCCCTTAGTCAATATTTGGA
>JAFDYA010000172.1 GCA_018267675.1 Bacteroidota bacterium
CTGTTCACACTTTCATTGGCCATACCCTCAGCCTGCTGGCCGCTGGCTCCTGAGCGGAGCAGCGACTGTTTCAATTTGTTCTTATTGAAGGGCACCCTGATACCCGATGCCTTTGTAACATTTATATTTCTGTTGTTATCCCGCATGTGCTATTGAGTTTTTGCTGTTGTCTTTAAGGTTGCTTACAACCTGTTATCCGTTCACAGCTCATATAATCCAGCGGCTTCTTTTTAAAGCCTGGTTGATAATGAGTGAAAGAAAGGAGAACACAATGACGATTGACCAATCCTGCCATCCGTAAATTGAAACTTCAAGGACTTTTCTTAAAGGAACAACGAAGTAAGAGAGCAACGCTATAACTATACATCCCAGCACTGCATACCATACATACCTGTTGCGGAACACTTCTGATTTATAAAATGCAACGCCCTTTTCAAATGACATATTAAAGACGTGGAGTATCTGCGAAAAAATAAGGGTATAGAAAAGCATATTGTTACACAGCTCACCGTTCCAACCTTCCTGCTTGTGCAGCCACTCGTGACTGGTAAGTACCGCACCGATGGTGGTAATGGAGATCACCGTAGAATAGGCAAAAATGGCTGTCCATCTTTTTTTATCAATGATCAGCGTACCGGCCGAATAAGGTTTTCGCTGCATGATATGCGCAGGCGCTTCGGTGACACCCAGGGCAAGCGCCGGCAATACATCTGTTACAAGATTGATGAAAAGTATCTGGAGCGGAAAAAGCTGAAAATGCAAATTCAGAATGGATGCAGTGGCAATGATCAGCAGTTCACTGAGATTGCAGGAAAGCAGGTAGATCACAAATTTCCTGATATTATCGAAAATTACCCGTCCCTGTTTGATGGCCAGGACGATGGATGAGAAGGCATCATCTTTCAGGACCATATCTGCTACTTCCTGCGCTACCTGCGTACCCCTTTGTCCCATTGCAATACCGATATCTGCTTTCTTCAGGGCCGGAGCGTCATTCACGCCGTCGCCGGTCATCCCTACGACCATTTTATTTGCCTGGAACAGGGTCACCAGGTCCAGCTTGTGTTCCGGAGATACACGCGCAAATACGGGGGATTGCAGCCACTTTTGCTTGTCCTCCGGCGTCAGTTGATCGTAGGGCTTCATGCTGTTTCCGTGAACTACCTCATCGCTTTCTTCTGCCAGCCCCAATTGCATGGCAATGTTCTTAGCGGTGGCCGGGTGGTCTCCGGTGATCATCACTACTTTTATGCCTGCTGATCTGCATTCCTGAATGGCTGCACGTACCTTGGGGCGGGGCGGATCTAAAAAGCCGACCACGCCTACCAATGTAAGATGATGCAAGAAATCTTCTTCTTCCGTATCAGCGCTTCTAAAAGCAAAAGCAAGCATTCTTAACCCGGATTGCGCGTGCTTTTCAGCATTGGATAGCCATGTTGTTTTTCTTTCTTCAGTCAGTGCAACAACATCACTTCCTTCCAGTACGGATGAACAGCAGGATAATAGTTCTTCCACTGCTCCTTTTGCGGCTACATAATAGTCACTGTCTTTGTGGTGAAGGGTAGCCATGACCTTCGTATCGGAAGAAAAAGGCACTTCATTTATTTTTGAAAAAGCCCGCTGGTATTCATCCGGTTTAACGGGTGAACAATAGACCATTTTGAGTAGTCCCACTTCCAGCGGGTCACCTGATTCTTTGGCCGAGGTAGCATCATACTGATACGTTGCGGTGTTACACAGGGCAGCAATCCGATGCAAATGCCCATAGGCCGGGTAATGGGGCAACTGATCATTATCCTTAAAGCGTATCACACAGCCTGCAACGTCCACTTCTATGCGGGAGCCGCCCTCCTTAAATTCAATGTAGGCCGCTTCAATTTTGTTCTGTGTAAGTGTCCCGGTTTTATCGGTGCAGATCACGTTGGTACCACCCAGGGTTTCCACCGATGACAGCTTCTTTACGATGACCTGGTGCCTGGCCATCCGTAACATGCCGAATGCCAGCGCTAACGTGGAAACGATGGGCAGCCCTTCAGGAATTGCGGCAACGGCAAGTGCAATGGATGTTTCGAGCATCTGTACAAAATCCTTCCCGTTTAATATCCCGGCAGTAAATATGGCAACCAAAAGCCCCACAGTGATCCATAGCAGGTTCTTACTGAGCTTCTGTATTTTCTTTTCAAGCGGTGTAGCCGATTGCTGCGCCTGTTGCACCATGCGGGCAACGGTTCCCAACTCGGTGGCCATGCCGGTGCGCACCACAACGGCAAAACCATTTCCTTTTGTTACAAAAGTGCCTTTGTACAACATATTGTCCCGTTCGGCCAGGGGAACTGTTTCCAGCAATTGGCCGGTCTGTTTTTCCACCGGCAAGGACTCGCCGGTAAGTGCGGATTCATCCGATTGTAACTGAGCCGAACTGATCAGCCTGGCATCTGCTGTAACCATGTCTCCGCCTTCCACAAATAGAATATCACCCGGTACCAGCTCCTCGGAAGATATTGCACCAAGTGTCCCATCTCGCAGCACGCGGGCCGGTACGGTGGTTAGTTTTTTTAAGGCTTCCATTGAGCGTTCTGCCTGAAACTCCATCAAAAATCCGATGACGGCATTGATCACGATCACGGCGATGATGGCAATCCCATCGAGCCATTCCTGGAAGAAAAACGACAGCCCTGCAGCAATGGCCAACAACAGCACAAACGGGCTGATAAACTGGTTGACCAGGATCATGAGCGGGCTTACTTTTTTCCCCGATTCAATCCTGTTATATCCTGCAATGGAAAGCCTGCGTTCGGCTTCCGCCGCAGTAAGCCCGGCTTCCTGCGTGGTATCCAGTTCATCCAGGATGGTTGAGCGGTCAACTGACCAGGGTTTGCTCACTTTATTAAATTCTTGTAGTAACATATCTTATTTATTAAGTCAAAGCAGTATTACTGACGTGCTCGGTTTTAGTGACTGTTTACAAATTATCCGCACCTGTCTGTCTCAAGTTTTCTTTGGCAATGAAGTCCAGCGCAACATTTTCTTTTTGTTGTTGGCGCTTTGGAGACGCTGTTACATCTTCATTCCCTCCATGCCGGTGCCCTTCTTCAGCACCAATGCGCTGTTTAACAGGTAAGCGCCACTGGTTACCACCAGTTCGCCCTCCTTGAGGCCACCGGTCACCTCCACTTCCTTTTTATTCTGAATGCCTAATTGAATGACCCGGTTTTCATACATGCCATCGCCTTTTTTCACCCATGCCGTTACCATGTTGCCGACCAGGATGGACGACTTGGGAATGACCATCGTATATTTTTGATTCCGTTTAATGTTGACGTATGCCATCATACCCGGCTTTAGCGAAGCGCTTTTGTTACCGATCAGAAATCTTACAAGGCTGATCTTTTGATCTGGTTCCACGGAAGGATTATCGAACACCGGCGTAACGGAAAATACCTGGTTGGGATAAGCATCAAAATCCGCAGTAATGATGGGCTGTTCCGTTAACCACCTGAGTTCACCCGTGTACATCTGGGCTTCGATCCATAATTGTGACAGGTCTGCCAACCGGAAAAGCGGGGTTCCGATCTCTACATACTGACCCTCGCTTACAGAAAGGTCAACCAGCGTGCCCCCGACAGGGCTATGGATGGTAATCAAAGGGGAGGCTTCGCCGCTTTGTTCGATCTGTGTGATTTGATCCCTCGATAATCCCCACAATAGTAATTTTTTTCTCGCCGCTTCCACCAGTTGCGCCATTACCTGCTTCATATCGGCGAGTTGCACCTCCTGCCGCAGTACATTGAGCAATTCATTTTCATCAGACAATAACTCTTCACTGTAGATGGCATATAAGGGCATGCCCTTGCTGATGTTTTCCTGCGGATTGCGGACAAATAATTTTTCCAGCCTTCCCCTGATGCGTGATGTGACAACACTTACATTACGTTCGTCAATGCTGGTAGCGCCTACCAGGGTGGTATATTCCGAAATAGCCTGCCTCTTCACCGTGTCCACCGCAATGTTGGCATACTGTTCGTCCCGTTTTGAAAGCGTCACCATCTCCATTTGTTCCGGCGCCGGCCCGTCCGCGCCATGTTGGCTATGTTCCGGCTTTTGTGCATCCCCATCCTTTCCGGTGCATGAAGCAATGGAAACAATGAGCGGTAGCGCAGTAATGATCATCCATATTTTCTTGTTCATACCTACAGCATTAATATTTGATAATTGTCTCCCCGTCTGCGAGGTAAGCAGCATCCCTGGCTATCCATTCTCCTTTTTGCAGTCCTTGCAGTATTTCGACCCGTTCGTTGTCCCGGTGACCGATCCGTACCACCCTTGACTGGAAGATGTTGCTTCCGTCCTTTGTGACACCGGCCCGCACCCACACAATGGCTACCTTTCCAAGATAAAAGACAC
>JAFDYA010000173.1 GCA_018267675.1 Bacteroidota bacterium
ATTTTTTTCATGAGGCTACTCTTTGAGAATCTTTGGCAAGTTATTGACCAATTATGATACCAAACTAGGAAAGGAAATGGTAAAGCTGATTTTTGTAGCCAAAGGTGTGTAACCATTAGTGATTAGAATGACTCTAATCATAAGGATATGAACAGCCCGTGTTTTTTACGAAATTACCTTTGTGGTATGCGCCGATGGATTGCAATTATGCTGCTCGTGGTGATGGGTCATCAATTGGTTTTGAAGTTGGGGCTGCGGGTTTGGTATGAGGCGAACAAAGACTATATCACGCAGAATTTTTGTGAGAATCTAGATCGTCCGGAATTGAATTGTTGTGGAAAGTGTTTTTTAAAAAAGCAATTGAAAACGGTTGACAAGCATGATAGATCCGCTGGGGATACTAATCTAAAGGTAGAGCGGGTGGACAATTTTATTTGTGTGTTGCCAGCCGTGTTTTCGTTAGCAGTTTCTGGCAGGATGATGATGGAGGATGCTGCACCAACTCCAATAGTTTCAAACAGGTATTCTCGATTAGTTCCGGTCAGTATCTTTCATCCACCGGCATTGTTTGTTTAGATTTTTTAGGGAATGCTTTTTTGCCTTAAATGAGCAAGAAGGCCATATTCATAATTCAAACAAACCGCATGAAAAAGATTGTTTTTTCGTTGCTGCTGTTTGTGACTACCGGCATTTCGGCAAACGCATGTGATGTCTGTGGATGCTCAGCTAGCAACCAATATCTTGGGATATTACCCAAGGCTAATTTTAATTTTATTGGGCTACAATATCAGTTTAGTCATTATAGTAGCGACCATCCCTCTATGTTCGAGAACCACCCGAATGAACAGGGAAAAGATTATTACCATACGCTTCAGGTATGGGGCAGGTACAATATCGGATCGAGAGTCCAGGTATTTGCTTTTGTACCCTATCGGTATAATGTGCAGGAGGAAAATGGTCAGCGGACCACGAATTCCGGCCTGAGTGACCTATCGCTTTTAGCCAATGTGTTGCTTCTTAAAGAGACGGACGAGGCTGCAAGTTGGCAGCATCAACTGTTGGCAGGAGGGGGGATCAAGCTACCCACGGGCAAGTATTCCGGCATTTCATCGGCGGATAAGCAAGGCTTGCCCAATATGCAACCGGGGACCGGATCGGTAGATTTTCTAGTGAATACAAACTACACCCTTCGTAAAGAAGCTATAGGCTTGAATGTGGATGCGGCCTATACGATTACACTTCCGAATAGGGATCAGTATAAGTATGGGAATAGAGCCAATGCCGGCGCGATGGGATTCTACTCCATCAAAAAAGGTGAATTTACCTTGTTGCCACAGGCTGGAGTACGCTTTGAGTATGCCCTGCATGACTACGACAACTATGAGCGAAAGTGGCTTAATGAGCAGAGTGGTGGCTACATGTGCTTTGCAGCGGCTGGCCTACAAGCCTATTACAAACAAATTGGCCTTCGCGTCAATTATCAACTTCCAATTAGTCAATATTATGGTGCCGGTTATGTCACTGCTTTGCAGAAAGTAGATGCCGGCATCTTTTTTCTTTTTTAAACAACTCAAAAATATATGAATAAAGTATTGTTTGCGCTATGCGCACTGAGCCTTGTGGCCTGTCAAAAGAGTAATGAAGTGGCTCCTGATACAAATAAAGTGAACTTCAACATTAGCTCCCCAAGTTCAGGGCAAAATTTTAAAATTGGCGATACCGTGCAACTAAGCGCTGCAGTGGACTACCTCAGTGAACTGCATGGCTATCAGTTGAAGATCGAAGACACCGCCACTGGCACTAGTTTATATGATGATGCGGAGCATGTTCACGGGGATCATTTTAATATAGCGGACTATTGGGTGGCCACCCAAGCCGGAGGGTTGAAATTGTCAATTACTGTGACCGTAGATCATGAGGGCAATACCGCTAGAAAGGATTTATACTTTAGTGTACGGCCATAGTCTTAATTTTACAGATTACGCTCAAAAAAGCCAATAATTCATGAAATTAGGTACACTAGCACTCGCATTTTCCTTGCTTTGCTTTGCGGCATGTGATAATACGAATACGACAAATAAGACAGAGGCAGCTACACAGGTGGAAGCCCATGAGCACGACCACGACCACGACCACGACCACGACCATACTTCTGGCGCGTTGGCATCCAATGCCGCGATATGTCCGGTATGTGGCATGGAGAATGATGGCTCCTGGACGGACTATACCGTTTATAAAGGGGATACAGTTTGGTTTTGTGCCGCGTCAGAGAAGACTGCCTTTGAAGGTAATCCGACAAAATATGAGAAGAATCTGAAGCATCAAGATTAAGATGCTCTTGGGATGATTTGACTAGGTTGAGGTCGTCGGGATTGGATTCCGGCGACCTTTTTTGCTAAAGAAATTCGCCGAGGAGTAGGGATTCAAGTTCGGCAAGCATCATAGCAGTTGCCCCCCAAATGATGGTGCCATCATCTAAGCAGTACGCGGGTACTTCCATCTTGAAATTGGGTTGAATGGCCCGGACAACTGTCCGCAATACTTTAGCTTCTTTGCGGAAAAGTTTCGCTAAGGGTACATCCAAAACTTGGGCTACTTCAGAATTGTTGGCTTGGTACTTGGGTGCTTGCGCACACCAAGCAACAAACGGATGTACTTGGAAAAAGGAAACTGGAATAAAAAGCGGACTTAGTGCCCCAATAGCATACAAATCTTTGCGACCTACGCCGATTTCTTCTTCCGTTTCTCGGAAAGCGGTTGTTTGGTAGTCCGGATCGGAAGATTCCCAGCGGCCACCCGGGAAGGAGATTTGACCACTGTGTGCGCTGCCGTCCTCCGTGCGTTTTATCAACAGAATATGGGTTTCTGCACTTTTTGGATAGAGTAGAAGCAGGACGGCACTTTGGCGGGCATCAGCAGGGATAGATTCAAGGTAAGGGCGGAGCTTACCGGTCATTTTTTGTTGCGCATCCCAGCCTGGTAGGGGTTGTGTAAACTTTTGCCGGAGTTGTTCAGGAGTAAACTGCACAGGAGAAGAAAAGAGTAGCCAATAAGCCTAGATCATGCAGTCACTAATTTGCTGCAAGGCAAAATTACTTTATGCCCATTGCAAAAGCTATAATTCAAGATGCTTTTATCGCATACCTGTAGCTAGATTGCTTTGTATTATTTCTGTAGAAAATATCCTTGCAGAATATGGCTTAGAGATGATGCTCAGGATAAAGGGGGTGTTTGAAATGTTGTGAAATAAAAAAGCTGCCGTTTGTCGGCAGCTGGGGATCTCTTGGTTAAAATGTTTGTCTTAGAGCTTTTCAAATCGGGCTTGGAAGAACCGGAGATATTTAGGCTCATAGATCATTTTCATGCCTTTGATTTTGTTTCGTTTTTCAAAAACTCTTGCGGTAGATTCTGCGATTACGTCCATATGTGCTTGGGTATAAACGCGGCGAGGAAGCGTGAAGCGCACTAGTTCAAGTTTAGGATAATAATTTTCCCCGTTTGCTTTCCGACCCGCAGAGACAATACCGCGCTCCATGGTTCTGATACCGGAGTCGAGGTAAACTTCGGCAGCGAGGGTCTGTGCAGGGAATTGGTCTTGTGTCAAGTGCGGTAAGAATTTTTTTGCGTCGACAAAGATGCCATGGCCGCCTATTGGTTGTACAATAGGAATGTTGTACTGCATCATCTGCTGGCCTAGGTAGTGCACTTGTCCTACCCGTGCATTCATGTGATGGTCATCTACACTTTCCAACAGACCGATAGCTAAAGCTTCCATGTCACGCCCGGCCATACCACCATAGGTATGTAAGCCTTCATACACTACAATCAGGTTGCGAGCTTCTTCAAATGTATCCCAGTCATTTAGTGCCAGGAATCCACCGATATTCACGCAGGCGTCTTTCTTTCCGCTCATGGTTGCTCCATCAGTCTGGTTGCAGATCTCTCGAACGATTTTGACAATAGGTACTTCAGCATAGCCCTTTTCATTTTGTTGAATGAAATAGGCGTTTTCGGCAATTCGGGTCATGTCCAGCATGATTTTGATCCCGTGCTGTTTGGTGAGTTTTCGTAGCTCTTTCAGGTTTTTAAGGCTAATAGGTTGGCCCCCTGCCATATTTACGGTAGTAGCGACACAGATATAGGGGATTTTTTTTGCACCATGTTTTTTGATGAGTGCTTCTACTTTATTTAGGTCTATATCACCTTTAAAAGGATGCTCCGATTCTGAGTTGTGTGCTTCATCGATGATGACATCGGCAAAGATACCCCCAGCTAGTTCTTGGTGTAGGCGAGTGGTGGTGAAATACATGTTTCCGGGGACGATGTCCCCTTTCTTTATCATGATTTGAGATAGGATGTTTTCAGCACCGCGGCCTTGGTGAGTTGGTACCAAGTATTTGTATCCATAGACTTCCTGAATTACTCGTTCCAGGTGGTAGAAATTTTTGGATCCGGCATAAGCCTCGTCGCCTCTCATCATTCCTGCCCACTGTTCATCACTCATTGCATTGGTGCCACTATCGGTGAGCAGGTCGATATATACGTCTTCAGACTTTAGAAGAAAGGTATTGTAGCCCGCATCTTTCATAGCTTTCTTGCGCTGAGCGGGTGTTGTCATTTTGATGAGCTCAACCATTTTGATTTTATATGGTTCGGCCCAGCTTTTCTTGATATTCATTGTGGATGTTTGTTTGGAATTAATACTACTTTTCGTAGCTAAAAAATTTGGTCGTTTTTGAGATTTATTCAAGAAACTGGTTTCATTTTCACGGTAAAATGTCGGAGTAGAGGGGCTTCTTCGGTAATCGTCAAGCCTTTTATTTTTTCGCGGTTTTGAAATACTTCGATGATCACTTCTGCTACATAGTCAATGTGGCTTTGCGTGTACACGCGCCTCGGTACTGCCAAGCGGACTAATTCTAGAACGGATGGTATAAGCTGGCCTTGTTCATCATACTTGCCGAACATTAAGGAGCCAATTTCTACACCTCGGATGCCTCCTTCTACATATAGTGCGCCCACCAAAGCTTGTCCCGGGTATTCGTGTACTGGGATATGCGGCAATAGTGCCTTAGCGTCTAGGTACACCGCGTGGCCGCCGGCAGGACGCATGACCGGTACTCCGGCATTGTAGAGTTTTTCTGTGAGGTATTCGATGCTGCGAATCCGGTATTGCAAGTAGCTTTCGTCCACTACTTCTTCAAGGCCAATTGCAATTGCTTCCAGATCGCGACCAGCAAGCCCACCGTATGTAGGGAAACCTTCTGTAATGATTAGGAGATTGCGGCATTCTTGCGCCAGGTGCTCGTCATTCATTGCTAAAAATCCACCAATATTGGCAAAGGCATCTTTTTTTGCGCTCATCGTAGCTCCATCAGCATAGGAGAACATTTCCTGTGCGATAGCTAATACGTCTTTATTCTGATATCCTTCTTCTCGCAGCTTGATGAAGTAAGCATTTTCGGCAAAACGGCAGGCATCAATAAATAAAGGAATGTTGTGTGCTTTACAAACAGCTTTCACCTCCCGAATATTTTGCATGCTCACCGGCTGTCCTCCACCGCTGTTATTGGTGATGGTAATTATGCACATGGGGATATTCTCAGCACCCTTTTCCGCAATGAAATTCTCGAAAGCGACTACATCCAGGTTTCCTTTAAACGGCGCGGGAATAGATGGATGCTTGCCGGCCTCAGAAATTAGATCCACACCGGAAGCGCCACTATATTCGATGTTTGCTCTTGTTGTGTCAAAAAGCGTATTGCTCACAAAGAATTTTCCTGGGCCACCTAAGGTGCTAAAGAGAATTTTTTCAGCCGCTCGTCCCTGATGGGTAGGAATGATAAAAGAAAGACCTGTAATTTTTTTTACAGCATTTTCAAAGCGATAGAAGCTAGGACTACCGGCATAGGATTCGTCTCCTTGCATAATACCTGCCCATTGATGGCTACTCATAGCACTAGTTCCGCTGTCCGTAAGTAGGTCAATCAGTACATCCTTTGCATCAACCAAGAAGGGGTTGTAGTGTGCCGCGGCAAGTATCTTCTCGCGTTGCTCACGAGTGTTGAAATAGATGGGTTCAACGGATTTTATTCGAAATGGCTCAATGATTGTTTTCATTTAATTATGGTTTAAACAACGAGGTTAATTGATTATCTCGGAGTCGGTCAGAACCTTGATTTGATGACAGGCATTGCCCCGAGAGTATTGTGTGAAATAGGAAGCAGGCTTTATTCGAAATGCATCATGTAGGGCGTCGTAGAATTTTGCGCCAAAGGATAAGAGCAGAAACAGGACTTATAATTGGTTTACTGTTCTGTTTCATTGTAGATACATCAATGTTGACTCATGACGGTATCGTGGAGTATGCAAGTGCAAAAACCAAATCATGAATCGTAAAAGTATCTTTTGTTGTAGGGGCTGTGCATGATACGAATCACTGAAGGAGCTGGCATTGATTAGTAGTAAACACCTAGTATCAGCCTAGAATAGGCAAGCAAAAGGCCCATAGGGATTATGCTAAAAGCTGTCAATTAAGGGCATAAAAAAAGCCCCACTTTGTGGGGCTTGCGGACTGGACGGGACTCGAACCCGTCCCCTCAGTCCTGAGGGGATGCCAGGGCGGCATTATTGAAGTTTGCGAA
>JAFDYA010000174.1 GCA_018267675.1 Bacteroidota bacterium
AAAAATAGAATTAGAAGAACGGAAGGATAGCTTTAATATTTGCGAGATCCATCCTGAATTTTGTTAAATACGAATTTAATTATCAAGATGAACGAACGTTTTGTAATCCCGGCTCGGCTCAAACTAACTAGTTTGGTGTTAATTGCCATCGGTGTCCTTTCTATTATTGTAGGAGCAGTAGTCTTGTTGGGTTCTTCATCCAATATGGATAAGATTCGCTTCTGGGACGCTTTGTTGCAGAATTCCATTTTCTTCCTAGTAGTTGCAGTGGCTGCAGTGTTTATAATTGCAGCGGTATCACTCGCTCAAGGTTCCTGGATAGTTGTTTATCGGCGGGTTCCTGAGGCCATTGGCGCGAATGTTTGGCTATTTGGTTTGATTGCTTTGGTGGTTATTTTCTGTTGTGTATTTCTTTTCCGGGTACATACCCCAGTAGGTGAATTTAACCCGATCTACAAATGGACTACCCCGATTAATGAACATACCGGCGAGCCCGATTTAATTGTTTTGGGTAAAAAATGGGTATTGAATAATGGCTTTTTCAGCGTTTTTTCAATCCTTACTGTTGGCCTTTGGTCTTTCTTTGGTTTTAAAATTCGGACGCTTTCTCTTTCTCAAGATGCAGCTGCGGTGAACTCTACTAAGATTTACTGGAGAACAATTACGGTTTCCGCCTTGTTCCTAGTTGTTTACGCACTTACACAAATGAGCATCCAGCCTTGGCTTTGGGTGATGAGTATCGATGTTCACTGGTTTTCAACCATGTTCTCTTGGTATTCTTGGGCATCTTCCTTCGTAGCAGTAATGGGCGTTATCCTTCTTTTTGTTGTGTATCTAAAGAATCAAGGCTATTACCAAATCGTAAACATGGAACACATTCATGATCTTGGGAAGTTCATGTTTGCCTTTTCTATATTTTGGACCTATGTATGGTTTGACCAGTTTATGTTGATTTGGTACGCTAACGTTCCTGAAGAAACAATTTATTTTAAGATTCGGATGCAAGGGCCGTATAGCGTCATTTGGTTTGCGGTATTTATCATTTGCTTTATATTCCCAATCCTGATTTTGATGAGTCGGCCAAGTAAGCGGAACTACTTCACCGTTTCGTTTATGGCAATGGCACTGTTTTTTGGACATTGGTTGGATTTTTATCAAATGATTTATCCCGGAACTATGGGCGGTAATTGGCACTTGGATTGGTATGAAATCGGGGTACTTTGTGGATTTATAGGTACCTTGATATATTCTACGTCTTTGTCACTGAGCAAACATCCATTGATTCCTCATAACCATCCGATGATGAAGGAAGCTTTGATTCACGTTAGCTAAATAGAACCCCCGAATTCTTGTATAGTTGTCAATAGGTTTTTTGAAATTAGAAATTTGAATTTTTAGAAATGTCGTTCACCATATTTGCCTTAGTTGCACTGTTTTTTGTCATCGTATTTCAAATTGCGAAGGCTAGCGAGTACGCCGGTATTCTCAGAGGAGAGGAGAAGGTAAAAGCGCAGTCAAACAAATTGATGGCTACTTTGCTTTTGCTGTTTTTCATCTTTGGCTGCTGGGGCATTTATGAATGCCACGAGGCAATGATTGGCAAGATGTTGCCTAAGTCGGCTTCGCTGCAAGGTGAAGTTTATGACACTATGCTCAATGTAACAGTTGTAGTTACCGGCATTGTGTTTTTTGCAACGCAGGCATTATTGTTTTGGTTCTCTTATCGGTATCAAGCAAAAGAAGGTAGAAAGGCTTTGTTTTATCCTCATAACAACAAATTGGAATTGCTTTGGACAACAATTCCCGCCATCGGTATGTTGATCATGGTTGTGTTTGGGTTGAAGCATTGGGTAACTATCACGGCTCCTGCACCCGCAAACGCACAAATTGTTGAGATTGTTGGGAAGCAATTTAACTGGTTGATCCGTTACCCGGGAGCTGACGGGCAGTTGGGCAAACGTAATTTCCGCTTAATCAACGACGCTAATAACGTCTTGGGTCTAGACTATAAAGGGGATGCACACAATATGGATGATATTGTGAACCAAAGTGGTGAAATGCATGTCGTGAAAGGTCGACCTGTTAAGTTGATTATTGGCTCCAGAGACGTAATTCATGATGTGGGCTTACCTCAATTCCGTTATAAAATGGATGCTGTACCAGGAATTACAACTACACTCTGGTTTACACCAAGTATTTCTACCGAAGAAATGAAAAAAATTACAGGGAATCCAAATTTTGTTTATGAAATTTCTTGCGACCAAATTTGTGGTAATGGTCACTACTCTATGAGAGGTACCGTTATTGTACATGAAACTCAGGATGAGTTGAATCAGTGGTTCAAGTCCCAAAAACCAGATTACGTCGTTAACTTTGGAAGCAGTAACGCAGCACCTGCATCGGATAGTACAAACACCAACGGTTCAGGAAATGGGGCAGTTGACACCACTCAAAAAGTAACCATGCGCTAATTAGGGCTTTAGAAATCAGTTTTAGAATAATTTAGAAGAAAGTAGTAAAATAGTTTACAATGAGCGAGCAAATTATTATTGACGGGCCAAATATGTCGCAAGGTGGAGGCCAAGTTCATGGGGACAATCATCACATCCATAACGATTTTGATCGGCATGGTGTACATGATGGACATGAGCATAAAGAACCACACTTTATATTTAAGTACATTTTCAGCCAGGATCATAAGTATATTGCCAAGCAATTTTTGATCACGGGGATAATTTGGGCGATTATTGGTGCCCTATTTTCCGTGTTTTTCCGCTTGCAATTGGGTTGGCCGGATAAAACCTTCCCTATTTTGGAGACTTTTTTGGGTCATTGGGCTAAAGGAGGCAAGCTTTCTCCTGAATTTTATTATGCCTTGGTTACCATGCACGGTACGATACTTATCTTCTTTGTGTTGACGGCAGGTTTGTCCGGTACTTTCTCTAATTTGTTGATTCCCCTACAAATCGGGGCTCGGGATATGGCATCACCGTTTATGAACATGCTCTCCTACTGGTTTTTCTTCACAGCGGGAGTGATAATGTTTACTTCATTATTTATTCAGACAGGTCCTGCATCCGGTGGTTGGACAGCCTATCCGCCATTAAGCGCTCTTAAGGAAGCGACACAAGGCTCCGGATTAGGTATGGATCTCTGGTTGATATCGATGGCCTTGTTTGTTGTTTCGTCGCTTTTGGGCGGTCTGAACTATGTAAGTACCATTTTGAATATGCGTACCAAAGGCATGACAATGACAAGAATGCCACTTACGATTTGGGCGTTCTTTTTTACCGCGATTTTGGGCTTGTTGTCTTTCCCTGTATTGTTCTCTGGTTTTGTACTCTTGATTTTTGATCGCTCATTTGGTACATCGTTCTATTTGTCTGAAATTTTCATAAACGGACGAGCACTTTCGCATGTTGGTGGTTCGGCGATTTTGTATCAACACTTGTTCTGGTTCTTAGGACATCCTGAAGTGTACATTATTATGCTACCCGGCATGGGGATTACTTCAGAAATATTGTCAACTAATGCACGTAAACCGATCTTTGGCTACTTCGCAATGGTTATTTCTCTGGTAGGTATTACCGCACTCGCGTTTTTGGTGTGGGCGCACCATATGTTTGTTACCGGTATGAGTCCTTTCCTCGGGTCAATCTTCGTATTGCTGACCCTGTTGATCGCAGTTCCTTCTTCTGTGAAGACCTTCAACTGGCTCACGACACTATGGAAGGGTAATATACGTTTCAATGTACCGATGCTGTTTGCGATCGGCTTTGTATCCATGTTTATTTCTGGTGGTCTTACCGGTATCTTCTTAGGTAACTCTGCCTTGGATATTCACCTACACGATACTTATTTCGTAATTGCTCACTTCCACTTGGTAATGGGTGTATCTGCTTTCTTTGGCATGTTTGCCGGCTTGTATTATTGGTATCCAAAGTTCTATGGCCGCTTCATGAATAACACCTTAGGCTACATCCATTTCTGGATCACTTTGATTGGTGCCTATCTTATCTTCTGGCCAATGCACTACGAGGGTATCGCAGGTATGCCGCGCCGTTATTATGACTTTAGCGCGTGGGAAAGCTTTAAACAATTCCATACACTCAATGAATTTATTTCTGTAGTGGTGATCATTGTGTTCTTTGCACAGCTCATGTTTGTGGTCAACTTCTTCGTTTCTATATGGAAGGGTAAAAAGGTCACTGATCCGAATCCATGGCAATCCAATACTCTTGAGTGGACAACACCGATACAAGGGATGCATGGTAACTGGCCTGGTGAAATCCCAACAGTTTATCGTTGGCCTTATGATTACAAGGATGATGGAAACGGTAAGGATTTCGTTCCACAAAATGTGCCATTACGACCCGGGGAAGAATCCCACTAGTATATTGATTGACATTATTAGAGCCATTTCCCAGCGGAATGGCTTTTTTTTTCGATCATCTATGTTTGGTGGTTTGATTTTTTTAGAGCTTGGTGGAGTCAATTTTAATTATTTGTGGAGTTTTTTACGCGATGCTTAATACGAGTGAAAGCACCCGGAGGAAATTTGTTTTTTATTCTTCTCCTTTTCCTTGCAGGCCCCTTTGTTTACGCGAGTCCAATTGTAAGTGCGGTAAATTTCTATCACATCAATACACTAAGTGGCTTGTCATCCAACGAGGTGAATTGCGTGTATCGTGACACCCGCGGGTACTTATGGGTGGGCACCCCTCTGGGGCTAAATCGTTGTGACGGTAGCCAGGTTGAGGTGTATCTTCATAGCCGGCGGGATAAACAGAGCATTGCAAACAATTTTGTTTCCAGTATTGCGGGAGATGACAGTGGTTTTTTGTGGTTAAGTACTAAAGCGGGTGTAAGCAAGTTCAATCCCTTTTTAAATACAGCAGTTAATTTTTACTCAGGAAAGGAGCGGCTCGGTCATCTGCCTAGTGATTTTAATACTCGGATTTTTGTAGATAGAGGGGGAGCTGTTTGGCTTTGTTCAGAAGCTGGATTGGCACTGTTTGATCGTAACACGCAATCTTTTGAAACAGTTGAGTATCTACCGCCCGGTTTGACGGATGCTAAGGTTAAGTCTGTCGGTAAAGTCTTTGAAGATTCGAAGGGAAGGTTCTGGATCGGTAGCTACGATGGGTTGGTTTTGTACGATAGGAAACATAGTAGTTCGGTATTGTACGTTTTGGATTCTACTAAACGTTTGGGGGAGAACGCAGTTACTTCAATTTTTGAGGATCATGAAGGCAATATATGGGCAGGTATTTGGGGTAAAGGTATTTGTATTGTGGATGTATCAGGGAAGAAGTTGCGGAGTTTTATTTGGAATCGGAGTAAGAGCTTTCCAGGAACCGTAAATCTATCATTTGCAATGGAAGAGACCGTTAATTCGGTAGGGGTATATTCATTTTGGCTTGGTACAAGTGAAGGACTAAAGCGGTTTAATTTTCCTAGCCGATCGGCTCTAGCAACTGGAGAATGGTATCAATCATTAGAGCAGCAAATTTCCCAAACTCCTTTTATACCTAATAGCAGTAATACCCTCCATGGATTTAGAGGTCGGAATGTTTCCTGTATGTTCAAGGACCGGACTGGTATTCTTTGGCTGGGGACCGAGGACGGAATCAATGCGTACCTTCCGGATAATGAACGATTTCAAAAGCTCAGCATGCTTAAAGGTATGGTGACGAATCTTATTCCGGCAGTTTTGCAACAAAGGGAATGTTATTTAGTTACTGCTTGGTATGGACAAGGTTTTACCCTGCTTGATTCCAACCAGCAGATTCGCCAAAAATACCTTGAGATTCCTCCTACATCGAATAAATCAGTGAATAGGCAAGTGTCTGATGTAGTAACTAATGGTAATGGCGAGGTATGGATTGGTACGATGAACGGTCTGTATTTATTTAATTTGGAGACGAGTTCGACAAAAGCATTTTTACATAACAAAAACAATAGTCAATCAGTATCTTCTAACCGAATTATTTCCTTGGGAAAGGATGATAGCGGACAAATTTGGATTGGAACTTACGATAAGGGTTTGGATGTTTATAACCCTAAAACCGGACATTTTCGACATTTCCAAAAGTACGGTATTGATAATACTACACCGGCAAATATCCTAGTATGGCGAATTCAAAATTTGGGTAGTGGCATCTTGGCATTGTGTACAAATGATGGCTTGAGTCTTTATAATCAAAAGAATGGATTATTTACCAATTTCATTGATTCCTACTCCAGAATTGGATTTAGTGGAAATATTGTGAGCGGTGTAGTGTCCACGCCTGACGGGGAACTTTGGATCGGTACTGACAAAGGCCTAAACCGACTGGATCCAACAACAGGTAGGTTTGAAGTATTTACCCATGAAGATGGTCTTAAGGATGATAATATCCTAGCCTTGACTATGGATCAGTTTCAACGAATTTGGTTAGTTACCCGTAGATGCATTACGTCTTTCGATACAAAAAATTTTCAGGTAGTCAATTATGACGAAAATGCCGGATTACCTTCCGGTGATTTGGTAGGCCCAATTATTTTAGATTTTCAAAACAACCTTCTAGTAGGTGCCTATGATGGGCTAGTAAAACTTGTA
>JAFDYA010000175.1 GCA_018267675.1 Bacteroidota bacterium
AGTAAAATAGCTTTCCCGATACCACGAGCTTTGTCGCGCGTGCGTACCGCCACCAGTAGCGCGATACTCACAAATATTAGTGTTAGCAGGAGGGCAATAATCAATAAACTCAAACCAGCCGCTGTAGGCTCGAAGAAAATTATAGGAAGCCCCATCCCAATGGCGACTGCTGAAACTAGCGCGCCGGCAAGACCCGAAAATAAGCTCAACCAAATGCTGGACCGTTGCAAAGGTTGGCTCAATAGTAGCTCTATAAACTCCGAACTGTTGTAGTAATAGATCGTTGCAAAGACAAGACTGATCATTGGAACAATGATGAGGACAATATTAAGCATACTCAGCAAGGCCTTTGCTGGATTGTCTTCGAGCGAAAAAAGCGTGAAGGACACTAGCAGAAGTAATAAGGTATAAAGTATCACCACTCGGCTTCTGAGGATATCCCAAAGAACATATTTGATCACCTTCTTCATACTGCTACTTGATTTTGCATAATGGCTGCAATCGCCCTCTGGAGGCGGCTTTCGCCGGTCATTGTTTTCAATTGATCTATAGACTGAAAGATTCTGAGCTTCCCTTCTTGCATAAAAGCTACGTCAGTCGCCAGCTCGTCAAGATCACTTAGAATATGGGAGGTGATAAGTACTAACTTTCCTCGTCCTAATTCGGTTTGGATCTTTTCACGGAGCTGCTCCGCAGATACTGGATCGAGACCCGCAGTAGGCTCATCCAGAATGAGCATTTGGGGTTGAAAAAGGAATGCGAGTGCGGCACTCAATTTCTGGCGCGTCCCACCGGAAAGTGTGCCGGAGCGTTTCCCATAAAGGCTACTAAGTTGGAACGTATCAATTAGGCTTTCATCATAGCCAACTCCGGAACGGATATCCTTCATCATGGCAATTATTTGCCCAATGCTTGCAGCGTCCGGGTAGCGACCTATTTGAGGCATATAGCCAATCTGCTGTCGGTATTGCCAGGCCCCCAATATTTCTTTCCCCAAGAACTTTATGGTGCCAGCATCGGGATGAACCATACCGAGTATCGTCTTGATGAGTGTAGTCTTACCACATCCGTTAGGGCCTATGAGGGCAACACATTGACCAGCCTTCATAGTTAGGTTGACACCATCCAATACTTGCAATTTGCCAAAACGTTTTGAAATACCATTGAGTTCAATCATAGTGTTTGATATTGTCTGCTAAGGCTTCTACTTTTTATGATAGGGGTTTTATGTTTTCTTTCATACTCGGAGCATCATCTCTCAATCCTTCGGGAATGACACTGGGCAATATTTTTTCGGCTTTATCCAGAAGTACCACCATAAAACTCCGGAACAATACCATTGCTGTAGGCATACTTTCTACCACAGTAGAAAATAGTGAAACCGGGCGAAAAGGGACATCACCAAGGCCATCATGCCGAAGGTCGTAGCCCTCGTATTTATCCCAATAATTATGATTAAAATAATTGAGTGACTGCGAACTGTTTGTCGCTACATCAAAAGTGTTTCCAATAAAATCATTGTTCAAAAGCGTGTCCTGATCACAACTTCCTTGTATGCGCAAGGCATAACCATTTCGCTCAAAAACATTACGCTGCATCAATATTCGGGTGCCACCTTCCATATGAATCCCCGTAGTATTTCCCTGAAAATGATTGCCGGAAACCAGACTGTTGCTAATTTCTTTGAGTAAAAGGCCATAAGCAGCCTCCCCCCAATTATCAAGAAAATAATTGTTGAACATCTTAATGCCATGTGTAAACATTACAGCTACTCCGGCCCCATTCTGCGAAAAGACATTGCTGATATAGGCATCATCATGAGAGAACATGAAGTGTAGTCCGTAGCGAATATTGTGTTCACTAATATTCCTCCAAATGATGCTGGAAGTAACAAACTCAAAGTAGATACCATCCCGATGTCCAGATATCATATTTCCAAGGATGCGCATATCCACCGATTTCCAACAATGAATGCCATTCCCGCTTGTTTGTTCTCCCTTTCCGTAGGCTTTAATCTTGTTACCAGAAATGGTGCAACTACCACAATTGAGACTAAAAATGCCGAAATTATTATCGTCAAGAATGTTGTTGAGTATTTGCACGCGGTACACTTGATTCAGCTTTATTGCGGCGACTTCTTTCAAACTACTTTGGCCACTGCGGATCACTCTGAATCCAGAAACTACAACGCTATCAGCATTTATTGTGATCACTTCATACTTATGCGCTCCGTCTAGGGTAGGATAGTCTTTCCCGAGGAGTGTGAGGCGTTTGTTGATAATTATGTTTCCTTCTTTATAATGCCCGGGAAGCACAATAAGGGTATCCCCGCTTTTCGCCGCATGAATTGCTGATTTGATGCTAAACTTCTTCCCATCAACTTCTATCCTGGCGCCGGATGCACCAATAGCAAAAAGCAACAAAGGAAGTAAGCAAATAGCACTTACTATTCTGTTCATAAGCCTATTTCAGCGGGAGTAATGGTAGTACCTGGAAGGCTTTTTGCCGCAGCATCCAGTGCATTTTTATCAGCAAATGCCGCAACATTTCCGCCCATCGGCGATTTCAATTCCTCGGATTGATACAATAGGCAGGTCTCCAATTTCAGAAGATCATGAGCTCCATCAAACCCGACGAGAAAAATATCCTTCACTTGGCTACGGTGCACCCGATTTTCTTCTAAAAACTCGGCAAGGCAATTGGTGTCATCAAACTTCCAAATCTTTCCTTTTTTGGAGACAATTTCAGCTCCAAAACGTTGGTCAGCAATGGTCATTTTACAATTATCGCACTGGTCTTTGTTTAGTTTAATTGGGGAGGGGGTTTGGGAACAGGAACTGAGCAAGGCCATCAATAACAGTACCGCTGAAGTATTTGCTAGCAACTTCTTCTGTTTTTTTAGGAGCATGAAGACGCATAATGCCATGATCCCGCCGGCGACAGCCATTAGCCAGCCTCCAATATCAGGAATGGAAAACGCGCCAAAATTCAACAATTGCTTAAATCCGATTAACGGGGGTTGGTAGCTCATTCCCGGCACTTGAATTGGCGCATTAGGGTCCAAGTTATGGCCATAGTTATATTCCCATTTCCAAAAATCAACAATAGACACAATTGCAAACAGTAGGAAGGCTCCTGTGAGCCAAAATACCGGCTTCTTTCGTCCTAGCAAGGCTACTACCATTGTGAATAGCGCGAAGAATCCGATCAGGTAGGGCAGTACAGTAAACTCGATGAAATCCGATTCATGTAAGGTTCTCATGCCAATATAATGGTTCAAACCATTGATGATATCGATGCTTCCTCCCAATTTGTAGGAATATATCTGCATGGCCAAGCCTTCCGGGTACTGAGGGGCATCTAATTCAATCCTCCAAATAGGCAAAATGATAGCAGCAGCAAGTGCCACGGCTCCCAACACAAGTAGGATGCGCATCCAAGCAGGGATCTTTTCTTTTTTCATTCCAAAGAATAGTAAGTTAAACAAAATGGGTAGGAGCCAGCGTTGCTTGCTCACTACCCATTATTAAAAAGTGACGCAAGCTGTTTAGTCAGCTACTGCAACTGTTGAGTCCTTTTGATTTAGACTGAATTTAATTGGCACATTACTTCCCGCAGGAGATACCCGGACGTAACCTTGCATTTCCTGGTGCAGCGCGCTACAGAAGTCGGTGCAATACATGGGGTACATTCCGGCTTTCTCAGGCTTCCATTTTAGGGTAGTTGTTTCACCGGGCATAATTAGGAGTTCGGCTGTATTAGCCCCCTTAACAGCAAAGCCATGTGGGATATCCCAGTCTTGTTCCAGGTTGGTAATATGGAAATATACCTCATCGCCTACGCGAATTCCTTCAATGTTATCTGGGGCAAAATGGGAGCGAATGGCGGTGGCATACACATGAACTTTATTCCCTTCACGCACCACCTTTGTTTCTTTTTCACCCATTGTTTTATACGGGTGTTTATTTTCTTCGAGCTTAAAGAATTTCAAGGAATTTCCTTTCACCTTTTCCGCTACAATGGACTGTGCGTAGTGCGGTTCACCAATAGTTGGATAATCCAACAAAAGCTTCATTTTATCTCCGCTTATGTCTATGAGTTGAGCACTCTGCGCGAGTTCCGGGCCGGTAGGCAGATACCTGTCCTTTGTAATTTTGTTGTAAGCGACCATATACTTGCCGTAAGGCTTCTTAGAGTCGCCTCCGGGGATGTGTAGGTGACCAATAGAATAGTAAGTCGGTATCCGATCTAGAATCTTCAGATCTGACAAACGCCATTTTACAATTTCAGAGCTTACAAACATTGAGGTGTAGGCATTGCCCTTATCGTCAAATTCTGTATGGAGTGGCCCTAGACCCGGTTTCTTTACTTCACCATGGAGTACATCTTCGTATTTTAATACGGGTATCCCTTGATAGTCGCCTTCAAAGTTCTTTGCACTAATAGCAGATTGCATTTTTGCAAATGAAAACACCGGTACTAAAGCAGCTAGCTTACCACTACCTACGATATACTCACCTGAAGGGCTAACATCGCATCCGTGTGGGCTCTTGGGGCAGGGCATCAAGTAAACAAGGCCTGGATAATCTTTGTAATCAAGAACAGTAACTTCCTTTTCCATTACAGACTTAGCACTATGAGATGCTTCGTCCCAAGTATTGTGTGCATAGTTTACCGCTTGTTTTTTTCCTTTTCCTTCTTTGATAAGCTGTTCTGCCATCTTCCAGTTCAAGGCCATAATGAAGTCTTTATCCTTCTCAGAAGCATTCACTTCTAGCAGGGTATGGGCTCTTTCAGTATTATAGCAGGAAAAGAAAAACCATCCATCGCTAGGTCCTTTGCCGGAGTGTGCTAAGTCAAAGTCCACACCGGGTAGCATAATTTGAAATGCAATCTTCATATTTCCATGCTGCGGATCAACACTTAAAAAAGAAACATTCCCCTTAAAATTTTGTTTGTAAGTATTGATGGGAACATCTCCATTTTCATTGTCCATAGGAACAGAAAAGCGGGTACCGGCAACTACGTACTCTGAATTAGGCGTAGTGAACGCTGAAGAGTGGTTGCCGGAGCTATTCGGGATTTCAATGATCTCGGCAGTTCTGAAGGTTTTCAAATCTAGCCTTGCAACACGAGGAGTGTTATTGCCATTAATAAATAGCCAGCGGCCATCCACTTCCCCATTAGTTTGTGAAAGTTCCGGGTGGTGTGAGTCATCCCAAGGGACAAAGCCATGAGATGTATTGAGCATTGGAATAGTTTCTTCGCTATAACCCCAGCCCTTTTCAGGATCTTGTGAGAATACTGGAATTACTCGAAGCAAACGGCCAGAAGGCAAGCCATAGACTGCTACTTGTCCACTAAAGCCTCCAGAGACAAAATTGTAAAGCTCATCATATTTCCCAGGAGCTACATACACTTTTGAGGCTGCATCCGTGGCTGTAGCTGTGCCGGCTGTTTTCGGCTTACAGCCCACCATCGTTGCCGTGAGGCTAAGCCCGGCCAACACGACAGGTAAAATTTTTGTTGGATTTTTCATGATTGTTAAGAAACCTAGCTTTGGTTTAATTATTAAAAAAGTGAAAGAAGAGATTATTTAGCTCCATCATTCTTACGCATAAACTCTAGTAAGTTTCGCGCATCATCATCCGTAAGGTTTTGATTAGGCATACGTACAAGACAAATTTCAAGCATTGCTTGGGCCTTAGGGTCTTTGTCCAACATTTCGTCAGTATTGGTAACGAAATTCATAATCCATTCAGGTTTGTGACGTTCGGTCACACCTTTCCAACCTGGGCCTACTAACTTTTCATCAGTTAGTTTATGACAAGAAGCACATTTCACTTCGTACTCCTTTTCACCAGCAGCGGCTTTAGTAGCATCTATTGGCCCCAGCTCAACACTTGTGAATTTGCCCATTCCCCTTTCTGGGTCTGCGGCGGGATTCTCAGGTGCTTTGTTGGCATCAGCGGAAGCGGCTTGCTCGGTTGCGGTTTGTTCTGGGCTTTTTTCAGTGCCACCGCATGCGGCCAGAGCTACTATCGCAAATGCGGAAAAGGCGAGGATGGTTTTTTTCATACCTGCAAATTTTTAGTTTGGTTGCAACAAATAAACTGATTAATGTGTGAATTTCCTATGACTATGGTCATAGGCTGTAGCAATTTGCTAAAGGTATTTTGCTTCCTTTTCATACAAAATAAATTCCTTTGCAATGTTATTGGATCATTTAGTGTTAAAGGCTGCCGGCGCTGTTTCCAAAAAATTCGAAAAGGGGCAACGCATATTCTTCGAGGGGGCAGAATCCAACTCCTATTACCAGATAGAAAGTGGCGTGGTGGACGTTGTGAATTACAATGAAGATGGAGCTGCTTTCATACAGGGTAAATATTCAATGGGGCAAAGCCTCGGTATTTCCGCAGTACTATTGGGCGAACCCTTTCCTTATCATGCGGTAGCTGCAAGCGATACAATTGTCTCTGTGCTGAGTAGGGCTAACTTTTTTGAAATTCTAATGGGCGATATCAATCTTATGCTTCGAATCAATTTGCTTCTTTCGCAGCGTTTGTACAAGAACCATCAAATTGGGCGCGGAATCGCAATTTTCAATCCGGAGAAGCGTATTGAGACTTTGCTCCAAGTGCTAAAAAAAGAACATCATAACCCGGAACTTTCAGAAAAATTCCGACTTCCATTTTCTCGGCAAGAGATTGCTGGCATGATCGGGCTACGTGTGGAGACTGTAATTAGAGCGATCAAAAAGATGGAACAAAGAGGGCTAGTTGAAATAATTAGGGGAAAAGTCTATTATTGAGTCGTTAAAAGCTATACGTCTCAAAGGGCTATCGGCAGTCTTCACCTAATATCCATCTAGAAAAAGCTAGCGTACAACTTTGTAAATAATGGAACAAAAATTTGTCAATAAATGGGTTCGTATTTGTTTGTTCAATCTTTTGCTGGTAGCCGTCTTGGGCACAGCGATGCGTTACAAAATTGCCTATTCTTTACCTTGGCTTCCACAGAAAAATGTGCTTAATGCGCATTCTCATTTCGCATTTGCAGGTTGGCTGAGCCAAATACTGATGTTACTACTTGTGCGGTACCTAAGCTTTCAGAAGGGGCATGAGGCGATCAATTTCAGAAAGTACCATTGGCTCTTTATGGCCAATTTGATTACAGCCTGGGCCATGCTACTTTCCTTTCCGTTTTTTGGATACAATCTAGTGTCCATCACGTTTTCCACACTTTCCATTTTTGTTTCTTATGCCTTTGCCCTTGCCTTTTGGAAGGATTTAAACCGATTAGAAACGATTGGGCTTGCTCCGGCTTGGTTTAAAATGGGGCTTATTTGGAATGTCTTCTCCTCGATAGGTCCATTTTTCTTAGCCTTCATGATGATGCAGCACATTAATCATGACCGTTGGTACCTCGGCGCCATTTACTTCTTTTTGCATTTTCAGTATAACGGCTGGTTTTTCTTTGCGTGTATGGGCCTACTCATGAGTGCCAATAGAGATAGGGGTGGAATTAGCAAGTATGCCTTCTACCTGTTAAGCTTTGCTTGTTTACCTGCCTATCTATTGTCGATACTTTGGGCAAAATTGCCAAGTGGATTTTATAGTGCTACGGTTGTTGCAGCCCTTGCTCAGTTTGTTGCTTGGGGTATGATTCTTAATCAAGCCTTGAAAGGACAAATTCGTAGTTTGCGCAATTTAAAATCCACAGAACGAATTCTTTTCATTATTGCCGGTCTTGCTGGTACTGTAAAGTTTTTGCTACAGGCAGGCTCGCTCCATCCCGGCTTAGCTAAGATTGCTTTCGGCTTCCGTCCTATTGTAATAGCCTATTTGCATTTAATCTTTCTAGGAATGCTGAGCATGTATTTAATCGCCTATCTAAAGCATAATGGACTTGTGCTTCCCGGTAGTTGGCGTAGGAGTGGGCTTAGCATTTTTGTCGGTGGAATCGTTTTTCAGGAAGTGCTTCTCTTAATTCAAGGGTTGATGTCCATGTTCTACATACCCACACCACACATAAATGAGTTGCTCTTACTCTCTGCCATAATAATGCTCGGCGGCCTTATGCTACTGAATTGGGGTATGCGAACACATGCAGCAAAGCAAGCGATGCAGGTGAGTTGAAGCCTTACTTGCAGGGCTGAGCAAAACAAACAATTAAGCTCACTTGAATATCTTTCAGCCCAAAACTCAACGTAGGAAATTAAGCCTAAGAATTTACGGAGCTATTGCCTTCGTAGCCTCAATAATTATGACTCTTTGAGCATTGGTTCAAATCTAAAATTGAGCACTATTGCTGCAAATGCGTTCCTGCTATATCCACTTCAATCAAAGCGGCCAAACGCTGTGTTGCTCGGGTATTTCAACAGAGTTATAGCCAGCAGCTTTCAGCTTTTCGGCAAAGACTTGTTGGGTGTCGTAATCTCCATGCACGAGAAATACTTTCTTCACACTACTTGGCGTCTGGCTACTCAACCAATGGAGTAGGTCTTGATAGTCTCCATGCGCACTCATACTTTCAATTGAGCCCACCTCTGCATATACGTCAAAAGGTTTACCAAAAATTCGTACTTCTTTGTCGCCCGCTTTGAGTCGGCCACCCAGGGAACGAGGGTCACAGTAGCCTACAAGTAGGATCGTGTTCCGCTTGTCGTCAATATTGTGAACAATATGATGCTTAATCCTCCCGGCTTCTGCCATCCCTGACGAAGAAATAATAACGCAAGGCCCTTGAACTTCGTTTATGGCCATCGACTCTTCTACAGTTCGAGTATAGGTTAGTCCTTTGAATTTGAACACATCGGGGTCCTTCCTAAGGATCGCTTCCACCTCTGCATTGAAGCATTCCGGATGAGCTTTGATGATTTCTGTTGCCGTGATAGAAAGTGGTGAGTCCACAAAATATTTCAAGTCGGGCAACTTACCATTCAGTTCATAACGATTAAGCTGGTACAAAAGTTCTTGCGTTCTACCGACACTAAAGGACGGAATGACGAGTTTTCCTTTTTTCTCAATACAAGTATGATTGATCCAGTCCAGTAATTCAGTAGAATTTGGTGGGATTGGCTTGTGCAATTTGTCTCCATAAGTAGATTCCATGACCACATAATCATCTGCTTGAAAGCTAGCAGGGGAGCGGAGAATAGCATCCCGATACCGACCAATATCGCCGGAGAAGGTGAGTTTCGTTGTCTTTCCATTTTCCTGAATGGTCAAATTCACAGCGGCACTACCTAGTAGGTGGCCGGCATCGGTAAAAAGAAGACTAACGCCATCAAGGATTTCGGAGGATTCACCATATTCAAGTATGGAGAATTGCTCTGCCGCTGCTATTGCATCTTCCTCCACATAGAGTGGTTCTAAGAGTTCTCTATTTTCCTTTGCCCGGTGCTTGTTGAGGTATTTGATATCACTCTCTTGGATTCGTGCAGAGTCCCGCATAAGAATCTTGGCTAGGTCGGCAGTAGCAGAGGTGCACCATATTTTTCCTTTAAAGCCTTCTTTCACCAATTTTGGAACAAGTCCACAGTGATCGATATGAGCATGGGAAAGGACCATGACATCGACCTTTGCCGGTTCAAATCCGAAAACGGAATTCAAGTGTACGGTTTCTTTACCCATCCCTTGAAATAAGCCACAGTCTAACAAGATCTGCTTTCCGTTGTCAAGGGTGATGAGGTGTTTGGAGCCGGTAACTACCCGCGCTGCGCCATGGAATGAAATCTGCATAAGTATGGAAAGATAAATAAGTTTTGTAGGATGGTGCTGCAACAAAATGTGTCGCAACACTGTTGCTGCAAAAACCTTACCACGCTTATCGTACTTCTGCGCCGGGTGCGACTGCTGTGCCGGGTGCAACAAAGACCAACTTGCCTTCTGAGTCTTCGGACATGAGGATCATACCGGCACTTTCAATACCTTTCATTTTCCTGGGTGCAAGATTGGCAACAACTGTCACTTGCTTGCCAATAATCTCTTCGGGGCTAAAATGCTGCGCGATACCGGAAACGATCGTGCGTACTTCGCCATTGCCCATATCCACTTTTAGCTGGAGTAGCTTGTCTGCTTTTGCTACTTTTTCTGCAGCTTGAATGGTACCAATCTTCAAGTCAATTTTGGCGAAATCATCAAATGAAATTTCGGCTTTTGGCGGCGCCGAAGGCGCCGCCAAACTTGCTGCAGGTGCAGCATTGGTACTACTAGCGCTGGCCTTTTCTCTACTTGCAGCATGCAATTTCTCTACTTGCGCTGCAATCTCTACATCTTCAATTTTTCTAAACAAAAGCTCCGGTTCCCGCAGTTGATAGTTGGGGCGAAGCAAATCCATCTTGCCTGCATTTTCCCAAAACAACATCCTATCCACCACCTTCATCATGTGGCACATCTTCTTTGCGGTATCCGGAAGGAACGGGGCAATAAAAATGGCAAGGTTCGCGCTGAGCTGCAAGCAAAGTTGAACACAATTATCAATCAATTCCTGCACACTTGGATCTTCTTCCAGCTTCTTGGCAAGCAACCAAGGTGCTTTGTCCTGAAGGTATTTATTGCCTTTAGTTGAAAGCGCCATTATCTCAGCGAGCGCATCACGGAAATGATACGTTTCAATACTGTCCTGAATCTTCTGTTTGGCTTCTTGGATAGCTGCTACTAAAGCCTGATCCGTATCATCTCTACGTGCCGCATGATACATCGGGACCCGTCCTTTGCAGAGTTTGTGCATCATGACCATGGCCCGATTCACAAAGTTTCCGAAATTACTGTTCAGCTCACTATTGACGCGAGTCTGGAAATCTTTCCAAGTAAAGTCATTGTCCTTAGTTTCCGGTGCATTTGCACAAAGTACATAGCGCAATAAGTCCGCTTCGCCAGGAAAATCTTGTAGGTATTCATGCACCCAGACTGCCCAATTGCGAGAGGTACTCACCTTTTCTCCTTCGATATTCAAAAATTCATTGGCTGGAACAGCTTCAGGTAATACAAATCCACCGTGTGCTTTGAGCATTGCCGGGAAAATGATGCAATGGAACACAATATTGTCCTTACCGATAAAATGGACCAATTTAGTATCTTCTTTTTGCCAATAGTCCGCCCAATGAGGTGTCAGCTCCTTGGTTGCAGAGATATACCCGATCGGTGCGTCAAACCATACGTACAACACTTTCCCCTCAGCATCTTTAAGCGGCACAGGCACACCCCAGTTGCTATCCCTAGTCATGGCGCGAGGCTGCAATCCGGCATCAATCCAACTCTTGCATTGTCCATACACGTTGGATTTCCATTGGTCTTTCTTTCCTTCAACGATCCACTCTCGTAGCCAATCTTCATACTTGTTTAGCGGGAAATACCAATGCTTGGTCTTTCGTTTCTCAGGGATCGCATCACTCAAGGCACTTTTAGGCTGGAGCAACATTTCTGGAGAGAGGGAACTACCACATCGTTCACATTGATCGCCGTATGCACCGGGATTACTACAAACGGGGCAAGTCCCAACAATATAGCGGTCGGCAAGGAATACCTTTTTCTCAGGGTCGAAGTATTGTTCACTTTCCGTCTCTTCAAAAATCCCCTTTTCGTATAGTTTGGTAAAGAAATCTTGTGCGGTAGCCCGATGTACCGAAGATGAGGTTCGAGCAAAAATGTCGCAAGACACACCCATTTGCGCCAAAGAATCTTTGATTAAGACGTGGTATTTGTCCACGACTTCCTGTGGTGTGACACCTTCCTTCATGGCTCGGATAGTAATCGGAACTCCATGCTCATCACTACCGCAAACGAACTGTACATCTCGCTTTTGTGCCCGTTGATAGCGGGTGTAGATATCTGCTGGAAGATAACAACCGGCTAAATGACCAATATGAACCGGCCCATTAGCATAGGGTAGTGCGGCTGTTACGAGCAAGCGTTTTTCTGTCATAAGGATTGCAAAGGTAAGCGGCTAAAGAGGATTAGCCTTGCTTGATAGCCGGAAGTGCAAAGCTGGATTTCCCGACCAATTCAAAATACAAGATCAAAGCGCTGCCTATAATTTATATTGTAAACTTAGAAAGAGTGCTCGTCCTTCTGATGGGACAATACCCGGGCCGGGGAAGCCGGTTGTCCGCCGGGTAAAGTATCGAGTATTCGTAAAATTATTGATGGACAATGTTGCTTGCCAATGTTTCCAATGATAGCCCCCGGTAAAATCAAAAGTGTGATAATGCGGAATAATACCAACCGTACCATCGGTAGATGAACGCGCATTAGTTGCATCTGAATACTGGTCGCTCGTATAAGAAAACTGCAAGCTCCCGAAAAATCGTTTATACCCAAAATCCATTCCACTTCGGCAAATCACCGGAGCAGCATACTCCACATACTTATTCTGGAATTTCCTTCGTTGCGGATCTTTATCTGCATTGATATAACGAGCATCAGTAAAGGCAACAGATCCAAACAACAAGGCTCGAAACGCCTTAGTGCTATTTGGCAATAGCGCCTTCCTCAGGTCAATATCAGCATAGAGTTCTGCACCTAGACTTCGGGAGTCACTAATATTGGTCGTGAATTGATAGACGTTGGAACTTCCATCAGTCTGTAGTAAAGTTCCAATCCGATTTTTATACAATAGGTAGTATAAACTCAAATCAAAATGAATGAGCCGACCCAACTCCCCACGATAGCCTAAATCAGCATTGTAGCCTTTTACATCCTGAAGTGAAGAATCTACTTTCATACCCGGGTTGATAATGACAATATCACCGAAGTTTACCGGACTATAATTCTGCGAAAAGTTGGCATAAACATCTCGGCCTTTACCCAATTGGTAATCTATGCCGATGCCCAAAAGCGGGAAAACACGAACATGCCTTTCATTACCGAAAATCTTTTGCCCAAAACTTGTATCAGGAATTGTGTAGCCCTTTCCATTTGTCTGAAGATACTCAGCCCGCACTCCTGGCGTGATGCTCAACTTTGGCGCTATTTGAAATAGATGTTCTGCAAACGCCGCATAATTCCAAGAGGGGAAGCGATAATCGATTTGCAAACTATCCTGGTTTCTTATTGAAAAATCCGCATCACTTCCCGTGAAATTATAGCCCTGCGTCCGATGAGTGTTGCCATGATAGAAACGAATCCCTGCAGCTAATGAAGATTTCAAATCACCAATCATCCTGTAATGATGCATGTACCGGGCTTCCACAAAAACATTCCGATAATCATCTTCCATCACCAACCGCGGGCTATTCAAATCCTCGGTGATGGTGATCTTGCTAAGGTTGCCCACATAAGAACGATTTGCAACCAGACCATAGACTTTCAAAGAAAAAAGGTTGTTGCTATCTCTTTGGTACTGCAGGCCAAGCTCGGGAATATTCCAATTCGCATTGAACCAATTCCGATCTCGGTAAGATTGTTGCGGATTTTGTGCAAAGGCTTTGTCCGTAAGACCTCCGGCTTGTTTCATATTGCTCTGCATGCCGGAATATTGCAAGCTCAACGCCACCTTGTTCGACAATTGGTAGCTTATCCCTAAATACTCATTATGCACGCCAAACGCTGTATTGTCCCGCCATCCATCACTACGTCTATAATTGTAAAAGCCATAATAATTCAACGGACCTACTTGCCCCCCAACACTATTAAAACTGGAGAAGAATCCATAGCTGCCAATTGTCTGCTTACTCAGTACGCCGACTTCCTTTTCCCTATCTCCTTCTTTAAAATGAAAATTGAGTAAGCCGCCAAATTGTGTCCCATATTGTAGCGAAGCAGCACCGCGAATTATTTCAATTGAAGACAAGCCATCTGCCGGCGGGGTGTAATAGGTCTCCGGGTAACCAATTGGATCCGCACTTATATCATAGCCATTCTGTCGTGTATTGAAAGCAGTAGTACGATTAGGATTGAGACCTCTGGTTGCAATGCCCAATGCGATACCGGCTTCGTCATTCTCCACAATATTGATCCCCGGCACCTGTGCATAAATCTGCCGGGAATTGTTGGTGGCTGTATTGGCTGGAAGCTTGGCTAGACTTATGGTTTCATTCTTTTTGCCAGCATAAATAGTGGTACCTTTTGTCCCTTTTATCTGTTGAATATTTCCGCTGCGGCGCGTAGCAACAATCGTCACTTCACCTAAGTGCTTCGGCTGCGTTTCTAGTGTAAAAATCCGATGCCTGTTCCGTTCGTTAATATCCCATGTTTCCTGCACGCTCCGATAAGACTCGGCAGTAACCATGATAGCATGAACACCAATATCCGCGAAGGTGGAATAATGCCCTTTTCCATCGGACTCCAACCGCAGGCCGTTGTCTAATTGAACAGTTGCATGAGGGATACTATTGCCCTCCTCATCTTGCAGTACTACCTGAACATTAATTTTCTGAGCATGAGCATTATTAAGACCTAGTCCAATCATCCCAACAAAGAAGAAAAATAGTGCTAATAATCTTGTCATATTCCGTATTACCTATCCTAATACTGTTGCGGGTTTTCAGGAAGGATCCAGTCTTTGCCGGCAAAGGTATCTTCAATTGCCGCAAGGTTCACGTCAGGATTGATAAATTGTCGCCCAGGCCTGCCGTTTAACGATACATAGACATCCGCGTAAACCGCCACAGGGTGTCCAAGCTTTTGTTCATAGATACCCGCCAAGTAGTGTGCATACTGCAAAATCATGTCAGGTTGTGTACTCATCATCTTCTCTTGAAGTGCCGTCAAATGTTTTTTTGGGTACTCGATATAGCGCATGTGCGTTGTCTTATCCTCTACCCAAAATTCCGCAAAGCCATCCTTTTCCATAAGCATCACATGCCAAGCATAGCGGTAGCCCTGCTCTGTCCACAGCACATTGCCTGAATAAAGAAAATGCCGAAGCGGCATCAATATCTGCCAAACAAAAAATAATGCAAACACCCAAAACATCAGCTTAGGTATATAAAGCGACCGACTACTATCTGCGGCGACTAGGGTAGGTTTCAGTAAACGTTGCAACACACTTCTGTGCCATCTTGGAGGGAAGAAAACCAACGCTGCGGCCATCATGATTAGTGGAAACATCCCGATGTAGAATAGCCACATGGTGAGGAGATGAAACACGACAATCAGAAAATAGGCGAATCCGCGACTGCGCCTATTGAGTAATAAGAATGGTACCGAAAGGTCAAACAACATCCCGATCCAACTAAAGACCCATGCGGTAATTGGTAGCGCAAGCAGTGCCCCAAAGACAGGCAAATTACTTGTAGTCGCCAACCAAATTTTTAATGGTTGTGCATCCAGCAACCAATCTGATTTTATCTTGGCAAAACCTGCAAAAAAATAGACCAAACCAACCTGAAGCCGGAAACAAAGCAACATCCAGCGTGGGACAGATGCAACACCTCCATTCCTTCGGGCATCCACGCTAAATGCCGCATGCATGGGCAGAAAGAGCATCAAAAAAAGAACGAGCGTGATAAAATAATAGTGATTCAGGTAGTTGGTAAGATCCAAGAGCTCCGTATAGCAAAACAGCACAAAAAACACACTGATACTCAACCGATACCATTTCCCCAAAATGATCCCTATAAGGCAAATAATCATGACCACCCAAGGCAGGTACATCCATTGGCCGGGTAGCGTATGTACCCAGGAAAATCCAAAATATTTAAAATGAAACTCGGGCTTAATATACAATTGCTCCACCCATCCTTTTGCAAGGAATCGGATTTGTGCAAAAAGTAAGATACAGCCAAAGAGTATCCGGAAAAAGGCTAAAGAAGCTGCATCCGTCGGTTCCTGAAGTGTGCCGATTATCCTTTCAACACAGCTGAACTTTCTGACGAAGGTCTGGCTCATAACAGAAGATGCTCAATACTTAATCCCCATCAGTATCCGAAAAGGTGATGGTTACACCTAGGTTGTTGGCAATATCTACTTTGAAAAAGGCAATCAACTTCTTCAAGGATTGAAATAGGGCGACAACATCCTGTTTTTGGCTAACTACCGCTAGTTGAAAGGGCTTGTGCAGTCCACTAATCTTAGTTAAGGCATCATCAAACTGAGCATTGACCAATACCGAAAGGTCCTGACCATCTTTCTTTGCCTGTACAAAATTCAATAGATCATCAATACCTTGACCGGAACCACCATTAAAGGCATCCTTCAAGCTGATCAAATTCTGTTGCATCGCGCCCAATGAAGCATTGGCACGAGCATATTCTACTAAATCCGGGTGGGAAAGATTGTCATTTACTTTCACACCCAGACCAATGGTATTGCCCACCTTCATATTCTTCACCTCATCCAAATTCAAGGCTATAGCATTTACCAAAAGCCCAAGCGAACTACTCACATCATTGCCCAGCGCTTGGACAAATTCTTCCCGATAAGTGCTCGCCCAGTCCTGCGCCAATACAGATGCTTTTGCGTCCAAATCAGTAATAACTGAAGCGGCATAGTTTGCCCGATTGACCGCTCCAGGCGCACTGCTGAGCTGTTGCCATGCTGCACTGAAGCTAGAATCAAAAAGAAGGTATTCTAAGGCTTTCATTCCCTTCGCATCTGCTCCTTGTGTGCTTGCGGATGCATTTGCTGATATCGCTGCTTCAATTTTATAGGCTTTCACCGGCCAAGTATTGATTTGCACAGCCCAGAGTTTATCATTTATTGGACCAAGATTGAAGGGTTCTACACCTGCCCAGGAATTAACGAGTTGCAAATAGCTACTTTGAACCGCTACAAAATGTACCGAATCTGGATTGGTCAAAAAAGCTGTGTACTTAGTCTTTAAATCAAGGGTAGAAGAAGCAAACTGTGCGTAGGTAGGAATTAAAACTGCGTCTGCAATATTGCCCAACATGGTCTTCTGATCATAACTATCAAATAAGCTTCCATTATCACTAGCCTTATTGCAACTCAGGAGCAAACTGCCGAACGCCAGGATAGAAACTATTTTCTTAAAGCGACTCATTGGATTAAAAATTAAAGGTCATTTACAAATTTGATTAAGGCATCCCGGTCGGACTTAGGCAGGTTCATAAAGCTTTGTTTGGACTTTTCTGCTTCGCCACCATGCCATAGAATTGCTTCCTCAATGGTTCTTGCACGCCCATCATGGAGCAGAAACATTCCGGAGTTGTTGTTCACTAAATTCACAAGACCAATGCCCCAAAGCGGTGCAGTCCTCCATTCGTTGCCCTCTGCAAGAAAATCTTTACGACCATCTGCCAAAGCCGGCCCCATGTCATGCAATAATAAATCAGTGTAGGGGTGAATAACCTGGTTGGACAACAATGGAATTTGAGGGAAGGAGCCTGTTGGCATTTGTGGCTTATGGCATTTGTTGCAGGAAACTTGGGCAAAAAGCGCTTTACCTCTGAGGACTTCTGGGTTGGTCCAAGCACGCCTCTGTGGCACAGAAAGCCCCTGAACGTAAAAAACCAAATTACTGAAAAGTGGCTCAGGAAGTTCCGGCTCGCCGGGTGTGTCACTACCGGAAGGCAACTTGCTATACAAGGCTAATGCAGTACCCCAAAGGTTGGGATTGGGGTAGATCGGACTGGTGATACCCATATCGCCACTCAAGGCTCCCGCTGCCTGCTGGCGAACACTAGGTTCATTGGCCTTCCAGCCAAATCGCCCCAACCTTGTCTGTTGTAATTCGTCGTCCCAAACATAATTGGGGCGACCGGAAATACCATCAGCATTGGCATCCAGCTCGTCCGCAAAGGAAAGAATCGTCTCCTCAGAGATAGCATCCAATAGTCCGGCACCGGCAATCTGGTTAGCTATTCGTGGGGAATAGAATTGCGGGAATGCTGCGCCGCCTCGCAATTTTGTAAAATGATAACTCGGCTCCCGAAGGCTAGCCGAACTCCCATCGGGATAGGTAATCTTCTTCTCTGTATAGCTCACGGTGACATCTCCGTCAGGGCTTGCATTCAAGGTGCTCTTGTTTCTAAATTGTAGTCCGAAATCCGGATTGGGTTTAGGCCCACCATGTGCATCTTCACCCGCATCACTCACTCGAATAATAATAGAATTCAAACTTTCTGTTTGAGAAAACGGCGTACGTCCCCGCCCATTTTCTATATGGCAACTATTGCAGGAATTGGTATTGAAAAGCGGGCCAAGTCCATCTACAGCAGTGGTAGAAGCCGGCGCCATCACCCAAGCAGTATGAAAAAAAGACCGACCGACCTTAAAATTAATTACCTCGCTTGTCGGTAATCCCGGTAGTGCTTGGGTAAAGGCCAAATTGGTTGCAAGGTTGATCGTACCATTGTTGCCACCCTGCAGGGCTTCATCATACAGGTTCATGGTTTCATTCGCCTCCAGCACATCATCCTTGCTCTTTTGGCAACTTTGATTCCCAACAACGAGCAGACCGGTTGCTGTTGCCAAACCTATAAATACGATTAATTTTTTCATTTTTGTATCTACTACAATGCCGGAGCGACTATTTTATAATCTGCTCCGGCATCGTCATAACAGGTATTTGCTCCTTAATTTTCGTTCGGAATGTTCACATTAGTCAACTTTAGGTCGTGTGCAATCTGCGACACCCAGTCTGCAACAGCAGAAACATCCTTTACCCCTTTTTGTACAATCTGATTACCGGAAGGATTTGACCCATCAATCAAATAGTCAAATGGCTTATTGTCTTCAATTGCCTGAAGGCTTTGCTTAGCTTCTTCCAACAAACTCTTCATTTTAGTATCATCCTCTGCTTTCTGGATTTGAACATAATCACTCAAGCCCGGCCCACTGATTTTTGAACCATTTGTACGAGTATATTGGCCGGTATAAACATTGTTGATGCCCATCATGTCCAAGTATAGGTCGCGATGTGTATTATCACTAAAGCAGGAATGCTCTTGTTCCTGTGCATGAATTGCTAATGGTACTCCCATTCGCTCACCTGCGAGTTCACCTTTTGCGAGACGACCAATACCATTAAACATATTAGCAATACCGATAGCAGGATCTGCCACAAATTGCTTCCGGTAGTTATCTTGATTTGGTGCCCAGGCTGCCACTAATCCGGCAAGGTTGTCCACAAGCAATTGTGTAACTACTTTGAGGTAAGTGCCGCGCCTGTCTTGATTCTGAGCAGTTCCTCCGACTACATAATCTGTATAAGGTCTTTGCCCAGCAATTTTCTGAACTGCGGGAGTATTGTCTTGTCCCCAAAGCAAAAATTCAATAGCGTGATAGCCAACACTAACATCCACATCATCACCATTAGCGTTTGTAGTACCACCGTCGGGTTGATTGTTATCGATCAATGTTGCCCGATCGATCGTTGGAAATTTAGCAGGTAGGTTGATTATACCTGTAGTGAAAATCGGGCCTCCGGGATAAGAGCTGTAACCATGCGAGTCGCCATTGAGATAGTCAATATACCCTTCATCCAAAGGCCAAGAATTGAGCCAACCATCACCGGCATCATCGGCATCAATAGGCCCTCCATAAAATCGAGCTGCTTCTGTCTGCATATAAGGCTCGCGTGCAGCAAGCCAGGCAGCCTTAGCATCTTCCAATCCTTGTGCTGTTGGACTAGCCAAAAACGTATTGATTTTGCTCTGCATCACTAGGGCAGCATTATAAGAATCTTCGTAACCTGCATGGAGTATGTTCGCATAGTTTTCAACAATAGCTTGTTGCTTTTCGGTAGATACCGGAGGCAGACCACTATTGTCATCTTTCTTACAGGCGCTAAAGAACAATACGGTCAGTGCAGTAATCGGGAGGAAAAACTTCTTCATTAATTGGCTGATTTTTTGGGAAGGCAAAGGAAACTTAGCGATTTGGCAATGACTTGCATTATCGGGAAATAATGATGGTGCACACCGATTTTATCTGTGGAGCATTCCTATCGGATATTCGCAGGGCATTCAAAAAAACAGTATTGAACTATGGCATGGTTACTCCTTATTCTAGGTGGATTCTTTGAAGTTGGCTTCACATTTTGCCTAGGGAAGGCAAAAGACAGTGTCGGCACGAGCTCAGCTTGGTGGATCCTGGGATTCTTTGTATCACTGAGCCTGAGTATGTTCTTACTTTATCGGGCCACGCAAACACTTCCGATTGGTACGGCTTATGCTGTCTGGACGGGTATCGGCGCTGTGGGAACTGTAATTATTGGCATTCTATTTTTCAAAGAGCCGGCAAGTTTCCTTCGGCTGCTGTTCCTAATTACCTTAATCGGTTCCATCATTGGGTTGAAGTATGTTTCCAGCTAGGGCCTACTGATTTTCTTCAGGAATTTTATTGATAACGGGCATATTTTTCCAATGTATTTCATGCTAATTTGTGGACAACATTTTCAACAAGAAAGGCGTTAAGACCCAAAAGCACAAATCCCTGAAACATGAAAAACAACCACCGAATTCCAGTATTGATGACCCGTGGCGACTACGGAATATTGAAATCGATAACCCCAAGTCCTCAACAATATGAGCTTTCCGAATTTACAGAGGAGCTCAATCGGGCGATACTAGTTCAGGACTATGCATTTCCACATCATGCCATCCGCCTATACTCCCAAGTGACTCTTCAGGATGAATCAACAAATACAAAAACACAATTCACCATCGTACTACCTGACGAAGCCAATGAGGAAAGTGCAAGAAAATCTGTCCTAGAACCTCTTGCTACTGCTGTCTTAGGATTTCGGGAAGGTGAGGAAATTGTTTGGGCTAATGCAAAGGGAAAAGGAAAGTTTAAAATTGTGCAAGTGAACAATAGTCAACTCCCAGTTTTTCAAAATAATCTTCATCCAAAATGCATTGACTAGGTAATTTCGGCGCTTATGGAATTGATGCTCCCCGATTTTGCGCTGCCCAGTGTATGGATAAGCTTGCTGACACTTTGTTTCCTGGAAATTGTTCTTGGGATTGATAACATTATCTTCATTTCAATTGTTTCAGCAAAGCTCCCTGCCCAACAACAAAAACGCGCACGCAACATTGGCTTACTCTTGGCTATGGTGTTCCGTTTGGCCTTGCTACTAAGCATAAAATGGATTATTAGTATGAAAGACCCAATTGTCACGATTCCGGCGATGGGCGATTTCTTTATTCATCCTATTTCACTAAGTATAAAAGACCTCATCTTAATTGCGGGTGGTATTTTTCTAATTGTAAAAAGCACAATGGAAATCCACCATAAAATTGCTGATGTTGAAAGTGCCGAGAAAGCATCCGGTAAAGTGGCAAAAAGTGTTGGTGCTGTACTTTTTCAGATTGTACTCGTGGATGCGGTATTTTCATTTGACTCCATCCTCACAGCGGTAGGTTTGGTAGAAAATGTAGTGGTCATGATGATTGCCGTAATCGTATCTATTGGTGTGATGATGCTCTTTGCGGGGCCGGTTACTCGAATCATTAATGAGCAGCCAACACTACAAATGTTGGCGCTCACTTTCCTCATCGTAATTGGGGTTGTACTCATCGCAGGCGGCTTCCATCAGGAAGTGAGCAAGAGTATCATCTATTCTTGCCTCGGCTTCTCCTTAATCGTGGAGTTTCTCAATATTCGGCTTCGGAAAAAAGCAGTCACCGAAAAACAGTAACAACACTAGTCTAGTCAACTGTTAGTGTAGTACCATTCATACGGTTAATATTTTCAATCAAATTAGTTGAAGAGTATTGGTATATCTTTTACCAATTATATCCAAAATTGGTTCATCTGCCACCCATATTTGCTGCAACCGTCGGGGCTTAATCTTGGTTAAAAAGGAGGATCCAATTAACACTCAATGCAGGCTTTTCCACAGGAAAAAATTCGAGCAAATATTAGTGCTTGTTGTTTCCTCAAATCTCTCTTACATTTGCGCAAAATTTGGCGCACCCAAAAAGCAAAATTTAATACTTCAACTCTTTATGGCCAACGTAGGCAAAATCAAGCAAATTATCGGTCCGGTAGTGGACGTGTATTTTACCGGCGAGAACAAGCTCCCTGAAATTTTCAACGCCCTTGAACTCAAGCGCGAAAACGGCGACAAACTCGTATTGGAAGTGCAGCAACATCTAGGTGAAGATAGCGTTCGCTGTGTAGCAATGGATGGTACCGAGGGTCTTACTCGCGGTATGGCTGTAGAAGATACTGGTCGAGCAATTGCCATGCCTACCGGGGAACAAATTCATGGTCGCTTGTTTAATGTAACTGGGGATGCAATTGATGGTTTGCCTGCTACAACTAAAGGCGCTACAGCGCGTCCTATCCATGCTAAGCCACCTGCATTTGAAGAGCTTTCAACAGCATCTGAAATTCTATTTACCGGTATCAAAGTAATTGACCTGATCGAACCTTATGCAAAGGGTGGTAAGATTGGATTGTTCGGTGGTGCAGGTGTTGGAAAAACTGTATTGATTCAGGAATTGATCAACAATATCGCGAAAGCATACGCTGGTCTTTCTGTATTTGCCGGAGTAGGTGAGCGTACCCGCGAAGGAAACGACCTGATGCGTGAAATGATTGAAGCCGGTATTGTGAAATACGGGGAAAAATTCAAACACAGCATGGAAGAAGGTGGATGGGATTTGAGTACAGTTGATCTGAATGAATTGAAAGACTCAAAGGCAACCTTTGTATTCGGCCAGATGAACGAACCCCCAGGTGCTCGTGCGCGGGTAGCCCTTTCCGGACTAACCCTAGCTGAATATTTCCGGGATGGTGACGGTACGGGCAAAGGCAAGGACATCCTTTTCTTTGTTGATAACATCTTCCGTTTCACCCAAGCAGGTTCTGAAGTATCAGCCTTGTTGGGTCGGATGCCTTCGGCAGTAGGATATCAACCTACATTGGCTACAGAAATGGGCTTGATGCAGGAGCGGATCACCTCCACACGCAACGGCTCTATCACATCAGTACAGGCGGTTTACGTACCTGCGGATGACTTGACAGACCCTGCACCGGCTACAACATTTGCCCACTTGGACGCTACCACCGTATTGAGCCGGAAGATTGCCGACTTGGGTATCTATCCTGCAGTGGATCCTTTGGATTCTACTTCCCGTATCCTCACACCTGCAATTGTTGGTGACCAACACTACAACACTGCCAACCGTGTTAAACTGATTCTTCAGCGCTATAAGGAGCTTCAAGATATCATCGCCATCTTGGGTATGGACGAACTTTCTGAAGAAGATAAGCTCACGGTATCGCGCGCCCGTCGTGTGCAACGTTTCTTGTCTCAACCATTCCACGTGGCCGAGCAATTTACCGGCCTTAAGGGAGTATTGGTACCTATTGAAGAAACAATTCGTGGCTTCAACATGATTATGGATGGTGAAGTGGACGAGTATCCAGAAGCTGCCTTTAACCTAGTCGGCACGATAGACGATGCTATAGCTAAAGGTAAGAAGATGATGGAACAAGCTAAAAACTAAGAGAAGCTACACCGATGCAATTAGAAATTTTAACGCCCGAGCACCAAGTGTTTAACGGCAATGTTTACGGAATTTATCTACCCGGAGTAGAAGGTACTTTTGAATTACTCGATATGCACGCACCTTTGATTGCTTCTTTGGGTAAAGGCAAAATGAAAGTGCTGAAAGAGAAAACCGGACAAACTGATGTATTTGAAATCAGTGGTGGTTTTGTAGAGATGCTCAACAATAAGGCTACCGTCCTCATTGAAGATGCTACCTCTATGGAATAATACATACACCAATCATGCCTATTAAAAGAGATAGCTTCGGCTATCTCTTTTTTTTTAATTGTGACTAGGTATCAACATCAAACACTGCTGTAGTCAAATGGTTCAAAAAAATGTAGGATCCGCATCAACAAACACAATCCAGAGGCAAGGATGCCAATTTCACACATTGTAAAATTGCCCCCAATCAGTTCAGAACAATCTAACGAATTAGCAAAACGTCGCCTTTCTTAAGATAAAGTTTATTTTTTTCGTCAGTGATTCTGTACTGCAATTGCCAAAAGTAGGTTCCTGCAGCTGCCGGTTGCCCATTCAGGGTTCCATCCCATCCTTGTGAATTTTGGTCACTGGCATACACCTGCTGCCCCCATCTATTATAAACATTCAACCCAACTAATCGGATATTTGGGTTGTCTGTGATGATATGAAAAAAATCATTCCTGCCATCATTGTTTGGCGTAAAAGCATTGGGCATCCATAAATCATTTGGGATATCCAACACTTGGATTGCGTAGGTACAGCTATCACGACAATCGCCGTTTCGTAAAATGCAACGATAGACAGTTTGATAGTTCTTAGCATTTAGGTGAAGGCTTGCGCAGTTGGCACAAATCAGTGAATCACCAAGATACCAATCTTTGTTCATAGCCTCACCACATGCCGGGAGGTCTAAATTTGTTTTATAAGGTATTGTTAGTGCCGTATCCTCAAATCGCGCCTTGGGCAATGTAGTTACCAAAATAGCTGATGTTGCAGTATCTATACCAAAACGATTCTGAGCAACTACGGAAATCGGATATATTCCGGACGAATCATAACAAATTAAACCTGGTTGGACTTCTGTGGAACTACTCGGATGACCACCCGGGAAACTCCATAGAAAGAACTTTGGAAAGTTTCTAAATTCAGCATGTGGACTGATGCAATCTCCTGCGCAGATGGTGGCATTTGAAAGGGCTAATTTTGAAATATTTGGTTTGCAAAATTGAATATTTAGCGTATCCTGAATATATCCACAAGGCGTAGATACTCTAACCCAAATCGTTGTTGGTGAATCAACTCGAATCCGGTATGAAGTGCTACCTGTACTCCAAAGAACATCTTCCAGTTTGGTCGAAACACCAAAATAGGTGTAGCCAGCCGGGTTGCAGACGATCGTATCTTCAGGCCATTTAGGCAACAATTCACCCACACCAATAATCTTGATCGTATCGTGAAATGTACCACATTTATTGGAAGCGCTTACCCAATATGTTCCCGGCTTGGTTACAACAATTCGTGAACCAGTTGCTCCGGTGCTCCATAAAATTCCGGTAAATCCAGTATCAATTGCCAATGGAATTTGAAAGCTTTTGTTGCAAACTAATGTGTCATTTCCCAAGAAAATTGATCTTTCATAAAGTACAATTTCTACTGAATCCGAAATTACAGCTGGGCAAATCGGTGTATTCACTTTCACAAAATACACACCGGATAGTGCTGTTGTAATTGTATCAGTGCTTGCGCCTGCAATCAGTGTGTGATCTCGAAACCAAGTGTATGTCCACGTAGAATCTGCTTTGGATTTTATTGTTATCGTTTGCCCCGGACAAAGGCTAACTTTTCCTGATGGCTTGAGGCGTACAGTAGGTGCTGGAGTCACGACCAAGGTAAATTTTGAAGAAGTAGCAATACAACCACCATTTGAAACGACAACGCTATAATTTCCGGCCACTAGAGCATAATACACTTGCTTTGTTGCCAATGCAATCGGACCACCATTATACTGCCAACTATAACTAAGTCCAGTACCCGAATTTGCAGTCAATCTAACACTATCCCCTTGACAAATTTGATTTTTAAACGCAATAATAGTTGCAACCGGGCGCGGCGTCACAATTATAGTATCTTCTTGCGATGTATCAATTTGACATAGTCCGGCGTCTATTGCTACCCGATACCTCCCAGAAGCCGAAACAGGTAAAGTGACGGAATCAGCCCCAGGAATAGGGACTCCATTTCGATACCATTGAAAAGTTGTTGACGATGCATCGTAAAATCCAACCGCCGTCAAAGTGGTGGTGTCTCCAGTACAAAGTTTCTTATGTGTATTGTTGATTCCAGCCACTAATATCTTTGTTGGGTCGGATAAAAATTCAATGCTGTCACTTTTTGTCTTACATTGGCTAAGTGTATCAATAGCAATTGCAGCATAACTACCCGCGACTAGTACCGATTTTTGAAAGATACTGTTAGCTGGCTCTAAAGTGTCATGAATAAATGTCTTTCCTAGTATGCCATAGTTCAAAATGCCAACATCCCACATGTAGGCAAAACTACTGTTTGGGTTGGTGATGTTTACAGTTATCGGTCTTGGCAAACAATTATAACTAAGCTGTGGTTTGGGAGGCTGAGGTGCTATTGCAATCCGAACACTATCCCTAACAGGTGAGCCGCAAGCAGTTGTAGAAATGCTGACGTAATACTTACCTGCATTGTTGTTGCTGATTTTTGAAATAATCGGGTTTCGTAAGCTTGAAGTAAATCCACCCGGCCCGGTCCATGCGTAAGTAGCGTTAGGTAGATAGATGGCACTTAGCTGTACATCCTCGTTAAGACATGCAAGATAAGCAGAACTCGAGATAGCCCGAACATGATCTAAGTCAATGATATACACTCGTTGCACTGCAAAGGCCCCACAACTATCTTCCACTTTAACATCGAACGAATCTCGGGCATTACCACCAAATCCTGCAAAAAATCCAGAGTCATTGCTTGCCAAAAAGGGACCAGAACTTACCTTTCCCGGCAGAGCTAATGTATATTTGTAATGTGATACGGGTGCTTTATACGGAAAGCCTCCTTGTCCTTTCACTGCAATAATAGCCCCACCCTGATTGGCACCGCTACAGATAAACCCTTGTGTTTGATTATTATTAATACTAAGAGAATCATAGACATAATCGAACGAAAAACTCTTTGTATATTTGTTGGGGTATCCTAGGTAAAAGCCAGTAGGAGTATAATATCCTGAAATTGTATTCTGACCGTTAGCAACCGAAGGAATGATAGTATAATGTCCGGATTCCGGTAATAGAACTGAACTACCTGAAGGGTAGGATGGCCACTTTGTGGTTCCTCCTATTGTTACATAATATGGCGAGCCGTTTCGAAATAAAGAAAAAGTAAATTGTCCAGATGCGCCGGCAACAGTTACCGATCCATTTACCCGAAGGTTTAATCCCTGACAGGTTTGTTGCATTGTCGGAGTTGGAAGAGTAAATTGACAAAGGTCAGAATTGGAAACTGTAACACTTAGGTAATAAACCGCACACTCGTCAGTGATTTTCCATACATAATTTCCAACTGGAAACTTCAAAGTGTTAGCTGTAGGAAAGCCATTATTGTAAATGTTTATTGCGCTTCCTATCCACGAGCTCTTGTAACTATATCCTATCGGACCGCTAAATAATTCTATTGTTCTATTACCACCGATATTACCATAATTTGAGTTGAAATAAAAGTAATCAACATAGTTATGCAATCCAAATAAGGCAGTCCCTACATGAACAGTGTACGGTATCCCGGTCAATGCTTGGGTGCTTATTCTAATCGAATCTTTATATCCATCAGAAGTTGTGTACACTAAATAATAGGAGCCTAATGGATAACTTGGAGTAGTAAAATAGTTTCCCGTAATGACTTGGGAGCTGAACAAACGATTTGAATTTACATCCCTCAGATGATATGTTACTGGGAAACAAATAGGTGCGTCATAATCAAAATATGCATTTAAATAGAAGTTTGAATCACATTTTTGATTATTTTCATAATAAATTCTCGGCTTTGGAAACGAAGTGATCAATTTTCTAGTTGTACCACATGGAAATCTAAATGTATATTCAATTTTACTAGAATATAAATCCTTAATAGTATATGGGCTAGTCAAATGCACTCCAATTCCTTTCTTTAATTGCGCAAATGCTGTAGATGCAATTGCCCCTCCTTTTATCTTGACTGAATATTGAAAACCTGTATCATTCAAGTAAACATCCCAATCCCCGCCAAACACCAATGGTGGATGAATAAGCAATGAATCGCAAGCCAAAGCGAAGCAATTGTTATCGTACAAGTTAGCCGACACCGGGTTGATTACAGATACAGAAAAAGTGTATAATGCTGTTCCGGAATTACACCCATCAACAACCTGTACCGTATAGTTACCACTGGGTAAATTAGAAAATCTAAATTGCCCTAAAGTATCGCTATATTGTTTACTACCGGTGTAGGTACTTGGCCAAGCCTTTAGTGTATAGGTAAAGGCTTTGGTTCCGCCACTGACTTTTCCATATATTTCACCTGTTGTTCGACAGCTCAAAGTTGGAATAGATCCCGTTTGAATAATCTTCGGTAGCGTATAATTTCCAGGAACATTTACTTGAATCGTTCTTCCCACATTTGTACCACCGCAGCTAGCAATTGCTGTGACACTTATCGTACCTTGGGGAATGCTACGGAAATTAGAGTCAGAATTCAAGGGTACAGAAAAACCGTTTGGTTGTGTGGGAATCCCAAATTCGATATTGCTCAAATTAGCCACATCTGTACCGTGCATTTTGACTACAAATGATCCATTCGCTGCGCAAGTTGCTGTGGTGACGGTATTTACTGAAATACCCCAATTGCTGCATTGAGCGAAAGACTTTGAGCTGTAAAATAGAATCAAAATCCCTAGAAATAAGACAAATTTCAGGTAGTCGAATATGCCATCTTTTTTACTTTTCATGAGTCGTCTAGATATTGAGTTTATAAACTAACACACATCCGTATATGTGAAGCTAATGCAAAAAAGTTAAACGCCCAATATTTCGAAAAAATTGTGCTCCATCTCCTCAGCAAACACAATCCAGAGGCAAGGATGCCTATTTCACACATTGTAAAATTGCCCAAAATTGCAAAGCTGCTTGACTTCTGCGCCCGGTAATTGTAGCCAATAATGGTACAATAAATCCAGCATTTGAACGAGCAAAATTGCTCCATTTCTGAACATCAGAGTGGCATGGATGATGCATTTGAATGCTTCATTTCAAACGGCCATGTGAATATGTTTAGGCTTTCCTAAAGCAACGGAATTGAACCAACGATTTCTTCTAAAATTCAGTCTTCTTTGGCACTAGGGAAGCCGAAAACTATACAGAGTAGGCAATTTCATTTTTCAACAAACTTTCAGTCCAAACCATCATGAGGAAATTCTTCCTTTTTAGCTGTGTCGCGATCTTCAGCCATTCTGCTTACGCGCAAACGACCAATCCCACGCCTTACTGTGTAGCCACTTTTGATGATGCACAGGGCTTTCCTGTCGATGACCACATTAACAGTGTTGTTTTTGGTGGCCTATCCAGCACTTCCAACGCGCAGTATCAAGCGCCCCACTATGTGTTTTACAACAACTTGGCAGTGAAAGATTTTATCAAAGATTCTACTTATAACCTAAGCCTAAGTTTCAAAGTATCCGGAGGCTGCGGATACGGTGTTTGGATCGATTATAACCGAAATAACACCTTCGAAGCCAACGAAAAAGTCGCCGGCACAACCGGAACCGAAATGCTAAATCTGGGTAACAACACGATGGTCAATAAAACTGTGAAGATCCCATCAACTGCCGCTACAGGCAATACGCGCATGCGAGTACGCATCGTTGAGGATGACAACCACAACATGACAAACACCAGCCAACTTCCCTGCAATGCAAGCAATTCCGATGAAGATGTAATGGACTGGGGCGAAACAGAAGATTATACCATTAACATTAAAGCGAAACAAACACCATCTGCAATCAACGACGCAAATCATACAACTGCATTTACAGTAGCCCCCAATCCGGGAAACGGCCTCTTCAAAATTTCTTCCGAATCATCATTCGCTGATGTGATCTCTGTGTACAACTTGATGGGTAAACTAATCCTTCAAGTACATCCTAAAAGCAATCAAAGCACTATTGATCTGAGCAATCAACCCAAAGGAATCTACATACTTAAGCTGGGTAGCAATAGTCAAGAAGTGACGCAAAAAATCATAATTCAATAGAAAATTAAACACCGAAATTGGAGGCTGCCTAGTTAGAGCAGCCTCTTTTAATTTAAAAACCGAATAGACAACTTTCTAGGAATTTGAGCAACGGCTCAACTGGCTCACTCACGCTTCCACAAGAAAATACAATCCAAGATCCATTTACCTTCGCCCGCTCAATCTTGATTCAAAACACATGAGAAAGCATGTCTTGTTCATCCTGTTTCTAATCGGGCTATCGCTCAGCTCCGGATGGCTCATGAGTCGGATGTCCTGGATTGGACGGCTTGGGGTCAATTGGTTTCACCAAGATTTGAAATTCCTTAAAACTTGGTATTGGGGTGGTGGATTAGAGTTTATTCTGCTCTTCGTCTTGTTCGTACTTCAATATTCCTTGCGTAGAAAATGTCTGCCTTTAGTGGGGATTTCAGTCCAACTTGTAGCACTACTTCTTGCGGTGTTGGGTTTTTGGCTCTGCTGGGTAGATTTCAAAAGTGATCTTTCACATCATCTGATGAAGCAGAATTTCCATGCTGGTGTGTACCTCTTCTGGATTGGATGGGCTTGCGTCAGTAGCTATGTATCGCTCCAGGTTACGTCCAAGAATAGCAAAGGGAATTCGCCCGTTAAAGCTTAAGATAAAAGGCTTGTAGCAATTCCTGAAAAGCACTAGTGTACGCGCCAGTTTCCGTCTTAATCACCAAATGCTCTGTAACAATCTCCGCATGGAAACGGGAGCCGAAGCAACCAATAATACGCCCTACTTTATTCCGGTCCCGATCACAGATGTGCAACTGCTTTTGTAAGAAAAGGCCAAGTGAAAATGCCGCTTGCTTAAATAGCTCGTGTTCCTTAACCGGCCATAGCACACAAGCCAGACCATCTGGAGCTAAATGCTCTTTAATTATGCTTGCTAGCCCCAGTGGGGATAGCGTATCTGCATGGCGGGCGGCATTCCGTGCGTCGTCGGGGCCTTTCAAACTATTCTGAAAAAATGGAGGATTACAGATGATCATGTCATACTTGGCCATGAATTGCCATTGAAAAACATCAGTATTATGAACCATTACTTGCCCTACAAATGGAGAACGGCCAACATTTTCCCGAGCTTGTTCTGCTGCCGCATCATTTAGTTCCAATGCATCAATTTTGAGCTGTACTCCGCGCTGGGCTAACATCAGCGCGAGCAGTCCTGTGCCCGTGCCAATATCCAAAGCCCTACGAAAATCCGCTGCGATTGGCGCCCACGCACCTAGGATACAAGCATCCGTACTCACCTTCATGCCACACCGATCTTGCTCAATGCCGAATTCTTTAAACTGAAACCAGGTATTGCTCATGACCAGGTAGCTCGGGCTGATGGAATAATATCCATGGTTGCAAATTCCCCACGTTGATACTTATACCATGCCGTGATGGCAATCATGGCGGCATTGTCCGTACAATATTGAAAGTCGGGAATATATACCTGCCATCCTTCCTTTTGCCCTGTTTCCTGTAATGCTGCACGAAGCCCGCTATTAGCGGACACTCCACCCGCAATACCAACATGCTTTGCACCCGTTTGCTTTGCTGCTTTAATTAGTTTCGTCAGCAGCATTTTAATGATTGAGTATTGTACGGAAGCACAAATATCATCGCGATTATCTTGAATAAAATTCGGGTTGGCCTTTTGTTCTTTTTGTAGAAAATAAAGGATAGACGTCTTTAAACCACTAAAGGAAAAATTGAGCTCCGGCATTTCTGAAGTAGAAAACTTAAACCGATGAGGGTCGCCCTCTTTAGCATACCTATCTACCAATGGACCACCAGGGTAGGGAAGTCCCAGAATCTTGGCTGTCTTGTCAAAAGCCTCTCCTGCAGCATCGTCTAAGGTTTCACCAAGCACTTCCATCTTCAAGTAGTCGTGACAAAGCACTAGCTGTGTATGTCCACCGGAAACTGTAAGGCAAAGGAACGGAAACTGGGGCCTTGGCTCTGTAATAAAATGTGCTAATACATGCGCCTGCATGTGGTGTACCGCTATCAGTGGAATATTTGCTGCTTGCGCAAACGCTTTAGCAAAAGAAGCCCCGACCATCAAAGAGCCTATTAACCCGGGAGATTGGGTAAAGGCAATTGCGGACAATTGTTGTCTATCAATTCCGGCTTCCTTCAAAGCAGCATCCACCACGGGAACGATATTGCTCATATGGGCTCGAGAGGCGAGTTCCGGCACTACTCCACCGTATTGTGCATGGACGATTTGATTGGCTACCTTATTGCTCAAGACCTCAGCATCTCGGATCACTGCTGCAGATGTGTCATCGCAAGAAGACTCTATTGCAAGAATATACGTTGACAACGACGATGTTTGTAAATCCGGCACGTTTTAAAAAATTGAAAAAAATTAGCACTGCAAATTTAAGGAGGCCAAAGTGGCTCAATACCTTTGCACCAAATGCTTTTGTGGTAGATTAGTTTCTAGTAGCCATCAATATCCGGACTATGCGCCCCATTTCCTTTAAACCACCGAGACCTTTCAAAAACCTGAATGCACCATACCGCATGGTGTTTATCAATGAAGATTCTTTGGATGAAGTGGCTTCTTTCCGATTGACAAAAAAGAGCCTATACACTCTATTTAGTACAATATTCCTCCTTACTATTTTGGGTACTGTAGGTATCCTACTCTTCACCCCGCTCAAATACTATATTCCGGGCTACGGGAACAATCAGGTGCGGAAAGAAGCATTAGCCTTGGAACGAAGAGTAGATTCGCTATCCGCATTAGTTCAAGCCAGCCAAGCACGCGCCACCAGAATATCTGAGCTCATTGCAGGTAAAGATGTGCCGCAGCGGGATACCGCCATGCTAAAGCCCAGCCTTATCCTCAATCCGCCTGAGAGTATCTTACCGGAACCGACTGAAATAAAAACACAAGTGCAAGCAGAATCCAAAGCGCAACATAAAAATGGTAAAAGGAAGAAATAGCAACAAGAACGCTACTTTACTCCGATACTCCGGTTTGGCCACTCAACTTTTAGCGCTACTGGGTATCGCTGTCTGGCTAGGGCTGAAACTGGATGCTTATTTGCAATTTCGCGCCCTTTTCGTAATCATTTTTCCTTTGCTAGCACTATCATTTTCACTTTGGCAACTTATACGCAGCCTCAACAAACCAAATTCATGAATATTAAACTCCCTTTACTCTTAGCTATTATTGGTGTTGCCCTTGCCCTATTTCTAAAGATATTCTGTGATTCCCATCCGGCATATGATTTCGTTGCCTTGATGACCGCCAATTGTATCATGTTCCTATTGTCCCTAATCGGATGGTATATGATGCGCCGCAAAGCCAATCAACGAGCACAAGTATTTGTAAACGGAGTGTATGGAACCACTATGCTCCGATTATTCGTTTGTATCATTGGTGTGCTCGCTTATGCCCTTATCAATAAACCAAATGTTCATCGTCCGACGCTTTTCATGATGTTTGGCATCTATATCATCTACATGGTTGTAGAAACCCTGTATTTTAGTAAGCGTACCCGGAAAGTAGAAGCATAGTTTTCTCAAAGCACAATGGCCAAACAGGAAAGTCCACTGGCAGCACTCGAACCCTTTCTCCCCGAAGGAAGTTTTGATGCAGTGATGTTTTATTTCCGTGAATATTGCATTCACCTTACCCTTACTCAAAACCGAAAAACTAGGCTAGGAGACTATCGGCCACCGGAACGAGGAAAAACTGCCCACCAAATTTCGGTCAATGGTACGCTCAATAAATACAATTTCCTGATTACCCTCCTCCATGAGATTGCCCACTTGCTCACCTATGTAGAACATAAAAATAGGGTAGCACCGCATGGTCCGGAATGGAAGAAGATGTTTCAACGAGTGTTAGCACCTTTTTTGGGAAAAAAAATATTTCCGGTTGATTTAGAAAAAGCCATCAGCAATTATTTGAAGAACCCTGCCGCAAGTTCCTGTGGTGACCCGGAACTATACAAAGCATTGCGCCGCTACGACCCGAAGACAAGCACATTGGTGCCTGTCGAGGAGATTCAGGATGGGGCACATTTTGAGCTGGAAGGCAAGGTATTTGAAAAGATCAACCAACTACGTACACGTGCTCGCTGCAAGGATATCCAATCCGGAAGGCTGTATTTTGTGCAGGGAGTGGCAATGGTCAGTCCGCTGAACCGCTCCCTGGAAAGCAAGGTAAATTCCTCAAAGTGAAGCGTCGCCTCCAAAGGCTAGCACAAAGTACCAAGTGTATGACGAGTTCACGATCTTTTGCCTGGACTTAACCCAGTTGCCTATTTAGCCATTTGACTAAGGTAGAACCAAGCTTATTCTTGACGGCTCGGATAATGTGTAAAAATCACGATAGATTTCAATGGTTCAAAACGGCACAACGATTATCTTTGCGGCCTTTTAAAAGGAAATTTACCAATAATCATTATTAAATGAACAAAGAAGTACTGTTGTACCTCGTCCCGGCTTGCGGTGTAGTAGCCTTACTCTTCACCGCTGTAAAGAGTGCCTGGGTAAGCAAACAAGATGCGGGTTCTGACCGCATGAAAGAAATCTCGAAATACATTGCCGAAGGAGCGATGGCCTTTCTAAAGGCTGAATGGAAAATCTTGGGCTATTTTGCTATAATCGCAGCCCTACTGCTCGGCGTAATGGGCGCATCAAATCCTGAAAGCCACTGGAGCATTGCCATCTCCTTTTTAGTAGGTGCTGTATTTTCTGCTACCGCCGGTTATATTGGTATGAACATTGCCACAAAAGCCAATGTCCGTACCGCACAAGCCGCTCGTACATCCTTGTCAAAGGCATTGAATGTCTCTTTTACCGGAGGCTCCGTAATGGGCTTGGGCGTTGCCGGTTTGGCCGTCCTTGGGCTGGGTGCTTTATTTATCATCTTACTTCAGGTATTTGTCCCTTCATTAAGTGGTACAGCAGGGTTTGACCATGCGCAGATGAAACAAGCTATTGAAGTCCTTACAGGATTTTCACTTGGTGCCGAATCCATTGCCTTGTTTGCCCGCGTAGGTGGCGGTATTTATACCAAAGCTGCAGACGTTGGTGCTGATTTAGTAGGTAAGGTAGAAGCCGGAATACCAGAAGACGATCCACGTAATCCTGCTACAATTGCCGACAATGTAGGGGACAACGTAGGAGATGTAGCCGGTATGGGGGCAGACTTGTTTGGCTCCTATGTTGCTACAGTATTAGCCACAATGGTGTTGGGCTCTGAAACAATTTCTCAAGATGCCTTTGGTGGCATTGCGCCAATTCTGTTGCCCATGCTAATTGCCGGTATAGGCATTCTCTTGTCTATCATCGGTACTTTCTTTGTCCGCATCGCGGAAAATGCAAAACTGAATACAGCAGTAGTGCAAAAGGCATTGAACATGGGGAATTATGGTGCCATGATTTTGACAGCTATTGTGTCCTACATCCTAGTACAGTTCCTTATGCCGGATACGATGACCCTTCGTGGCCATGAATTCACAAAGAATGGCGTGTTTGGTGCGATCATGGTAGGTCTTGTAGTCGGTACACTCATGAGCTTCATCACCGAGTTTTATACAGCAATGGGCAAGCGTCCGGTGCTTTCTATCATCAAGCAATCATCCACCGGCCATGCTACAAATGTTATTGGCGGTTTAGCAGTAGGTATGGAGTCCACATTCTATCCAATTTTGGTATTGGCTGGAGGTATCTATGGCTCCTTCTATTTTGCCGGCCTTTACGGTGTGGCTATAGCTGCTGCAGGTATGATGGCGACCACTGCTATGCAATTAGCGATTGATGCCTTTGGCCCTATTGCCGACAATGCGGGAGGTATTGCTGAAATGAGTGAACTACCTGCTGATGTTCGGGAAAAGACAGATATTTTGGACGCTGTGGGCAACACGACAGCGGCATCCGGTAAAGGCTTCGCTATTGCCTCTGCTGCGCTCACTGCCTTAGCTTTATTTGCAGCTTTTGTCGGTATTGCAAAGATTGATGGTATTGACATCTATCGTGCCGACGTACTTGCCGGCTTGTTTGTAGGTGCCATGATTCCATTCATCTTTTCGGCATTGGCTATCCGTGCTGTGGGTGAGGCTGCCATGTCTATGGTGCAGGAAGTTCGCCGGCAGTTCCGCGAGATTCCAGGTATCATGGAAGGTAAGGGCAAGCCTGAGTATGATAAATGTGTTGCGATTTCTACTCGTGCATCATTAAGAAAAATGATGTTGCCCGGTGCTATCGCCATTATCACACCGGTAATTATTGGGTTTGTATTCGGTCCTGAAGTATTAGGCGGATTCCTAGCAGGCGCTACTGTGTCCGGAGTGTTGATGGGTATGTTCCAAAACAATGCCGGTGGTGCATGGGATAATGCCAAAAAGAGCTTTGAAAAAGGGGTAGAGATTGACGGGCAAATGCACTACAAAAAGAGTGACCCACACAAAGCTTCTGTGACCGGCGACACTGTTGGTGATCCTTTCAAAGACACTTCCGGCCCTTCAATGAACATCTTAATCAAGTTGATGAGTATTGTATCCCTGGTGATTGCTCCTACCTTGGCCAAAGTTCATGCAGATAGTATTGCAGCACGCCGGCAGGCATCTATAACGGCTATGACTTCAGTTACTGTGCCCAATATGGAACACACTGCAACAACAGGGTCTTCTGATACTTTGGTAGTACCACAGCCCGCCACGACAACTATCGACGGTACCGTAAACGAACAAGGAGACTTCGTATATAATGTTGGTACCCTTAGCCCACTGCAATTGAAAGATGGCGTGAGCTTGGAAGTTGGGGCACAATCCTCAGAGCGGAAACTTGTGGACTTCATCAATGATGCAGCAAAGCAAGTTGATAAGGATACTTGGTTTACGATGGATCGGCTGTATTTCGAAACTGGCAAAACAGTCTTGAAACCAGAATCTCAAACTCAGATTCAAAACATCAAAGCCATCATGATGGCCTATCCTAATTTGAAAATCAAATTGGGAGGCTATACAGACAATACCGGCGACGATGCAGCAAATATGAAATTGAGCAGCGAAAGAGCACAAGCAGCCAAAGCAGCTATAGTAAAGTTGGGAGTTGATGGCCGCCGTATTGAGACTGAAGGTTACGGAAGTCAGTATCCGATTTGTCCGGCAAATGATACTCCTGAGTGCAAAGCCAAAAACAGAAGAATTGATATTCGGGTAACTCAGAAATAATACCCTTTCTCATTGATTTACGCCTTTGTAGCCCTCCCTGCTGCAAAGGCGTTTTTTTTATTTACTTTGCAGCTCTTTTACAATCCACTATGATACCCAAATTTTCCGCGATGTTAAGAACTCGTTATGTTGCATTAATCTTTGCCTTGCTCATAGTACAGGCCATTCCTTCTACGGCACAAAGTAGAAAGGTCATTTTTGCACCACATCTCGATTTAGGTTTTGCTAGCGGCTATAATGCGAAGAATTCCCCCAAGCTTGCTATCGGGAATTCCGGCGGTGCCACCCTGTTGGGCTTTAATTTAGGCTATTATCTCAATAACAATATCTCGGTTTATACCGGTTTGGGCTTTGGTATGTACGACTATGATCTCCGCTATGGTACCAATGCCAATCCCAATTTAGATACCGTACGCAAGCAGAGTGAAAATCTGTTGGAAGTGCCGCTGGGCATACGATACACTAGTTTTCCTAAAAAACAATTCAAGACAAGGCACTACGTTGGGGCCGGATTTAGATTCGCTTTTTTGAATGATGCACGCGCCAAAACATTTACTAAAGACGGCAGCTATTATATCGAAGGGACAAAAGCATCCGACTTCAACCCCATGTATTTGCGCTTTTTTGTTGAGGCCGGATTGGATATTCCACTGGACTACAACTCAGCATTCCTTGTTGGTGTGTCGCTTTCTAATGGAATCACGAGGAATATGAGTAAGACCGGAGCTTTGGCAAATGCTAACTATGGCATGTTCGTAGCTAACTTATCAGTCGGCTTCCGATTTGGTATGTTTTAACCCCACTTTACTGCAGTCCACCATTAGTAGCTTAGTCTGCTTTCTATTGGTACACCAAGTGAACATCTCCTCCTACAGCATGCCCCTTGCAGGTGAGTACCCGCCCCGAGCGTAGATCGTTTTCGGTGAGTACTTCATTATAGCTCATCCAAACGCGACCATCAGTACAAACAGCAGTACAAGCACCACATTGGCCCGTCTTACAACTATAGGGAAGTTGAATCTCGGCCTCCAAAGCACTGTCTAAAATAGACAATGGATATCGATTGATAAATTGAACTTGTTGGCCGGAAAAGCTAACTGTAACGGTATGGGGAGCCTTGTCTTGGGGCAAAAGCACCGAAGACAGCTCTCGTGTCTGAAAAACCTCCCGCCGAATGTTTGATTCAGGAATACCGGATTGCTCCAAGAGCAATTGTACCATCCACATATACTGCCGTGGGCCACAAATAAAACTGAGTAATTTTCGCCTATCCTTTGGCCAATATGGTGCCAATATCGTATTGAATGAAGCACTAGAAAGCCTTGCACGGAGCATATCTAAAGAATTACTCCAAAGCCAAACAACAGAGAGCCGCTCAGGAAACTGAATAGCCAAGCCTTCAATTTCTTTCAAAAAAACGGTGCTCCCGGGGTTGGAATTACTATAGATAAGTACGACTCTCTGAGTCCGATGGTATAAGATATCCTTGAGCAGTGAAAAGATCGGAGTAATCCCAATACCGGCTGCAAACAACCAAATCACTTCGACATTAATTGGCTCGGAGGGTAGTGTAAATATCCCGCTTGGCGGGCTAGCCAACTGAAGCTTAGTCCCAACCTGCACTATATCCAACAGCCACCGAGATACCGAGCCATTATCAACTCTCTTTACTGTGATAGCTGCTTGCTGATCCACATCGGGGCAAGATGAAAAGGAGTAGGACCGTCGGACTGATTGCCCGTTTATACGCTGATCTAAAGTAAGAAACTGCCCTGCTGTATACACCCAATGTTCCCCTGCTTCCGGGCTTAGGTAAAACGTTTTTACATCCGGGGCTTGCTCCAGAATATCGGTAACAATCAAGGTTGATAAGGATGATTTGATTAAAAGAAGCAAATTACGAAACCGAGAATTGAGAAAACAAATTAACCAAAGCAAGCCATTTGATACCCGTAATTTTGCCGCCAATTGCCATCAAAATATAGAAACTCAATGAAGTCGCTCCTTGCAGCAATAATTATCTGCCTCGGCCTTAGCTCTTGCACTGATTCCCATATCAAAGACCATCCTGATTGGGGTAGCTATTTTACGAAAAATGGAATCAATGACGCTTGTTTTATGCTGCGGGATCATAATCATGACTTGGTGCACATCTACAATAAAGAACGCTGCCTGGAGCGATTTTCACCTGCCTCCACCTTCAAGATTTTTAACTCATTAGTTGCTTTGGAAGTGGGTGTGGCAGAGGATGACGCCCTTGTATTGCCGTGGGATGGGGTACACCGGCGGCCGGAAGTAGATACCGCCATGAATATGCGAGATGCCTTCCGCCTTAGTAATGTTGGGTATTACCAGGAAATTGCCCGTAGAATAGGTCGGCAAAATTTCAAACATTACCTCGACTCTGTAAAGTATGGCAACATGGAAATGAGCGATTCTGTGACACAATTTTGGTTGGACAATTCCCTAAAGATTTCGGCAGACGAGCAAGTCGGCTTCATAAAAAAATTGTACTTCAACGAGCTTCCCTTCTTGGAACGTACTCAAAACATCGTGAAGAGCATGATGCTCCGCGAAGACAGCACCACAAACCGGCTTTACTACAAGACCGGTACCAATAACCTTGGAAAAGACAGCATGATTTATTGGGTAGTAGGGTATCTGGAGCATGTAGTGCCGGTAAAAGAAGACCCCAAAAGCATGAACAAAAGCGGAGTTCGTAATTACCCTTACTTCTTTGCACTGAATTTTACAGTTGCCGGAACGAATAGCAACCAAAACTGGCTTGATCTGCGAATTAGTATCCTCAAGCAAATCTTACACGACTACGGAGCCTACCGTAACGACTAAAACAACTGCTTGAGTGCATTGTACACCACATGTGGCTTGCCTAGAGTGTAGAAATGCAGTATAGGTACTTCTTTTGCCAGTAGATCTTTGCATTGCGCCACCAGCCATTCTGTGCCGATTTGATCGCAAGCTGCTTCCGTCTTTGCTTCCATCAATGCTTTACTCAGGTCTGAAGGAATCTCAACATGAAAAATACTTGGAATGACCGTGAGTTGCCGTTTGTTGGTGACCGGCTTCAGGCCAGGAATAATCGGCGCCTGTATCCCAAAATCTTTTGCCGATTTTTGGAAAGCATAAAAATGCTTGTTGTCAAAGAACATTTGAGTAGTGATGTAGGAGGCGCCGCCGTCTATCTTTTGTTTTAGATAGTGAAGGTCGGTCTCCAAGTTGGGCGACTCAAAATGCTTTTCGGGATAGCCAGCTACGCCAATACAAAAATCTGTTTTGAAGCCATCAATAATATCATCCTCCTGATAGTGCCCTGAATTGAGTGCGACTATTTGATCCACCAAATCCTTAGCAAAATGATGCCCTTTGGGATGCGGAACAAAGAATTTTTCATTTCCAGCAGCATCGCCCCGAAGTGCTAATACATTCTTCACGCCTAAATAATGAAGATCAATGAGCGCATTCTCTGTCTCTTCTTTTGAAAAGCCGCCACAGATGAGGTGGGGTACTGCATCCACACCATACCGCTGCATTATGGCAGCACAAATCCCAACCGTGCCCGGGCGTTTCCGAATTTCGGCACGTTCAAAACTACCATCAGCCCTCCGTTTAAATACCTGCTCCGCCCGATGGTAGGTCACATTTACAAACGCTGGAGAAAACTCCCGAAATGGATCAAGCAGATTAAAAATGGACTCTACACTTTTCCCTTTGGTAGGTGGCAGGATTTCAAGGGAGATTATTGGCTTTTTTGCTTGGGCAAGGTGCTCGGTAACTTTCATACTTTTCAATAGAACCAACAAAAGTACTAGAACAAGGACTTATTTGATCCCGGATTTTGAACAAGAACCATCTTGAAGAATACCCCGACTATGTCAGCAACTTTTACAACACTCCATCCTATATGGTTTGATCATTGCCACCAATGCATACGCTTGTTCCGCTACCTCGCTGGAATAGACAAAATGCTTCCTCTTTACCCCGAATTCAGTATTTATACACATACCAAAATGCCGTGTTTTGCCGTTAATTTTGAACAATTCGACGTAATAAATTGGTTGACAACTAACAATTAATGAAAATCCATATCCTAAAGCTAGTTCTTTTATTTGGTGCTGTAGTATTTATTGGGATGCTTGGATGTAAACATCCTATTGCGTCAAGCACTGAAATCCGCCTGGATGATGGGCATTACCCAACCGAAGTCAATCGAATCATTATGCTTCATTGTACGAACGGGCCTACAGGAGGCGGCTGTCACAACACAGTCGGTGCAAAAAATGCCGCCGGCCTCAATCTTGAAACCTGGGAAAAAGCTTTTGAAGGCTCAAACCATGGCTCAGTAATCATCCCCTACGATACGACAAACAGTCCCTTGCTTTATTATATCTGCCCAGATTCGACTCTGGGCCCGCAAGCACTACCGGGCATGCCTTATACCGGCACCAACAAATCAAACACACCAATCACAGCTGATGAATACAAGGCAATCCGCAATTGGATTGCCCAGGGTGCTCCGGATAAAGACGGGAACATACCTTTTGGTAGCAATGCCGATACCCGGCAAAAATTATACATGACAGAGCAGGGGAGTGATGTGCTTAGTGTGATAGATGCCGCAAGCCATTTGGTCATGCGAAATATCAATATCGGAGTAAGTTCAAGCATCGAAGGCCCACACTTTGTCCAAGTTTCGGGTGATGGACGCTATGCTTACATGGCCTTTCTACATGGCGACTACATACAAAAGGTAGATACCCGAACAGACCAAGTGGTCGGTTCGGTACAAGTAAGCAATGGGGATGGCAACTGGAATGTATTACATGTTTCACCAGATGGCAGCCAACTTCTAGCCAGCGATTTTTTAGGTACCCGGCTCACGTTCATCAATACTGAAGACATGTCAATTGCCAGAACATTAAGAACCGGCGTTGCTAATCTGCATGGTATCACCGCTACTAGAGGCTTTGACACGTTTTTTGTAACCGTTCAATACGGCAATGCGGTGTATAAACTCTACCCGGACAATAGCTTCAAATTCGTCAAAATAGACAACGGTCCACTCACATTCTCCGCTCAGACCCGCGACCCACATGAGATCCTTATGGCACCGGACTACTCCAAATATTTCCTTAGCTGCGAAGCTAGCAACGAAATTCGAGTGATGGATCCCCGTGCTGATACACTTATTGCTACAATTCCTGTACCAACCAAACCCCAGGAAATGGCAATTTCTGAGGTCAAACCATACTTGTTTGTATCCTGTATTGAGGCTAATTCTACCATACCTGGAGCCTATGGTGCGGTTGCCGTAATTAACTACAATACACTGAAGTTGGAAAAAGTTATTTATGGCGATTTCTGGCAACCGCATGGTGTCGCAATTGATGACCGGAATGGTTTACTATACGTTGGTTCTACAAACCAAACCGGGCCTTCTGTCGGCCATAACCATACCTCCGGTGGGAAGCATGGCTGGTACACCATTTACGATATTGGCACTTTGCAAGCAATCAATACCATTCAATACGAAACCCTAGTACTTCCTTATTCCATTGATACGCGGTTCAAGGACTAAGATCATTAGTAATTTCTATAAAAATGCCGAACTTGCAAAGCGGAAAAAATGGAACAAAACATGTTGAGCATTGCGGTAAATAATATTCAGATCCGCGCCGGGCATGGTATGTATCCGGAAGAAGCCATCCGTGGCAATGATTTTGAAGTGGATGTTGCCGTTTTTCTACCAATAGGGATTCAGGACGATTGGCCCTTGATCGACTATTCACGAATCAGCGAAATCGTACATTTTGTGATGTTAGCAGAGACAGTCCCCATCATGGAAATGCTGGTTCAGGATATATGGATCCGCATCAAGCAGGAATGGCCCGAACTGGCAAAGATCCGAGTGGCCATCCGCAAGCTAAATCCGCCTATGAAGGGTGACGTTCATCATGCACAAGTAAGTTTTGAAGGCTAGATCAATCGGTTGTACCCCTGCTGAACCTACTTTAACCTCATGTTATTAACCAAAGGGAGATTTGCCAGTGTTTTTTCAATAATTTTGAAGCAAAGAATACCATGCAGAAATCATTTATTTTCAGTGCGATTTTGATGCTGTCTTTTAGCTTGAGCGCATGTGCACAAACCAAAAAAGGCAGCTCAAAATCAAGCTACTTCTCGGTTAAGTCGGCCACAGTCCGCAACACCCTTATGGGCCGGCAGGAGTCGGGAACACGAACAGAGTACAATTTCCATATAACATGGAAAAGTGTAGAAAAACCCGAAGTCTTTTATTGGCGGCCAAGTAAATATGACTGGGCTGACGTGCGCTTGGCATATCCGTTCCGGCGGCCAGGGCTTACGCCAAATGACTATATGATTGTTGAAAAAACAAAGAAATATGAAGATGTGAAAGTTGGTGATGAGCTTATCGTATCGCCTCATAGTCACAGCCACGACGAGGAAGGGATGCCCGCTGCAGTGAAAAACCTGCCGGTAAGTGCCTTATATTTTAAAATTAAAGGACAGTGGAAGTACCAAATCATTAAACCAAAAAAGTTGCCGGATATAGTAATGCCCTAAAAAATTCTTAGCGCATATCACATTAAACGCACCAGTATTTAATTCAAAAATTCAGTATCTCAATCAAATTTATGCAGAAGTTATTTTTAACTATAGCACTAGTCGCAGCGACAGGAATTACACAGGCACAGCCTTGGATGGAGCCGTTTAAAAATCAAGATAAAGTAAAACTTGCCGATGTAGTTACTTATTTTGAACAAAACAGCAAACTAAATCCAAGCTCCACTCAGCCGGAAAATGTAAATTCAGAAAAAGAAATGAAAGCCGCACTCAAGGAGGGGCACAATTTCCAATTTGATCGCTGGCGCTGGTATTGGGAGCAGCATTTGGATCAGGACGGCTACATGGTACCTCATTCAAAAAACTATGAAGAATGGCTCAAGCTGAAGAATGAGGAAAAAGGCATAGCAAATAAGACAGCAAAAACCACAAAAAACCTTGTCTCCAACTGGACATTTCAAGGCCCCATAAGCTCACCTGCCAATGGACGTGGCTTAGGAAGAATACAAACTGTAGTATTTCACCCGACAGACCCCAATACCTTTCTCGTTGGTACGGCGGGTGGAGGTGCCTGGAAGACAACAACCAACGGAACAAGCTGGACCAATTTGACAGATGGCTTCCCAGTTCTTGGTGTGGCCGATTTGGCGTATAACCCGCTAAATCCCAATGTGATTTACCTAGCTACTGGTGACCGAGATGCTAATGATAACTCTAGCCTAGGTATATTCCGCTCCAATGACGGTGGAGCGACTTGGAACGTTACCGGCTATACCTTTTTACGAAGTGCTCAAAAAAGAATTGGCGCTGTTTTAGTCAATCCCAAAGACACAGCTTCTGTTTTAATCGCGTCCTCAGACGGTATTTATAACTCTCGTGATGGGGGGAACACATGGTTGCGCCGTGCATCCGGTAGCTTTCGAGAGCTACTATATAGCCCGGTAGATACCTCAATTGTTTATGCAACCACTACCGATCAGGTTTACCGCTCCGCAGATGGTGGATTAAGCTGGACAAAAATCACAAATATTTCCGGCGCATCTCGCGTCACCATAGCTGTGACCAAAGCCAACCCCGCGATGGTAAAAGCAATTTTTGCCAATTCCAGTGATCAGGGCCTATTGGGTGTCTATACCTCATCCGATACTGGAAAAAGCTTTAGAATTACCTTTATACCATCCGATTGCTCAGAAAACTATCTAGCCAACAGCCCTGCGCCCAGAACAAGCGACTGCGACGGGCAAGGCTGGTATGATTTGAGCATAGCCATTTCCCCCTTAGATTCCAACAAAGTATTGATCGGCGGTGTCAATACATGGTATTCAACAAATGGCGGGATCTCTTGGCGTCTTGCCAATCAGTGGTATAGCTCATCAATAACTACTGTAAATACAGTCCATGCCGACAAGCACTACATCACCTATCATCCGCTCCGACCCAATGATGTGTACGAATGCAATGATGGAGGCCTATATCGTACTTCCGGCGACCCATCCACCATCGGCTGGATGGATTTGACAAACGGTCTAGGGATTACACAATTCTACAGAATGGCAACTGCCGACTACGCAACATGGGCTATCGCTGGTGCACAAGATAATGGTAGCAAACGGATGAATAGCCCGTCTAGTTCAACAGAACTTACCGGTGGTGATGGTATGAATTGCGAAATGGACCCATCAAGTGCTTTATATTACTACACTTCCTATCAATACGGTAATATTTATAGGAATAGCACCACCCTTATTTCTCGAAATATCCCGGGCAGACCATCCGGCGCTTGGGTCACTCCGTTTAAAATTCACCCTAAAGATCCTAGCCGAATTGTTGCAGGGTTTGACAAGATTTACGTTTCCCGAGATCAAGGTGATTCTTGGACGATCAATTCGCCGATACTCAGTAGCCAAAAGGTGGCTAGAGTGGTATTTTCCCCTACCGACTGGAACACCATTTATGCCTTATGGAATAATCGCGTGCGCGTCACATTTGACAACGGAACCAATTGGAATAGTCTTGACCCCTTCTTGGGTGGGGCACCAAGTGATATTTTAGTGGACATCCGACAAAAAGACCGTATCTGGAATACCTTTAGTGGATACGGCACCGTAAGGGTTGCGGAATATGACTCTACTAATGGCTGGAACGATATTTCCTACAACCTACCTAATGTACCCGTCAATTGCATTACTCAAGATACTTCCAACTATACTTTGTATGTAGGTACTGATATCGGTGTGTTTTATTTGCTTCCTGGTCAAGCTTCCTGGACTTTCTATTCTAACAACCTCCCCTCGGCTGAAGTGACCGACATGGACATTAACTATGGTACAAATGATATCTGGGCTTCCACCTATGGTCGTGGGCTATGGAAATCTCCTCGCTATTATGAAGTGAACGTGGGCGTATCAATTATTCCTTATGCCGCTAATGCACTCAGCATCGTACCCAATCCTAGTAAAGGATCCTTTGACATAATAGCCAACAATCCAGGCTTCGCATCGGAAACGGCCACAATTAATATCATCGATATGACCGGTAAATCAGTAGGGAATTCTAAAGTCACTTTTGACCCTTCGGGGAAAGCCCATGTGACTGCTCCGGACAATGCGGTCGGCATTTACTTGGTAGATGTAATCACAGACAAGGGCAACCGAGCAAAGGCCAAAATCGTACTTCAATAATCAATTCTAGTTTTATAAGCGCCTTTCGGAATCCGAGAGGCGCTCATTTTTTTAAGCGATTTAACCCAACATTGAGATGAGCCTATTAGCATCCGACTACCTAAAATTATGCAGCTCCTTGCCCGAATCCGTAAGTTTGGTAGCTGTGTCCAAAAAGAAAACACTCGCCGACATACGTACACTCTATGAGCAAGGCCAGCGCGACTTTGGCGAAAACTACGTCCAGGAATTATTGGATAAGCAGGGACAATTACCCGCAGAAATTCGTTGGCATTTCATCGGTCATCTGCAACGCAATAAAGTAAAAGCAATCGTGCCATTTGTACACATGATTCAAAGTGTGGACTCCTTTAAGCTACTCCTGGAAATTAATAAACAAGCAGCTGCTATTGAGCGTAGGCTAGATGTGTTGCTTCAGGTGCATATCGCTGAGGAAGAGACAAAATTTGGGCTGGACGAAAAAGAAGTGTTTGAACTACTGGAGTATTTCGAAGCCCAGAAAGGTCAATTGCAACATGTGCGCATCTGTGGGCTGCTGGGGATGGGCACTGCTACAAACGACGAAGGGCAAACCCATAAGGAATTTGCCCGACTACATGCCCTGTTCCTTAACCTAAAAGCAGTACAATTTTTGGGGCAAGATCATTTTTCTGTTTGCTCCATGGGCATGAGTGGTGATTACAAAATTGCTATCAGTGAAGGAAGCAATATGCTGAGGATCGGTAGTTTGATTTTTGGGCTGCGTTGATCGTTTTATCCTGATCCAACAATAATGTTACTTATACTGTTGATGAGCGAACGTACTCCTGCTATTTCCTAATCACAATTTCCACGCGCCGGTTTTGATCGCGGTGTTCTTCGGTATCGTTGTCCACAAGACTGTTCGCTTCCCCCCAGCCCTGACTATGGATCGTGTTTTCATCCCAACCTTGGGTCATGATAAAATTGCCGACAAGGCGGGCGCGAGTAAACGATAGCTGTTCATTGAGCATTGGCGTACCGGAATTGTCGGTGTAGCCATTTACATAGATACTGATATTGGGTATGGCTTTCCAGGCTTCCATAACCTGTGCGATTACGGCTTGTGCCGAATCACTCAATTCCACTTTATTCTTTGCAAAATAAACACGAGCCACTAAGCTGTCATGAGTAGGTGCCTGATAGTCCGAGGGGAGCAAGGCAAAATTTTTGATAATTGCCGTGCCGGCAGAGTCAGTAGCGCACCATACCGTATCTTCTCTACTCTGGTAGCTGATGCGATCTGTGTAGAGGTAGTAGGTGTGCCCGACGGGTAGGGAAATAGTATAAGACCCATCTCCACGATTACTCAGTACCTGATACAGTTCCTTTCCGGTATTGCTGTCTGTAATGTAGATATTGGAATAGTTGAGGCGTTGTTGTGTCAAGCTATCATACACATATCCTTTCAGGCTGAGTACGGCAAGGGGCTTGAATCTGCTCGGTAAGGGGCACTGATACAAATCAAAATTGCTAGCGAGGCTATCCCTATTGGAAGCTAAGTAGGCGGTGTCGCCGGCAGCATTCAGAGAAAGACTAGTTTCATCAAACACCGAATTGATGGGGATGCCAAGGTTTTCGGCACGGCTCCAGGTACTGTCCCCAGTCTTGTGACTGACGAAAAGATCCGTGCCTCCCATGCCCGGCCATCCTGTGGATGCAAAGAAGAGTGTTGCATTATCGGCATAGATAAATGGAGCTGTTTCATCGCCGGGTGTATTGATTTCCGGCCCAAGATTCCTGGGCATTTGCCATAGGCCACGATCAAATCGGGAAGACCAGATATCCAAACCACCATAGCCACCCGGTCGGTTGGAGACAAAATAGAGCTCTCTGTTATCACTGCTCAAACTCGGCATTCCCTCAAACCCAGGCGTATTGATCGTGCCACCAAAACTCTGCGCAATACTCCAAACACTATCGGCAGTATAGGACATGAATAGGTCGCAGCCACCTTGGTCCCAGCCGGAAAGCGTCCGATTGCCACAGCGTTGAAAGAACAAATAATGCCCATCCGCTGAAATGAACTGAGCAGACTCTTGCTCCAGCGTATTGGGAGGGGAGCCCATATTACGGGCACTCTGCCAGCCACCACAAGTATCCGGAATGGAAAAAAAGAAGTCCTCGTCCTGCCCATGAATTCGGCGGGTGAAATAAAAATGCTTTCCATCGGCAGCAATACTGGGGAAGAGTTCGGCATCCGGTGTATTGATGCCCCAAAGTGGGCCAACAGGGGTAAGGGGATGGACAACCGGCACCTTTGCACGTTGTTGTTGAATGAACCGAGCTTGTTGTCTTAGAAGCACCCAAAAACTATCGTTTGTCGTTGGCGGCACCAGCCCAAGTGCCGCATTTTCATTCCCGGAAAGGATAAGGCTTTTCGCCAATTGCTTAGCAAATACAGTGCTTCCCTTGGGACAAAGTGAATACCCATCTTTCAACACGCTGGCAGCAGCGGCAAATTGGTTCCGGTCCATCAGCCATTGCCCATAGGTCTGGTAGGCCTGAGTATAACTCCGGTATTCTTTAATGGCTTTGCTGATTTCTCGTTCTGCTTTGGGCCAATTGCGAACAGCTTGATAGCGTTCCGCTTTCAAATAGGCTCTACGAGCTGCCCCAGGTATTTCCTGCGCCGAACAGCAATACCCGAAAAGCAATAGACAGCAAAAGAGCAATGACTTCATGTATCCAGCACAAGTAAACAAAGCCTTAAAAATAAGCGTCCTGCCGGAATGCAAGTATCAGTTTAAATTTGACTTTCTCGATTTTACCATTCAAATCCATGCTCAATGGCCAATACCATCACTTGCCCAAACTGCCACAATTCCTTTGAACCAACTGCCGCCTTGGATTCCGCAATTGAAAACGCGGTGCGGTTACAAAGAGAAGAAATGATCCGCAAATGGAAAGAAGCTGATGCAAAAAAGCAACAAGAATTCCTAAAGCGCGAAGAGAGCATTGCACAGCAAAGCAAGGCACTACAAGACCAGCGGGCTCATCTGGACGAAGAGCTGAACCAACGGCTACAAAAGGCATTGGGCGAACAAGAACAAGCTATTCAAAAGAGTTTGCGCCAAAAGATTACAGAAGATTTTGAGTTGCAACTGAAAAATCTGGAAGAACAAAAACAGGAACAAGCAGAAAGATTAAGAGAAAGTCGGCTTCGGGAACTGGAATTTCTAAAAAATGAAGAAGCCTATAAACAGAAATCCGAAGAGCAAGAGCTACTACTCCAGCGCACAATCAATCAAGAACGAGAGCGGATAAGACAAGAAGAAAAGAAACATGCCGATGCTATCCTAAAGGAAAGAGAAGAACTGCAACACATCAAAACCAAAGAACTAGAAAAACAACTTCAAGATCAGAAAAATCTGATTGAAGAAATGAAGCGGAAAAGTGAACAGGGTTCTATGCAATTGCAAGGCGATGCAAAAGAAATTTTTGTCGAAGAATTGTTGAGCAATTTGTTCCCTTTTGACCTCATCACCCGTTCCCGAAAAGGTGTTGAAGAGACTGACCTCAGCCAGGAGGTAATCAACAATTTCCGGCAATCTTGTGGCAAGATTGTGTACGAGATTAAGAATACAAAGACTTGGAATGAAAAGTGGATTGACAAATTGAAACTGGATATGCGTCAAGGGCAGGCAGAGGCAGCTGTAATTGTCACAAAAACGCTACCTAAAGACTGCGATGGCTTTATGGAAAAGGACGGTATCTGGGTGTGCAATCAAGAAAACCTACGCATTGTCGCTGCATTACTTCGGGAAGGATTAATCCGAATCTTTGAAGCCAACAAGCGAGCAGAAAATGTAGGCGACAAAAAGGAGCTATTGTACAAGTATCTTACCAGTACGGAGTTTCGGCTCAAATGGGAAGCTATTTTGGATGTCTATACTAACCTAAAAGCACAATTGGCTAAGGAGCGGGTGCAAATGCAGAAAATATTCAACGAACGCGAGAAACAGTTGCAGGTATTAATGACTAATTCCGCAGGATTTATTGGTGATATCCGTGGACTTGGTGGATTGGAGATGATGGATATTGCGATGATAGGGGAGGAAGAGTAGCGATTTTGTGTAATTCTTCCGTTTATCCATAGGAGTACTGTAAATTCGCGGTAATATTTTTTTTAACTCCGGCGAGGATCTTTGTTTTCAACCCAATTCTTTCGTGCAGCACGACACGTTCAATATATTTTATGTTTTTAATTAGTACTAAACTTTTGTGCAGGAAACAGAAACATACCCGCCGTATAAATAAGCAACATTTATTATGGCCTGTGGCAATTGTGGCACATCAGGCTCCGGAAAGTCCGGGGGCTGTAGTACCGGAGGGTGTAGTACCCGTATGAATACCCATGATTGGTTGAGTGGAATGCCCTTATCGGATATCGGGCAACCCTTTACCATCGTTGAAATATCATTTAATAAAGGTAGTCGGAAAGATTTCTTTAGGAATAGTAGCCCACACTTCTTTGAAAAAGGAGAGTGGGTAGTAGTGGAAGGGGTGAATGGATGGGATGCAGGCCAGGTGAGCCTTCAGGGGGAGTTGGTAAAACTTCAGATGAAGAAATACAACGTAGAGGACAATGCGGAGATCAAGCGCATCCTACGGTCTGCGAGTGAGCTAGATTTGAAAATTTGTGAAGAAAACAAAGGTCGCCAGCAGGAAATAATGGTGCGGAGCCGCGCTATTGCCCGTAGCATGAAGCTGGAGATGAAGATCTCCGAAGTGGAGATCCAAGCTGACGGTAAGAAGGCAACCTTCTTTTATATTGCAGAACATCGCGTAGATTTTCGCGAACTGATTAAGGTATATGCCACCGACTTCAAGATGAAAATCGAAATGCGGCAAATCGGTGCCCGTCAGGAAGCAGCGAAAATTGGCGGTATCGGCTCTTGCGGACGGGAGTTGTGCTGTTCTACTTGGATCACGGACTTCAAAGCGGTCAATATCGCCGCCGCTCGCTACCAAAACCTGTCCATCAATCAAGTAAAACTATCCGGTCAATGCGGTCGTCTTAAATGCTGCCTCAACTATGAGTTGGATACCTACATGGATAGCCTGAAAGCTTTCCCAACTGATGCTGATTTGATTGAAACAGCCCAAGGAAAAGCTTCCTTACAAAAGCGGGATATTTTCAGGAATTTGATGTGGTATAGCTATCATGGGAGCAATCAACAATACCCGCTAACGATTGAACGGGCCAAAGAAATCCGGGACTTGAACAAGGCCGGAAAAAAGCCCGAAGAGCTCGGATCCGTAGAAATAGAACGTCATAACAAGCCGGAAGTTGAGCTAGATAAAGGTTTTGTAAATGATGTGGGGCAAATTTCTCTGAAATCCTTGGAGCGAAGTGCGAAGAACCTAAAGAAAAAGAACAAAGAAAAACAAGCACATTCTAGCCCTACCGGTCAAAATGCTAAAAAGGCAGAGGCTAACAAGCGGAATCAAGCTCCACGCCAGAACAATCCGAATACCAACCAAGGGCTAAAAGAAACAACGAAAAAAGAAGCCAACCCTCAAAACAGAAATTCGGACCAGGCCGGAAACAATCGTCAGGGTAAACATCCCAAAAACAGACCGCACAAAAAGCCGCGCAACCAACAGGAGCAAAACGACCCTAATAAGAAAAATACCAGTTCGGAATCCAACACCCCAAATAGTTCCGCTGATTGATCCGAGGTGGTGCTACCGCAAGCGGAGGGAGTGATAGCATACGAGCCTTCCGCTCGACTTGTTCCTCAACCTAGGTATTGCGATTACCTATTTGCCACGAAATCTAAGTTCAAATACTAAAACGGATCCGGATCGAAAGAAAAAACCCGCTACTGGAGCGGGTTTTTTCTTGTGCGCGTGGAGGGACTCGAACCCCCATGCCTCGCGGCGCCAGATCCTAAGTCTGGTACGTCTACCAATTTCGCCACACGCGCTTTTGGTGGAGCGCAAATGTACAGCAAGATGTCATTCAAC
>JAFDYA010000176.1 GCA_018267675.1 Bacteroidota bacterium
GAAAGCGGATGTACAAAGTGTCCGGGAAGGGGGCTATTTTTTGTATGATAGTACCAAGCCATTAGCGCCCGAAATGCATCGGGAGGGCATTCACTTCATCGGGATTCCGCTAATGGAGTTGTGCAACGAGCATTATAAAGATGCGCGCCAGCGACAACTTTTTAAGAACATCATTTACGTAGGGGCTTTGGCCGCATTTTTTGAGATAGAATTTTCGGTGTTGGAAGGCTTGCTAGCGGAGCAGTTTGCGGGCAAGGAAAAGTTGATACCGGCCAATATTCTTGCGCTTCAGTTGGGGATGGATTATGTGAAGGCAAATTTCCAGTATCCATTACCCATAAAGGTTTCCCGGCGCGATTTGGTGGGCAATCGGATCATGATTGATGGTAATTCCGCCTGTGGTTTAGGGGCTGTGTACGGAGGGGCAACTGTGGTGGCTTGGTATCCCATCACGCCTTCCACCTCGGTGGTAGAAGCCTTTGCTGATTATGCAGCCAGCTACCGGATAGACAAAGAAACCGGCAAGAAGAATTACGCCATCGTTCAGGCCGAAGATGAGCTTGCGGCAATCGGGATGGTGATAGGTGCCAATTGGAATGGGGCGCGGTCGTTTACGGCTACAAGTGGCCCCGGTGTGAGCCTGATGAACGAATTTTTGGGCCTGGCCTATTTTGCGGAGATACCGGCAGTATTGATAGATGTGCAGCGCACGGGCCCCTCAACCGGTATGCCCACACGGACACAACAAAGTGATGTGCTTGAAGCGGCGTATGCTTCGCACGGGGATACCAAGCAAGTACTGCTCTTTCCCTCTACACCTAAAGAGTGTTTTGAAATGACGGCAGATGCTTTTGATTTGGCAGAAGAGTTGCAGACTCCTGTAATCGTACTGACCGATTTGGATCTGGGCATGAATGACCATGTGTCCGAACCCTTTGAATGGGATGACCAACGGAAATATAAACGTGGAAAAGTGCTTACAGCGGAGCAGTTGGAGCAGATGGGGCGTTTTGGACGCTATCTCGACTCAGACAATGATGGTATCACCTACAGAACAATACCCGCAACGCATCCTAGCAAAGGTTCTTTTTTTACAAGGGGCACTTCGCGAGATGAGTATGCCGTTTATACGGAGGATGGTGCAGCTTATAAGCGCAATATGGATCGGTTGATCAAGAAGTTTCAAACGGCGGCTACGCTAGTGCCTAAGGCGGAGATCCGCTACCAGGGCGATTCAAGCAAAGAAGGTATGCTCTACTTCGGTACTTCTTCCTATGCTGTAGAAGAGGCGATGGATCTGTGTGCTGCACAGGGAGAACCGATTGATGCGATTCGGGTTAAGGCATTTCCGTTTGGTCAAGAAGTACTCGATTTTATTGCGGCACACGACACGGTGTTTGTAGTGGAGCAAAATCGGGATGCACAACTCCGAAGCCTTTTGCTCATAGAGCATAGTATTGATCCGGGTAAACTCGTGTCTATCCTCAACTATGATGGGATGCCCATAACAGCCGATGCCATTGTCAAGGGTATAAAAAAGAGCAATACCGTTTGATTATGTTCCACCAGATTTTTCACGAAAACAGCGACGGAAACCGACTGTTTAAGAAGGCAAGGCGGTGCTTTGATTCTCGTTTATGACCAATATTTTTTTGACAAGCTTTGATTAATTTTCTTTTCTCATGACATTTATTCGCCCCAAGTTTCGCCATCCGGATTTGCCCCAGAATGAACTGGGCTATACCATAGCAGCCTATGAAGGAGCGCTGTCCACGCTTTGCGCCGGCTGCGGTCATGATAGTATTTCTGCTGCCATTATCCAATCCTGTTTTGACCTCAGTATCGAACCGCATAAAGTGGCCAAGGTGAGCGGTATCGGATGTTCCAGCAAGACACCTACCTATTTCCTAAGCAATTCGCATGGGTTTAATTCTGTGCATGGCCGGATGCCGTCGGTGACTACTGGTGCCAACCTGGCCAATAGGGATTTGCTCTACATCGGGGTGAGTGGCGATGGCGATACGGCATCCATTGGTATGGGGCAGTTTGCTCATGTCGTTCGGCGCAATCTGAATATGGTGTATATCGTGATGAATAATGGGTGCTATGGCCTTACAAAAGGACAGGACAGTGCCACTGCCGATTTGGGCTCAAAGAGTAAAGCAGGTTCGGTAAATCCTTTTCAGGCTATAGACCTCGCGAGCCTTGCGGTGGAGCTTGGCGCATCATTCGTAGCTCAGAGTTTCTCCGGTGATAAAAATCAGTTGGTACCCCTTATCAAAGCAGGCATACAACATCCGGGTTTTGCCTTGATCAATGTCGTGTCGCCCTGTGTCACATTCAACAACAACCCGGGTTCTACCAAGAGTTATGAATGGGTGCGCGATCATATGGCGGCAACAGGCACAATTGATTTTGTTCCCCATGAAGAACAGATTACGGCAGATTATCCAGCAGGTACAACGGAGACAATCACCCTGCACCAAGGGGATACGATACAACTCCATAAATTGGAACAAGACTGGAACCCACACGACAGGCTCTCTGCCATCACCGCGCTCAAGAAGGCACAGGCTAAGTCAGAATTGCTGACTGGTTTGATCTATATCGAAGAGGATACCCAAGAACTTCATCAGATTCTTGGCACATGCTCCACCCCACTGAATCAGTTGCAGGAAGAAGTACTTTGTCCGGGCAATGCTTTGTTGCAGGAGTTGAATGCCGGCTTACGCTAGGTTCTGGCTTCATTTTTGCATGAATGCTGGAGGCACCCGGATCTGAAGTGTGACGATAGGGTACGGCCATTGCCTTTTCGCGATTCCAAACTTGATCAACATGAAAGAATTCCTTGCCTTCCTGCTTTGCCTTTGTGCCGTTACCGTTACCGCGCAAACCGAATACACCCTTGACTCCGGGAAAGTACAAACCGTTCGCGGCTTGGGTGGCGAGGTACAAGTAGCCTATAATTTTGCTAAGGGGGATGTTGTGACCATAGAGGCACATGCTTCGAAACAGTTGGAGCGGATGCTGGTATTCGGAATGCCCAGTAAGATTATTGCCCGATCAAAATATACCAAACATCCACAATGCAGCTTCACTATGGCGGAAGACAACATTGTTATCTTCCGATTTATCTCTGATCGGGGAGGCGTTAATACGATAAGCTATGTTGTGAAGCGGAAGCCGGCTTCCCCCGCGACACAAGACTATAACACCAAGGTGGACTGGAAAACAAATAGTGAACATGGCTTGGCAAGTCCGGTACCGGCGGCAGAAGGAAAGTGATTGAATGATCAACTGAGTAGTCGCTTAGGCGTATTGCTGCAAAATCCTTTGAATAGAGTTCAAAGACCGTATATCTCAAAGGTTTTATTCCATTGCCGTGGCTATTTTGGATTATTTCATTTCGTTCAAATTCCTAAGCAGAATTTGGGTTCAAAAGTTACATTTGCGACATGACGGAACAAACCCAGCGGCCAATACGGGTATTGGTAGCTAAAGTAGGGCTGGATGGCCATGACCGTGGTGCCCGTGTCATTGCCACTTCCTTGCGAGATGCAGGAATGGAAGTAATCTATACCGGCCTGCGCCAAACGCCGGAAATGGTGGTGAATGCTGCCTTACAAGAAGACGTCGATGCGATTGGTATTTCCATCTTGAGTGGGGCACACAATACCGTCTTTCCAAAAGTCTTGCAGCTCATGCAGGAAAAGGGGCTGAGCGATGTACTCCTGACGGGTGGCGGAATTATACCGGACGACGATGCGCAGGCATTGATGCAGCAAGGAGTCGGCAAATTATTCAGCCCCGGCGCGCCTACCTCCGATATTGCGCATTATATCCGCGAATGGGTGGCGAAACATCGAGCATTTTAACCCTGGCTTTACTTCGTTTTCTTGTTGCAACAAAATACATTTCAAAGCAACTTTTTCAAGCACAAAAGCCATTGTTCATTTCATTGCATTTTTTGCAGTTAATATTGATGCGTTCAATTTGTTTCAATGCTCACTACAAGACCCGGATTCCCAAGCCGCAAAAATTGCTAAGGCTGTAGCGGCAGCAAGGGTTCCCTAATACAGTCCCACTAATTTGTTATCTTTTTTACTCACCAATAATTTTTTTACGCAACAGCAATGTATCAAACTATTTTAACCGAACTGAAAGACGGAATTTTTACGATAACTATTAATCGCCCGGATAAGTTGAATGCACTCAACAAGGACGTGATTCAGGAGCTGGGATCAGCGATGGATGAAGTGTATAGCAATGCGGAAATTAAGAGTGTATTGCTCACCGGTAGTGGAGAAAAGGCATTTGTAGCAGGGGCGGATATTTCAGAATTTACGAGCTTGGATGCAGCAGGCGGAGCGGCTTTGGCAGCGAAAGGACAACAGTTGGTTTTTGATAAAATTGAAAATTGCCCTAAGCCTGTGGTAGCGGCGGTGAATGGATTTTCTTTGGGAGGTGGCTGCGAGTTGGCCATGAGTTGTCATTTCCGTACGGCATCCGAAAATGCTAAGTTTGGCCAGCCGGAAGTGAACCTAGGCTTGATCCCCGGCTATGGCGGAACCCAAAGACTTACGCAACTTATAGGTAAGGGAAAAGCGATGGAGCTCATGATGACCGGTGATATGATCGGAGCTGAAGAGGCTAAGAGCCTTGGATTGGTCAACCATGTATTTCCTGCAAGCGAGTTGATAGCGGCAAGCGAAAAGATTCTTTCAAAGATCAATACCAAAGCACCGATAGCTGTTCAGCAAGTGATTGCCTGTGTCAATGAAGCAGCACGCGGCCTTGAAGGAGGTTTTGCAAATGAAATTAGTCGCTTTGGAGCCTGCTTCGCAACGGCGGATATGCGGGAAGGAACGACAGCTTTTATGGAGAAAAGAAAGGCTGTCTTTACCGGAAAATAGTGCTAAGCAAGACTACTTTTCATAGAAAAATTATACAACTGCTTTGTAAAAAAGCAAAGTTTATTATCTTGTACGCTTAAAACGATTTATTCATGCGGATACCTTTCCTCCGTTCCATACTCAGTACGGGTTGTTTTGTAGCCGTTGCGCTCACGGCAAATGCGCAACAGAAATGGAAACGTTATCGGGCACCGGAGTTTGTAGAGCGGCCAGGCTGGAGCCTCGGTGTTACCTTTGGAATGTCAGATTTATGGGGCGATGTGGGGACCAAATCTCCACTTAACCACTATACAAATGATAAGTATTGGGATCGACCACATTTTATGGGGGGCATCTTTGCGCGTTATGCATTGCATCCCGGTTTAGTGTTCCGTACCGGCATTAATTATGGTACCCTTTATGCTAACGATAACTGGAACTATACTGCAGCCAAGAAAGCCTCTACTCTAGAAGATGATGCGTATCAACGCTATGCCAGAAACCTTGATGTTCGGGC
>JAFDYA010000177.1 GCA_018267675.1 Bacteroidota bacterium
ATAGCAATCGATACTTTCTCAGCGAAAAAGTGGGTGACGAATTTGTCCGCAACCCATCCTATATGACTTTTGATGAGTTTCAGAAGTATCAGGCGAAGCAAGAAGAAGAAAACTATTGGCGGCGGCGGTTGGACGCACTCACGCTTTTTTCTAAAAAGCCTAAACTGCCTACCATGTACAAGGAAGGCATCTTCGACCGTTTGTTTGGCGGCCAAAGCATCTCAGTAAAACCGCAAGGAAATGTGGACGTGACCCTGGGCGGAAACTGGCAAAATATCAAGAACCCAACCTTAGTACAACGCGCACAGAAGTACGGCATATTCGACTTTGATATGCAAATGAACATCAATCTGCTGGCTCAGATTGGTGATAAGATGAAGCTGAACATCAGCAACAATACCAAGGCCACCTTCGATTATCAGAACGTTCAAAAGCTGGAATACACCGGCAAAGAAGATGAAATCATTAAAAAAATTGAAGCAGGCAATGTGAGTTTTCCGCTAAGATCCACCTTGATATCCGGCGTGCAGTCTTTGTTTGGTCTCAAGACACAATTGCAATTTGGGAAGCTCTGGGTCACAGCAGCATTGTCCCAACAAAAAAGCAAGCGCAATAGTATCACAGTACAAGGGGGAGCACAGACCCAAAATTTTGCCGTGAAGGCCGACGATTATGAAGAGAATAAACACTTTCTCATCGGCCAATATTTCCGCGCGAACTATAATAATGCACTGAAGAATTTCCCAATCATCAATTCTCAAGTCAATATCAATAAGATTGAAGTCTGGGTGACCAATAGAACCGGTGCCGTAGATGGGATCCGCGATGCACTTTGCTTTCAAGACTTGGGAGAGCGGCACCCCTACCGCGATGGTTTGATTAATCCTACCAAGCCGGAACAACCGGACAACCGTTCCAATAATTTGTATGATTTGCTGCAACAAGCTCCCGGTATTCGCCAGCAAGCAAACGCTACCCAACAAACCATTAATATCGGACGCTCTATCGGCCTCCCTGGAGGGCTAGTTCAAAATACCGACTTTGCGCGGACTACGGCTCGAAAGCTGAATCAAAGCGAGTTTACGTACAATCCTCAGTTGGGTTATATCTCGCTCAATACCCAAGTGAACCCCGAAGATATTGTTGGCGTGGCCTATCGCTACACGTTTAATGGTCATGTCTATCAAGTGGGGGAATTTGCCGAAGACCTTCCTCCGGATACGACCAATCAGAAAGTTGTCTTCCTAAAGCTGCTGAAATCACAAAGCCTTACCCCCACACTTCCCATCTGGAACCTGATGATGAAGAACGTGTATGCGCTTGGTGGCATCGGCTTGAGTAAAGATGACTTCCGGCTGAACGTACTCTACCAAGACCCGGGCGGCGGTGAAATACGGTATTTGCCCAGTGGTGCCAGCAAAGGTATCCCCTTGCTCACGCTATTGAACCTAGACCGACTGAACGCCCAGAATGATCCACAACCTGATGGGGTGTTTGACTATGTGGAAGGGCTCACTGTAGTGCCGCAACAGGGTAGGATTATTTTCCCAGTACTGGAGCCTTTTGGTGCCGATCTAAAGCCAGCATTGGCGGGGAACAATCAAGATGAGCGGAAGTACCTCTACCAGATCTTGTACGATTCGACCAAGACCGTGGCACGACAATTCCAGCAACAAAATCGCTTCGTCCTGCGCGGTAGTTATCGGAGCTCTTCATCATCGGAGATTTTCCTTGGGGGCTTTAATATCCCTCCCGGCTCTGTGACGGTGACCGCAGGTGGCCAGAAATTAATGGAGAACCAAGACTATCAAATTGATTATGGCTTGGGCCGCTTGAAAATATTGAACTCCGGTATCCTTGCGTCGGGCATGCCGATTAGTGTAGCTTACGAAGACAATGCCACCTTTGGCTTTCAGCAGCAGAATTTCATGGGGGCTCGGTTTGATTACTATGCCAATCCGAAACTGACCCTTGGCGGGACCATCATGCGGCTCACAGAACGGCCCTTCACGCAAAAAACTTCCTTCGGCGAAGATCCGATAAAGAATACAGTAATCGGGCTGGATGCCGACTACCAGAGCGAATCTCCCGGCCTTACCAGAATCCTGGATAAACTGCCCATCTATAGTTCTACAACACCATCTTTCATTAGCGCCAGTGCTGAAGCAGCGACCATCTTGCCCGGCCACCCCAAGCAGATAAATTCTTTAGACCCAGATGGCGCCGTTTATATTGATGACTTTGAAGGCACCAGTAGTTCTTATGATTTGAAATATCCGGCTGCCGCCTGGAGCTTGGCAAGTACCCCCGTTGATGCTAAGGATAAGTTTGGCAATATCCTTTTCCCCGAAGCCGCAGACAACAATAAGTTAGACTATGGATTTAACCGCGCTCGGCTGGCTTGGTACCTGATAGAACCCACCTTGGTGGACCCCATCGGTGGCGTGCCCGACTATGTGAAGAAGGATCCGAATCAACACTATATCCGACTAGTGCAGCAGCAGGACGTATTCCCGCAGAAGAGTACCCAAAGCCTTCAAAATGCCTTGAGCACATTCGACCTTACCTATATCCCAACACAGCGAGGTCCTTATAATTTTGATGTGAATGGACTGAATGCTGATGGGTCATTGAGTAACCCTCAAAAGCGCTGGGGGGGCATTACCCGCCCGATTGACTATTCCGACTTTGAAGCCTCCAACGTGGAGTATATTGAGTTCTGGCTTTTAGATCCCTTTATTAATAAAGCCAGCAGTACAGGCGGGTCGCTCTATTTCAATCTGGGTAACGTCTCTGAAGATGTATTGAAAGATTCCCGCAAATTTTTTGAGAATGGTATGCCCTATCCAAAAGATTTGAGTAAGCTGGATAAAAGTATTTGGGGCTATGTACCCAGCTTCCAACAGCAGATTACCCGAGCTTTTGATAATGATCCGGCAGCACGGGCAGCCCAGGATGTTGGCTATGATGGTTTGGATAATGACGATGAAAAAGGATTCTATTCTGATTACCTATTAGCACTGTCCAACAAGTTCGGTCCGCAAAGCCCTGCCTATATTAATGCACAGGCCGACCCCTCAGCAGATGACTATAAATATTATCGTGGAGGTAGCTACGATACGAAGACTACATTTATTCGGGATCGGTACCTAGCCTACAACAATCCACAAGGCAACTCGCCAGTTACGGATGCCAGCTCGGCCTATTCTACCGCCGCTACCAATATCCCTGAAAGCGAGGATATTGATCGGGATAATACACTCAATGAGAGTGAGGCATACTACCAATATCGGGTGGACCTAAAGCCTAACATGCAGGTAGGTAGTAATTATATCGTGAACTCTCATGTAGCTAAAGGTGTTCGGATGCCGAGTGGTGCTATAGAAGATGAAACTTGGTACCAATTCAAAATTCCTATTCGTGATTTTCAACAAAAGGTGGGCAATATCTCGGACTTTCGGTCTATCCGATTTATGCGGATGTTCTTAAGTGGCTTTTCCGACACGGTCACTACCCGATTTGCTCAATTGAACCTCGGAAGAAATCAATGGCGACGCTATGAATTTTCTTTGAAAAACCCCGGGGAGAATATTCCTGATGACGAAAAAATTGGTACTGATTTCACCGTGGCCTCTGTGAGTCTTGAAGAGAATAGTGATCGATACCCCATCCCGTATGTGATCCCACCCGGCGTTAATCGCCAGCAGGCGGCAGTGTCCAATGGACAAACAATTCAGCAAAACGAACGCTCCCTTTCCCTACAAGTTTGTACCCTAAAGGACGGAGATGCCCGCGCAGCCTACAAAGAAGTGAATGTAGATATGCGCCAGTTCGGTCGCTTGCGGATGTTCCTGCATGGGGAGACTTTAGGCAATAGTCCCGCATTGAAAGATGGGGACGTGAGCGCAATCGTGCGCATCGGTTCGGACTTTATCAACAACTACTATGAATACCAAGTGCCTCTGCGCATTTCTCAAGCGGGTAGTAATACCCCGACTACCGTGTGGCCGGAGCAAAACAATGTGGACATCGCCTTGAGTGATTTGGTGAATGCCAAAGTGCAAAGGAATTTGAATGGCGGCAGCCCACTGATCCCTTATACGGTCACGGACAGTAAAGGCAACAATATCGTGGTTGTTGGCAACCCCAATGTTGGAGAGTCTAAAACCATCATGCTGGGGATCTACAATCCAAAGAAGGATGCCGCGCACCCCAATGATGATGGGATGGGAAAGTGTGCTGAGGTATGGTTTGACGAGCTTCGGATGACCGGCCTTAATGAAAAAGCTGCTTATGCCGCTACCGGTAAAGTGAATCTTCAACTGGCCGACCTAGGTAGCGCCCATGTAGGCGGCTCCATGCATACAGAAGGCTATGGGAATATTGACCAAAAACTACAACAACGACAACTGGACAATTTCTATCAATGGGATGCGAACACCAACCTAGCAATCGGTAAGTTGTTGCCACGATCTTGGGGCGTGCAGTTGCCTCTTTTTGTCGGTCACTCTGAGAATATCAGCAATCCTAAATACAACCCTTATGACCTGGATGTGAATTATAAAGATCAGATGAATGCCGCTAAGGACAAGCATCAGCGGGATTCGTTGAAGAAGGTAGCGCAGGACTTCACCTCCATCACCAGTATCAATGTGAATAATGTTCGATTCCTGGGTAATCCCGACAAGCCGGCTAAGAAAATAATGCCTTGGAGTGCAAAGAACTTTGACCTTTCATATTCCTACAACCGTCAGTTTAAGCGAAACCCACTTATTGAAGGGGATGAACTCACCGATCAGAAATTGGGAATCGGCTACGCATACAGCGTCCAGTCAAAATCAATTGAACCATTTAAGAAGTTAATTAAGAGCAAGAGTAAATGGCTTGGGCTGATTAAGGAATTTAATTTCAAACCACTCCCGTCCACAATTTCTTTCCGGAACGATATGAGTCGTACGGTGGATGAGACTAAAGTTCGGGTGGTGGGTGATGGCTCTTATTCTATTCCCTCCACATTTTACAAGAATTTCGTTTGGCTGCGCACCTATAGCCTGCGCTGGGAGCTTACCCGCTCACTTTCATTGGACTATGCGGCTACCAATAATTCCAGAATTGACGAGCCTTACGGACGAATCAATACCGCTGAAAAGAAAGATAGTTTGTGGCAAAGTATTAAACGACTAGGCCGTAATACCAATTTTACACAAACAGCCAATGCCTCCTATACCTTGCCCCTCGGCAAGCTCCCCATCACCGATTGGATGAGTCTTCGCCTAGGCTATTCGACAAACTATAATTGGACAGCAGCCTCCCGCCTGGCCGTCACACTCGGAAACACGATTACGAATACGCAAAGCAAGACGATCAATGGCGAGTTGAACTTTGCACAGCTCTATAACAAAAATAGATTCCTAAGAGCGGCGAATCTCCCCAAAAGCCGATTTCCGAAGCATAAAGGCGGAGGGGAAACTTCCAGCCCGAATAAAGGAAGATTGCCGAGTGCATTGCCCGGTGGAATGAACAATAAGATGGAGCCACAAACGGGTGTCGGAGAAGAGGTACAAGGGCCTACTGACGCTGGTTTGGCCTTGGACCAGCCAAGCAAAGAACTGGACGAAACAAAGGATAAGAAAAATAAGAATGAACGTCCGAAAACACTCAACTTGAAAGGTGTGGTGATCAATACCGTGAACATGAGCGATGCGCAATTGGACTCCGTACGTAAGCTGATCCGAGAAGCAGAAATTGCACAGGCAAAGGCAGATCGCCTAAAACGCAAAAGAGAGAGAAAGCTGGCAAGAGCCAAGCGCCGAGCAAGCAACCCCGACTTAAGCCCTATTGCCAGAACAGCAGGGCAATTGCTCACGATGGTGAAACGAGCTACTATTTCCTATACCGAGAATGGTGGAACAATCTTGCCGGGATATATGGATAGTACCACAGCCTTTGGGGTGAATATGCGGGACGGACAACCCAATCTAGGTTTTGCATTCGGAGCACAGCCCGGCTATAACTTTTTGGATCAGAAGGCAGCCGCAGGCTTAATGAGCCGCGATACCTTGTTCACCGGCCAGTTCCAACAAACCTATGGTCAGAATCTGAACATTACCGCTCAGATCGAACCTATACCCAATGATTTCCGGATCGACCTAAGCCTTACCAAGCAGTTCTCCCGCTCCCATAGCGAATTGTACAAGGATACTTCGCTGGGGCAAACCGCCGGGTTTACCCATAATAATCCTTACGAGACGGGCACGCTGAATATGTCCTATATCGGACTGAGAACCCTGTTCCAAAGCGGTGCCGGCTCCAGCAGCGCCGTCTATCAGAATTTTATTCACAACCGCACCGTGATCTCCGCTCGGCTTGGAAGGAACAACCCCTATACCAATGGCGCGAATGATCCGAAGGACCCAGCCTATCTGAAAGGCTATAACCGCTATTCTCAGGATGTGTTGATACCCGCATTCATTGCCGCATATAGTGGCCGTAGTGGTAGTAATATTCCCCTGCTGGATTACTCAGACAAAAGCATCAAGAGTAATCCATTCAAATACTATTTCCCGCTGCCCAATTGGAAGGCCAGCTATACCGGACTGAGTCGAATCCCCTTGTTCAAGAATATCTTCAATAACGTAACCCTGACCGATGCTTATACCGGTACACTGGGCATGAGCTCTTTTGTGTCTTCGCTCTACTATTCCGATATCTATGATCTTGGCTATCCTTCTTTCCTGGACTCAAACTCCGGGAATTTTGTTCCTTTCTTCCAAGTGCCCAACATCACGATCTCCGAAGCATTTGGGCCTTTATTGGGTATCGATGCTTCGCTGAAG
>JAFDYA010000178.1 GCA_018267675.1 Bacteroidota bacterium
ATCAAAACGGTGACCGTTATCGGTTCCGGCACTATGGGCAATGGTATTGCGCATGTGTTTGCCCAAAGTGGATTCAGCGTACACATGATGGACATCCGTCAGGATGCGTTGGATCGTGCGCTAGTCACAATCGGGAAAAACATGGATCGCCAAATTGCAAAAGCTGGACTTACCGAAGAACAAAAAGCGGAGGCTCTTGGTCGTATCAAAACTTATACGGAGATGGCCGAAGCAGTGAAGGATGCTGATTTGGTTGTAGAAGCCGCAACAGAAAACATTGATCTCAAAACAAAGATTTTCCAGCAGTTGGATCAACTGGCACCGGCAAAATGCATTTTGGCTTCCAACACTTCTTCGATATCACTCACTCGGATTGCATCCTTTACAAAGCGCCCAAGTCAAGTGATCGGTATGCACTTTATGAATCCTGTGCCGGTAATGAAATTGGTAGAAGTGATCAATGGTTATGCAACAGATTCGAAAGTGACGGACGTAATCGTGAACATGTCCAAGTACCTCGGCAAGGTGCCTTGTGTCGTGAATGACTATCCCGGATTTATTTCTAATCGGATTCTACTGCCAATGATCAATGAAGCAATCTTGGCGTTGCAGGAAGGCGTTGCCGGAGTTGCGGAGATTGATACAATTATGAAGCTGGGTATGGCGCATCCAATGGGGCCCTTGCAGCTTGCAGATTTTATCGGCTTGGACACATGCTACAGCATTATGAATGTCCTGCACATGGGCTTTGGTAATCAGAAATATGCGCCTGCTACTTTGTTAGCTAATATGGTGCAAGCGGGTTATTTGGGCGTTAAGAGTGGTGAAGGTTTTTACAAATACACACCAGGCTCAAAGGAATTGGTTGTGAGCGATCGTTTTAATAAACGATAATACCTGTTGATTTGAATAGAGCGCCAATTCTGAAAGGGTTGGCGTTTTTTTATGTCCGACACTCACGCGCCATCGTTAGAAGAGCAGATTCTTCCTAACTTCTTGCTGCACCTCCGCTCGGTTGCTATTCTTCCCAGAGATAATATTTGCAATTGGATGCGCTTGGAGCTTGCCATCCTCCAAAGGAATCATGATATCCTTAATCAGCGCCTCCGATGCCCTATTGTCCTGCCAAACAGGCCAGGTTGTTTGTTCCAAAATCAAGGGCATCCGCTTCTTTATATTGTGGATTCCGGCCATTAACGCATTTGCAGTCGTCGTCAGTATGCTTATTGTCGGCGTAGTTCTTTGAGTTGCTGGATCAAGCCATTCGGAGTATAGGCCACCCAAAGCAAAAGGCCTTGCGTCCGGCATAGAGATAAAATAGGCTTGTTTTGATTTTCCCAAATGTTGCCATTCAAAAATCCCATCTACCCAAATAAGGCATCTGGAATGACGCATTGCTTCTTTGAAAACTGGTTTTTCAAAGGCTGTTTCACTCACAGCATTCAGTGTCTTTGCGGCAAGGTCCTTGTTCTGTGCCCATGCCGGCAGGAAACCCCATTGGCCAAGTATTATTTCCCTAGGGTGTAGGGATGCCCATACAGGCAAAGTTTTATGTTCAAACCCATTGAGGTGAAAGTAGGATTCATAATCGGGCACTGATAGGTCAAGTTCCAAGCGTTGAAGTTCCAGCTTGAGCTTCATGGAAACAGGGGTGGATACATGATAGCACATAATTCTAAGCGCGTTGTTGAGGAAGAATTTGTAAGGTAAAGTTTTCCTGAATTTTGGCGACTATTTCAAAAAAAACCACCGAACAAGAGCTTGTCCGGTGGTTTTTGTGACTGTTGTTAATCTACTATTTTTCATCAGCACTTGGCCCGTACATGCCCGGTACCGGGATGTCTAGTTGCCGTAGGTAACTACCAATTTGAGCCCGGTGGTGAATCAAATGGTTCAAGGCAAACATTCGGATTGTTTGGCTTTTTGGCATGGTGAAAATCGTGTGATCCCCCGCCTTTAATGTCCAGGGCTTTTGCAATTCTTCTTCATCTGTGCCTTCTAGTGCAGCAAGTGCTGTTGCTACATTTTTGCTGTGGCGGGCTAAAAGTTCTTCCGTGTTTTGTGGTTTGCTTGAATCAAACTTTTGGGTGTGGAAGTCTAGTTCGTCTTGAAGAATACCTAAAGCAATCCACTCCGGTAGATCTGCGGTATGGAAGCTAAGGGGGCCGAGCTTCATGCTTTTTTCATGAGGGGCATAGTCCAATTGGTCAAAGGGGACTTTTGCGAGCATTTTAGCCGTCTTGTCGGCTTCAACTTTCAATTCTTTAATGAGTTCTTGGATGTAAAATGACATGGTCGTGTGTTTTTAGAGGCTGCAAAGTAGGGAAAATGAAAAAGAGCAGACCGCGTCGGGTCTGCTCTATTAATTGATAATGGGATAGATAAATTATTGGATGTAGGTACGGGCTACACCTTGTTCCCGTCCGTTACCCACTTTAATGGTGTAGATTCCAGCAGGAAGCGCAGTAGGATGCAGTTCCACTTTATTTTCACCAAGTTTGCTTGGGATGCTTGCCTGATACACTACACGTCCCACCATGTCATAAATGACCGTGTTCATTTTTTCAGCAGCACTCGTAGTGAAGCTGATCAACACCTTCCCGTTTTGTGTGCTAAGCACCTGCAAAGGCATCTTGTTGCTGTTGCTGCTATAGCTGCCAACGCCCATTCCATAATCCACCACAACACTGTCCAAGCGCACTCTGTAGCCATCGGTGGTGGTGGAAGTGTATTTGAAGCCGATAAAGAAAGGTTGTAGGCCGGCAGCTCCGATGTTGGCGGTATAGGTCATAAAGTCGCCGGTGTCAGCGGCAGTCATAGGGATTGCAAGAGAGGTCCAGGTAGCTGAAGAGGGTAGGCTATTACCATCATAGTTGGTGGAGATCAGTACATCAGGCTCTGTGCCGGTAAACGATTTTTGCATTCTAAAGACGATACGACCATTGGATTTTCCGGTACCACCCAGGTTTACTTTTGGTGTGATGAGCCAGTCCTCATTGGCATTGTTGCCGCCCTGGTAGCCGTTCATTTGCATAGCAGCATTGCTCCCTCCTGTAGGCGTATAGCAGTTCCATTGTTGGCCGGGGCCTACAACATTTTGACGGCTCCAGCCGCTGGGAAGATGGCTAGCCGCACAAGCTGCATCAAAATCTTCATTGATATTGTTTACTGTAATTACCGGATTCAAAGTTGAAAATACCCAATCAGTCGTATCGGTGAGACCTGCAGAGGCATAAGCGCCGCTCATAAACGCATTTGTGTCAAAAGTGACGCTATAGGTTTTGCCTAAGACAAGGCCTAAGTTGTTCACGGTTGCTACTGTACCAGAAATGGAAACATCAGTAGATGTGGCCAGTTTGCTAATGCTAGTTTGGTCAGTAACGTTTTTCAAATAGATTTTGCCGGCACCTGCAGTGATTGCTTTGTCAAAACGAAGGGAAAGGCTGATACCGGTAGGGATGTTTGTAGCACCGTTTGCGGGAGTGAAGGAAACTAACTGCGGCTCAAAAATTACGGCAGTTCCTGTCCAAGAGAGGGTCAGGCTATCGATACCGGTACTTGCGCGGCTTCCGCCACCTGTAGTGGCGTTTAGGCTCACAATTCGGATCACAACCGGCCCAGACTGGGAGTCCAGAGCGCTGCCAAAGGATGCAGTAACGACGCTGTTGGTGAAGGAAGAGCCCCCCGTTGTCATTCCGGCTGAGGAGCTGCTGCTTACAGTTGTGAATGAGCTCGGGGTAGCACCTAGGCCATACTGAACTTCCCATGTAGAGGTTCTCGCTGAGGCAACATCTAAGGATTGAAGGTTGAACGCAAGATTGAAGTTTTTTAAGCCTTGAGTTTGGCTCAGGCTGAGTGTAAAGGCAACACCTTGGTTCGTTTTACTCACTTGGCGGATACCCATTGCCCTGTTGGTGGCGGCACTTTGCAGGGCACTGCTAGCTGAGCTGGAAAAAGTATCTTTTGCAGCGAAGTTGGTGGCCTTTCCGCTGGTATTGTTCCAGGCGGTCGGCGTCGTATCAAAGCCATAGCTGGCGCCGATATTGGTTGCTGTGGCGCCGGTATCTATTTCCCAGCCCTTTGGGAGGCCGGTACCGACATTGTCAAAGGTTTGGTAGTAGCTACTACCGGAAAGGTTGAGTAGGTTTTGAGCAGTTGCACCCAAGCTAGCTGTAGCTGCTAAAAGTAGGAGTAACGATTTTTTCATGGTTAGATAATTATCGGTTAGAAAAGCAGATGATTTTTTTCAGTTTAATAAACGTCAATTGCTGGATCGCGCAGCTTTATTTCGTTTGGTGTAAAGAGTGTGCCAATACCAATAATGGTTTTTGGCCCGGTGGGTACGTTGGTTCCGGCAAAAGTTGCGCCACTTGCCGTATATAAGCTAAAGGTACCTGTCCCGTCATTTATTGTTCTATTTCCGCCATAAGTCGTGCCGCCAGAGATGGTAGCATTCACCACTTTTAGCAACACTGATTCGTAGGGTTTGAAATTAGTGGTAAGTTCGGCTAGTGTTTTTTGAATGGGAGCGACGGTTTTTCCGGTTCCGGCAAGGGTAATTTTTGAAGCAGTAGTACCCGTAAGCTCCATCGCTCCATTGTATAACTCCAATTTCGCACCCGTTGCATCAATTACCAAAGAGTCGCCGAGATTGTAGGCACTACTACCCGGTATATAAAGAATAATTCCCTTCATGCTTTTATCTTCAAGGATAAAGTTCCCTGCTGATACGTTTTTCTTTGACTGATCTGAGATGATAACTCCTGTGATCTTTACAGAAGGAACACTGTACTTGCCGGTACCTGGGTACATTTTGCGTAGGCTGTCAATACTAATGAATATGGTCGGTGTTGGGCCGACACTACCACCGCAACGTGCTCCCGTCATATGCACATCCGAAGTGTCCCGGATAGTAAACTGTGGCGATATGGAGCCACTAAAAGAACTTGCATAGATGCTATAAAGGCCAGTAATTGTTCCTTTGCCTTTGGGTAATTCTATTGCATGAAATGTAGCATAGTTGCTGGAGCGAACTGCGATGGATTTACCGCTACAATCTTCAATATTGCGGTTGGTTGTGCCATTAGGCTGGGTATAAGTAAGTCCAGCAGTGGTGTCTTCAAATTGAGCTTCGCTAATAGTTACTAGACGATTTATAAGGTTAGTGTCATAGCTTTTTGTCTTTGCTAGATCCGCCATGGTAACAAGAATTGGAGTTACGGTATGGCCAATGTCTGCCTTAATGATATGGTTAGCAATTTCAGCACCAGGGATAGCATTGATGGCATTTTGTTCGCTCACGCCCATGCCTAATACGGGTGTGCCCCCATTGTATCCTAAAGTCAAACCTTTACAGCGGATATAGATTTTCCGACCAACAGGGTAGCTGTTGTAGAGACTGTAGGCATCTATCAATACTTGCATGCCGCCAGTAGAATCTTCTATATTGATGGCTTTGTAGAGATTGCCGGAGCGATCATCGGCGGTAACAATACCTGCAACGACCACATCGCCTAAGATTGTAGTGGTGTCGCCGCCTGTTTTATAGTCGAATCGACCATTCATCCAGCGAAGCTCTTTCAGGGTATTTGTCACAGGAATTTGTGGATCATAATGGGTAAGATCCGGAGGGTTGTCGTAGCCTTTCTTTAGGCATCCAGCCGTGACAAGGCTAAGGCTTACGGCTGCTAGGAGCAAGATATTCAGGGACTTCATTTTCAAAAATATTGATTTGACGGTAACTAAGTTTTGGGATTAGAATTTGAGGCTTAGGTTGATAAAGAAGTTACGACCATAAGCATAGAAATATTTTGG
>JAFDYA010000179.1 GCA_018267675.1 Bacteroidota bacterium
CTCCAAAAGTGATATGCTGGATGATGAACTGAAAGGCTTGATTGCCTCAGGCCTACCACAAGACATCCCGCATCTATTTATCTCCTCAGTCACCAATCAAGGTATCGTGGAGTTGAAAGACTTATTGTGGGATACCTTGACGGAAGATGCATCCGACAATTAGCCTCCTATTCCACAGCAATTGGACGGAGCAAAAAATGCGGATAAAAAAACACCCAAACCGATGACGGGCTTGGGTGTTTTCATTTGATCAGGATTGCGATTACCGAACGATAGTCAATCGTTGCATCTGTCGGCTACCATCAACCATAGTGGCGGATAGTACGTAGTTTCCATTTGCTAGATCACGGATATCAACCTTTACAACTGCATTGGTGCTTTTGCCCTGCCAGCGCAGCTTTCCACTCATATCCCGAAGTTGCAACTCCTCACCGGGCTCCAAGCCGGATACCTGAAAGTAGTCGCGGGCAGGATTGGGTACAACGGCCCAGGAATACTGCCCATCCCGTAGCACAGATACAAGGGGCGAAAACCAATAGCTACCGTCCTGCATAGCAAGGGCAACTCGATAATAGACCCTGCCTTGCTGCATTTGCTGATCCAAGAATTCATAATGATTTGAAGTTCCGGAGCCGGGCAGGATCTGGGCAATGTCCTCAAAGTCCGAACCGGAAGTGCTTCGTTGCAAATGGTGGAGCAGACTTGCCTGTTCCAATTTCGTTTGCCATTGTAGCCGGACTGCTTTAGGCTCCAAAGTAGCTTGTAGCTGGACATCTTGAATCCCTAAAGCCACGATGGAGTTTCGAGCTTCATAGAATTCGCTGAAATTATTCACCGAAAACGCCAAGGCGTAGCCATCCCCTGAGCTGGATGGTCCGGTGAACGTGGCTACGGAATCCGGTACAATTTTTAGATACGTTCCAGAATTATTGCTGGGGTCTAGGTCTTCGTTGGCTCCATCATACTTCGTGATCTTTAGATCGTTTTTTGAAAGGAGCAAAGGATCGGCAGCCTTCAGTGCAAGGTATTCCGAATCCACAGCATAAAGCATCAGGCCAATAGGGATGTTAGGAGTAATGGCACTGTTGATGTGCCAATTCCTATCCAAGTATTTCTGGCCGGAACCGGGGAAGGAGCGTACAGTACCCAATCGGTTTTTGTAAAAGGATATATCGACCTGTCCCAAATTTTGACCATTATCCCGAACGGCAGCTACAATATTCCCCTGTGCGGTAAGCACGTAAGTCCAGTGTCGATAGCTGCTTAGTGTCACTTGCCCGCTTGCGCTGGTGTCGCCGGCAATCATGCTAGGCGCGGTCGGAGTCGTAATTGTAGTCGTGTCGGAATAGCCACAAGTATCAATTGCAGCGAAAGTGGTAGTTGTATTATTGGCAACTAGGAAAATGCTATCTGGTGTAGCCGTGCCGCTTCCTTGCTTGTATTGATAGGGGCCGACACCCCCGCTTCCGAGCACCTTCACCGGGGTGCCATAAGGGCCTGGGCCCGGATAGCTGGCGGTGGCTAAAATTGTTGGATTGACAAAGTTGATGGAATCGGTTTGCGTTAAGCCCCATTTTCCCCATTCATCTTTTGTACGTACATAGAGGTAATGCATACCCGGGGAGAGGCAGGGCGTCTTTATCGTATAATTTTCTTGGATAGAGTCTTCCTGGGGGCTGACGGCAAGCGGGTTACCGGAACCTACACCCGGGTCGGTATCCCAGAAATATTCGGCTGCCACAATTTTTGAAAGAATGTAAAAGTCGCGCCGCGCCGGGATAGACCACTGTCCGGATGCAAGTCGGGTGCGGATATAAAGGGCATGATTCCCGCCGCCAAGCCCGGTTGTTGGTATGCTGTAGTTTTCGGAAATACTATCGTCCGTGGGACTCACGGCAAGTGCAATGCCATTGCCCGGGCCGGGGTCGTTGTCAAAGAAATATTCGGCAGTGTTGATGCTAGGAAGCACGAAGAAATCTCGGCGAGCAGGTAAGGACCACAATCCATTTTGCTTAGTGCGAAAGTAGAGCGCATGTTTGCCGGGATTTAAGGTGTTGGATGTCGACACTGAGAATGCTTGATTGACGGAGTCGCTGGGGCTGCTAAATGTCACAGCAGTACCATTGCCAACGCCCGGGTCTGTGTCGACGAAGTATTCAGCTTTTGTAATACTCGGTAGTACATAGAACTCGCGGCGGGAGGCCAACGACCACTGTGTTTGGTTTTTCGTCCGGATGTAGAGGAAATGCCGGCCCGGAGCTAAGGTATTGGGTGTTGTGATGCTCAGGTTCTGCAGGATGGAATCATCGGGGCTTGTGATGGAAAATGAAGTACCATTCCCCAATCCGGGATCAACATCAAAAAAGTATTCGCCGCTCAGTATTTTGTCTTCAACATAGAATGCTGTCCGCTGCGTTAGGCCCCATTTGCCTTTTTTACCCGCAGAGTCTGCATAGCTACGGACATAGAGAAAGTGGCGTCCGGGCTTAATATTGTTGGGAG
>JAFDYA010000017.1 GCA_018267675.1 Bacteroidota bacterium
ACCTTATGGTGGTCTTGCCGAGGGTGTCCCACCTCTTCCCATTCCGAACAGAGAAGTTAAGTCCCTCATGGCCGATGGTACTGCACAACAATGCGGGAGAGTAGGTAGCCGCCATATCTTATTTTTTGAAAACCCCGAAGAAACACGCTTCGGGGTTTTTTTTGTGCCCTATCGTTCGTTTGTACCCGATAGCTATCCTGATGGCACCCGGTTGGGTTTGGTGTCTTTGCGAGGAGGCACGACGAAGCCATCCAGTGGCCGTTTCCCAATCATTCGCCTTCTTCGCGTGCTCCCAATTCTGAATTGCTTCACCTTCGGTTCGCAATGACGGATGTTGTAAGTTGGCGAGGTTCCTGCATCTTCGTAATTGGCGATGTGCCAGGGAGAATTATTTTCTGGGTGTGATTATTCCCCCTGCGCCAACGACAGTAGCGGATACCCCACAGTCCCCGCTGAGAAGCGGGGACGAGGAGTATTAGCGGATGGCGTGCCCGGGCGCCCAAAAAAATTGCATGGATTTTTGTTGAGAATTTGCCTAGTTGTTACGCTAAAAGTGGAGCGGATTTTTAAGTTTCGAAGTATTCTTCTACAATTTAGGTTGCTACTTGGACTTTCGGTAACTATCTTGGTGGTTCGAAATTTTAGTTATGAAATTCTTTTGTTTAGTTGTTGCCGTTTTGTTTTCTTCAGTTTTCGAATCGGCATCGGCTCGGGTTTGGTATGTAAAGCATCTTTCAACCAGTACGCTGTCGGGCAATTCTTGGACAACTGCTTTTGTTGATTTGCAGTCAGCACTGACGGCTGCTTCTAGTGGGGATACAGTGTATGTTGCCAAGGGTATTTATATGCCTTCATTGCCGGCGAGTGGTTCTAGTACGGATAGTCGGGATGTAACGTTTAAGTTGAAATCAGGAGTTTTGATTTTTGGAGGATTTGCAGGATCTGAAATTGGGTTGAGTGCCCGTAAGTCCGACTCCACATCACTGCACGTCACTAATGCGTCAATTCTTAGCGGCGATATTGGTGCTATAATTGACTCCACTGATAATGCGTATCATGTGGTGTTTGCCTCAGGCGTGTCCGCTTTTGTATTGGATGGATTTACGATCACCGGAGGTAATGCTAACGGCACTTCGGCATTGAATGTCGCTGGTCGCCAAATAGGAAGGCACTATGGAGGGGGCGTTTATAATGATTCTAGCTCTGGAACGTACAGTCATATCGTGTTGGAAAGGAATACTGCTAAAAGTTTTGACGACACTGAAGGGGGTGGTGCTGGCATGTATAATTTTAAAGGTTCACCGCTTGTTACTCAGTCTGTTTTTTATAAAAATCATGCGCAGGATGCCAATGGTGGCGGTATGAAGAATAATGAGAGCAAGCCTACAGTTTCTAATTGTTCCTTTACTCAAAATTCTTCTTTCACTACAGATGAAGGCGGTGGGGCTGTAAACAATATTGAACATAGTGATGCGCGGTTTACGAATGTTGTTTTTGATGGGAATGTGACAGATGCTTCGGGTGGTGGTGTGTACAATGATAGTAGTTTCCCAATATTTTCGGATTGCACATTTAGTAATAACTATGCGGCCAGTTGTGGTGGCGGCTTGGATTTCGATAATGGAAGCAACGGAACCTTGAATGGTATTCTATTCTTGAACAATACTGCGGATGAGGATGGTGGCGGTGTGTACGGTTGGAAAAGTGATGTGACGATATATGACGCTCAGTTTATTAGCAATAAGGCCAATAATAATGGTGGCGGCGGTTATTTTTATAATACCTGCAACCCCAAAATGACTAATGTTCATTTTAGTAAAAATATTGCCGGAAACGATTATGGGGGCTTTGGTATCGAACGTAACTCAAACGCTATCCTGACCAATGCTCTTTTTAGTAGGAATAAAGCCACTAGAAATGGGGGAGGCATTGGCTGCCATGACAACAACGGAACGAATGCGACACTACTGCTCACGAATGCTACTATTGTAAATAATAGTGCATTGACCGGGGGCGGTGGCTATGATCAGGGATCGACATCGCAACTCAGAAATTCTATAATTTTTGGAAACTATCCGGACAACTTAGATGCGAACCCTGCCTTGATCTTAAATGTTCGTTCGGTGATTTTTGATGATGGCAGCGGACCGGCATTTTATAAAGATGGCAGTGTGAGCACGACAGGAGTTGCAGTCTCTGCACCATTCTTTAGGGATACTACCAATAGCAATTATCAATTGGCAAGTGCCAGCGCGGCTTTGGATGCGGGGGACAGTACGTTTTTTAGTTCCTCTAGCATTCCGAATATTTCGTTTGTGAAGACTGATTTGCGTGCTGCGGATCGGATAATGGGCAAAAATATTGACCTTGGTTGTTATGAATATTGCACGAATTCGGTAACCCCGACAGCAACTATCGTCGTTACACCAAATGATTCTGTTTTAGTTGGTACAAATGTGACCTTTACGCTGAGCATCACAAACGGGGGGGCAAATCCTAAAATACAGTGGATGAAGAATAGTGCTGCAATCGTTGGAGAGACGGGGATGATTTACACGGCTATGGCAGGCGGTAGAATTTTTCCTTACGATACGATTTGGGCAAAAGTCCAATCATCTGAACTCTGCGCGATACCAGACAGTGTTACAAGTAATAGGATTAGAATGTATGTTTGGTTTAAAGCTGTGGAAAATACCGTCTTAGGCGAGAAAGGGTTTATGGTCATCCCGAATCCGAGTAGGGGTAAGTTTAGGGTTTCGGGTAATTTTTTATCAACACATTCCTATGATTTGGTCGTTTTTGATCAATTTGGTCGAAGCATATATAGGGAACAATTCAGTACCGGTAATAAACAGAAGGAAGTAGTGTTACCAGTACAAGTGTCTCCGGGCGTTTATTGGTTGGGTATTGCTGAACGGGGTCAAGGACAAAAGTTCGAACGCCTGATTATTGAATGATTGAAGGTTCGGATTGGTGTTTTATAGAAAACGAAAAACTTGTTTGTTGTCGGAAGCTGTTTTGCGGTTTTAGGGAGGGAACTGCGCTACCTTTGCAGGCAATATGCTAGATACTATTGAATCCGCTTTGGATGATATTCGGGCGGGAAAATTGCTGATTGTCGTGGATGATGAAGACCGTGAAAATGAAGGAGACTTTGTGACTGCAGCACGAAACGTGACTCCCGAAATCATCAACTTCATGAGTAAATATGGCAGAGGGCTGATCTGTGCTGCGATTACTGAAGAGCGTTGTGAAGAGCTGAATTTGAAATTGATGGTGGAGCAGAATACGGAACTTCATCAGACGCCCTTTACGGTGTCGGTTGATTTGATTGGTCATGGTTGTACTACAGGTATTTCGGCATCGGATCGAGCGGCGACGGTGCAATCCCTTATTGATCCTGCAACTCGGCCAGAAGATCTGAGTCGTCCGGGACATATATTCCCCTTGCGCGCCAAGAATGCCGGTGTGCTCCGGCGGGCGGGGCATACCGAAGCAACTGTAGATTTGGCCCGGCTTTCGGGGCTGGAGCCTGCGGGGGTCTTGGTGGAAATTATGAATGATGATGGGACAATGGCGCGCTTGCCGCAACTCCTTGAAATTGCAAAAGCACATCAGCTCAAGATCATTTCCATAAAGGATTTAATTGCCTATCGCTTACAAAAGGAAAGCTTGATAGAAGAAGAAGTGCGGGTACAATTGCCTACAAAACATGGAGATTTTGAATTGGTTGCCTTTAAACAAACCTCTACGGGTGAACAGCATTTGGCGCTCGTTAAGGGTACTTGGATGAAAGATGAGCCTATCTTGGTTCGGGTACATTCCTCCTGTTTTACCGGCGATATTTTGCATTCCTTGCGTTGTGATTGTGGCGAACAATTGCAAAAGGCTATGGAAATGGTAGAGGCCGAAGGCAAGGGCATCATTTTATACATGAATCAGGAGGGTAGAGGCATTGGCCTACTTAATAAGCTGAAAGCTTACAAGCTACAAGAAGAAGGGAAAGATACCGTAGAAGCCAATTTGGCCTTGGGCTTTAAGAATGACCAACGCGATTATGGTGTGGGTGCCCAAATATTGCGGTATCTTGGTGCTACCAAGCTTAGATTGATGAGTAATAATCCTAAGAAACGTGCAGGCTTGCTCGGATATGGCATTGAAATCGTAGAGAGTGTTCCCATTGAGATAGCACCAAACGAACACAACCATTTTTACCTGGAAACAAAGCGGGACAAGCTCGGACACGAAATCTTGAAATAATTCAGTCAGATTTTTTTTGAAGCTTTTATTCCTTGCCAACCGTACGCCATACCCTCCATTTCGGGGGGATAAGCTCAAGATATACCATTTAGCCAAGCGATTGAAAGCGCGCGGACATGAACTTCATTTGCTCTGCTTCGCACAAAATAAAGAGGACTTTGCGGCTAGGGCTAAGCTGGAAGAAATTTTTTCCGAAGTGCATCTTGTCGGGCTGCCCACTTGGAAGTCGGCGTTGAACTGTGTTGCAGCGCTATGGGATAAAAAGCCGATTCAGGTATTGTATTTCCAAGAACGAGCAATGCGCCAAAAGCTGCAAGAGCTGATGTCGAGAAATAGATTTGATGCGGTGCATGTGCAGCACTTGCGCATGGCGCCCTACCTGGCCAATACAAAGAGTCTCCCGCGTATTCTCGATCTCCCGGATGCGTTTTCACTTTATTGGAAGCGGCGCAAGGAGTTGAAATCCGGTTTACTGAAGTCTTGGTTCGAACGGTTGGAAGCCAGGCGGGTATTGGCTTACGAGCCGGTGATGGATCAGTTTGACCGCGCATTGGTTTGCTCTAAGGAAGATTTAAGTTATTTGGAAGCAACGCATGGTGTACAGAACCTTCGGCTCCTGCCCAATGGTGTAGATTTGGAGACGTTCTACCCTCGCGATCATGACTATAGTTCCGGGAATACGTTATTATTTACCGGGAATATGGATTATGCACCCAACGTAGATGCTGTACATTATTTCGTAGCTGATGTATTGCCTTTGATTCGCGAAAAATGCCCCCAAGTACGATTTGTTATTGCGGGTCAGCGCCCGGTAGAATCCGTGAAAAGCCTTGCTAGTAGTACTGTTGAGGTGACGGGGTTTGTGCAGGATCTCGCAGAAATGTATAATGCAGCTACGGTTGTTGTTGCGCCAATGCGTATTGGGGCAGGTACACAAAACAAGGTACTTGAAGCAATGGCAATGGGAATCCCGGTAGTCTGTACCAACATTGGTTTTGAAGGTCTGGAGATTGCACAAGGAGAAGGGGCATTTATGCAATTGGATGCAGCCACATTTGCAGCGCAAGTGATCGAGTTGTTGCAACAGGCTGATTTAAGGGAAATGACAGGCCGTAAAGGTGTCGCCGTCATGCAGGCTCGTTTTGGCTGGGATGCAGTGTCCGCACAGTTGGAACAGTATTTTATGGAGTTACTCTGACCGATACATTGGATTCGGATGTATTGAGTTGGCGTGGTAAACAAGGACCTTACCAGAGCGGTTTGCAATGTAGGCAAGGACTTAGCCTTTGTATTTGTGGCCTGTTTATTGCAGTTTTGATGTTGTTGCAAAATCAATAACAAAGAAAGCCTCGTAGCTATGTTGAGCTCACAAGAAATTATCCTTCGTCTATGCCTTGCCTCTGTATTTGGCGCATTAGTTGGTTTTGAACGAGTACGAAAAGATGGGCCGGCGGGATTAAGAACGCATATGATGGTTTGTGTAGGAGCTGCATTGGCCATGATGGTGTCTGCGTTTGGTTTTAAAGATGTTTTGGGGACAGCACATGTAGAGCTTGATCCGTCAAGAATTGCGGCGCAGGTAGTGAGTGGGATAGGGTTCTTGGGAGCAGGGACGATTTTATTTTCTAAAGAAGGTACCATCCGCGGATTGACCACCGCTGCAGGATTATGGACAGTTGCTGCCATTGGCCTCGCTACCGGCGGAGGGATGTATTTTGAAGCAGGTATTGCTACAGCTTTAGCTTTGACTATCCTTTGGGTTTTGCAACCTGTAGAACGTGCGTATTCTCGGAGATTTAAGCATAACACCATTAAAATCGTGAGCACAAAAGATGTGTCTGATGGTGAGTTACTTCGGGATTTGTTTAGTCGGCAGGAGTTGAAAGTTCAGTCGTTTTCCCTAGAACGAATAGCTGACAATGATTTCGTTTTTACCTTGAAATTTGATGGTCTTGATACGGAGCGATTGGCTCGGATCGTTTCGGAACTTAAGAAAGATTTGGCCGTGAAGGAAGTCTATTGGAATGCATAGTAGCCAAACAAGCATTCGAATTCCTACTGTAGATTAAGCCCGATTTTACTCATACTATTTGCTGAAAGAAACACTTTATTTCGGCTGCGGAAATCGGGCTTATTGTACTGCTTCCCACCAATTGCTGAAGTCGGTAGCCCTAGCGGACAGCAGCATCTTTTCACCAATCATTGGTGTTAATATTTCCGGATTGCTTTGTTGTTTTTCAATAGCAATTCTTTCAAGTGGTTCTTTCCAAGGATGGGAGGCCAACATAAACTTTGATGAATGAACCGGTAGGATTTTTTTTGCCTTCAGCATTCTTGCAGCGCCCATTATTTCTTCAGGGAGCAAGTGAATATGCCGCCAGCGGCGATCGTATTGTCCATTTTCCAAAATTGCTAAGTCGAAGGGGCCAAAACGATTACCAATGTCGGATAGATGCGTTCCCAAGCCACTATCTCCACCGAGAAACAGGGCCCAATTCGGGGTTTTGAGGACAAAGGATAGCCAAAGTGTTTGGTTTCTTTTTAATCCCCGTCCCGAGAAATGGCGGGCTGGTGTTGTGTGCAATTCCCAACCAGCGCCGAGGTCCAGGCTTTCGTTCCAGTCTTTTTCCTGAACTATTTCCTCCGGATAGCCCCAATAGTTCAAATGAGCACCCGTGCCAAGGCCGGTGATTACTTGTTTCACTTTTGGTCGGATTGCCTTTATGGTTTTGTAATCCAAATGATCCCAATGGTCATGGGAGAGGAGCAAAAGGTCAAGCTCGGGAATGTCGGCGACGGAGTAAGGATCGGTCCCCCTGAATGCTTTGGTGCCACCGGGTATGGGGGACGCCGACCCACTCAATACCGGATCTACAAGTATTCGCCGACCATCTACTTGAATATAGTAAGACGAGTGTCCCATCCAAACCAAAAAATCTTCATTGGGCAGGGCAGTGATAAGCTCAGTTTTACAACTAGGTATTGTTGTTTTAGGGCGGGCAGCCGTCACTTTCTTGAACAAAAAATCTCTTAAAACCGACCCCGTCGTGGCACCATCTGTTAAGCTCGGCGTATGTTCTAAGTTTTGAAAGCTACCCTGCATGTAGTGGCGTGATTGTGAGATTTGATCCAGATGTTTTCCTTTCGGCTTTTTCCCGAATTGAGGTCGGAGTAGAACAAAAAGCAGGAGTATCGCTAGGATAAATAGGGTGGAAAGAGCGACCAAAATAAAGCGTATTTGTACCGCAAATAAACACTTTCTGCTAGTTCCACGAACGACAGTCTTGGGAGCGGTCGGTACAATCCCCTTTATTTTCCCGCATCTTTTCCAAAATCAATAGCTGACCTTTGCATTCCTAAATACAATTAAACAATGACAGTTCAGGAATTGCAACCCCAAGCACTTTGGCAACATTTTGCCGCACTCAATGCTGTGCCTCGGCCATCAAAACATGAAGAGCAGGTAATAGCTTTTGTGAAATCCTTTGGAGAAAGCTTGGGGCTTGAAACCCTACAAGACAGCGTAGGTAATATAATTATTAGGAAGCCAGCCAGTCCCGGAATGGAACATCGGAAAACGATATTGCTACAAAGCCATGTAGATATGGTACATCAAAAGAACAATGAAACGGTTTTTGATTTTGCAACGCAGGGTATTGAAATGTACGTAGATGGGGACTGGGTGAAGGCTAAGGGTACTACACTCGGTGCGGATAATGGCATTGGCGTTGCGAGTATTATGAGCATCTTAGCTTCAAAGGAAATTGTACATCCACCCTTAGAAGCCTTGTTTACGATTGATGAAGAAACCGGAATGACGGGTGCGCTGGGCCTCAAAGCCGGACTATTGCACGCGGACATAATGCTCAACTTGGACACAGAGGACGACGACGAATTGACGATTGGCTGTGCCGGAGGCGTAGATGTTACTGGTGTGGGTGATTGTGAAATGGAAGCAACACCGGTCGGTTGGGCTGCTTTTTCAATTTCGCTAAATGGCCTCACTGGTGGCCATTCGGGAATGGATATTATCAAAGGTCGGGGCAATGCTAATAAACTCATGAATCGGGTACTTTGGCAAGCGGCTCGCCAATTTGGGCTTCGTATAGCCTCAATCAATGGAGGGGGTTTGCGTAATGCAATACCTAGAGAATCTGTAGCTGTTGTCGTGCTGCCTGTTGAAAAAGTTTCGGAGTTTCAAAATTTTGTCGCTCAAGAACGGACTGTATTGCAGGCTGAATATAGTAGCACCGATCCACAAATCCAGCTAGCTGCAACTACCTGCGCGATGCCGGAAATGCTTGTTGGGCAAGCTTTTCAAAGACAATTTTTGAATGCGATTTATGCCTTGCACAATGGAATATTTCGGATGAGCCCCGATGTAGACGGCTTAGTACAGACTTCGAATAATGTGGCCAAGATTACTATTGGTGATGGCCATTTTTCAGTTCAATGTCTTACTCGATCTTCCGTGAATTCAGAAAAGGACGAATTGGCCCGTTCCCTGCAAGCTAGCCTAGAGCTTACAGGAGCAACGGTGAGTTTTACGGGTTCTTATCCCGGATGGACACCGCGTCCCGGCACCGAACTTTTGAAGATTATGGTTGCCACTTATCAAGAATGTTTTCAGGCGGATCCTAAAGTGTATGCCTGCCATGCAGGTTTGGAATGTGGTATTATCGGCGCCAATTATCCTAATATGGAGATGGTATCGTTTGGCCCCAATATTAAAGGGGCGCATTCACCCGAAGAACGTTGTCAGATTAGTTCCGTTCAGAAATTTTGGAGCTTTTTATTGGAAGTACTTGCCAAAGTAGGCTAGGCCGGAATCCGACAAATACTGACAGGCCGACACGCCTTCATTTCGTTTACCTTAAAAAGAACTAGTGCTTACCGACCCTTGGTCTACCCAAAAGCAATTTTATCTTGACCCCAGCGTTTCTTCGCATCATCACTTGAACCTAAAGCCAAAGTAATCCTATCAAATGCTCCGAATATTCGTAGTCCTCTTGTTATTGTCCTTACCGACAGCTCCTCTATTTGCTCAAAATGTAACGCTCAGCGGCACCATCAAAGCCAAGTCTTCCGGCGAAGACCTTATCGGAGTCATTGTCAAAGTGAAAGAACTGCCCAATATCGGTGCGGCCAGCAATGAATATGGCTTTTATTCGCTTAGTATTCCCAAAGGAAGCTATACGATAGTCGTGTCCGGGCTGAGCTACAAACCCCTGGAGGAAAGATTGGATCTTAGCACTAGCCTGAAAAGAGATTGGCTTTTGGAAGCTACCAATTTTACGCTTAACGAAGTAGTGGTGACCAATAGGCGACGGGATGAGAACGTGCGGAAGAATGAGATGGGGGCAACAACCCTCGATATTAAAGCGATTAACAAGCTTCCGGTGATCATGGGTGAACGTGATATTGTAAAAGCTATACAACTTACGCCAGGTGTGAAGGCCTCAGGAGATGGTAATTCCGGCTTCTACGTACGCGGCGGTGCTGCCGACCAAAACCTGATTTTGCTGGATGAAGCACCCGTTTATAATGCTTCTCACCTCATGGGCTTTTTCTCCACCTTTAATAGCGACGCAATCAAAGATGCTACCTTGTACAAAGGCTCTATGCCGGCAGAGTATGGTGGACGCTTGTCCTCCGTGCTCGATGTGAGAATGAATGAAGGGAACAATCAGGAATACCATGCCAGCGGCGGCATTGGGCTCATTTCCTCTCGGCTCAATTTGGAAGGCCCTATCCAAAAAGGGAAAAGCTCTTTCTTGGTTTCCGGACGAAGAACCTATGCCGATTTATTTCTCAAACTTTCCAATGACGACGGTATTCGCAATAGTAAACTCTATTTCTATGACCTCAACGCCAAGCTGAACTACCAAATTGATGCTAAGAACAAAATCTACCTCTCCGGTTATTTTGGTCGGGACGATCTAGGCTACAAAGATTTATTCGGTTTCCGCTGGGGCAACACCACCGGCACGCTTCGCTGGAATCATATTGCCTCGCCAAAGTTATTTTCCAACACCTCGCTGATTTTTTCCGACTTCAGGTATGTAGTAAGTGTCACCAGCAACAAGATACAGTTTGACATAAAGAGCAACATCCAAGATTGGAACCTTAAACAAGAATTCTCTTGGTACCCAAACAGCCAACACACCCTCAAGTTTGGTTTCAATACCATTCATCACACCATCGTACCGGGCAATATCAGTGCAAGTGGTATCTCTGCTATCAACAGTACTCATGTAGAAAGCCGCTACGCTTGGGAGAATGCTGTTTTTGTTTCCGATGATTGGAAGGCAACTTCAAAACTAAGTATCAACTTGGGCCTTCGCGTATCCAGCTTCTCTTTGTTGGGTAGTGGTAGCTTCAATACCTACGACAGTACTGGCACTGTGACCAGCACCAAGTCCTATCCATCCGGGGCTTTCGTTCAAACCTATATTGTACCTGAACCTCGACTTGGCCTAACCTACCTGCTCAATGATGTTTCCTCCGTCAAAGCAGCATATACCCGTACCGCACAATACCTTCACCTACTTTCAAATTCCAATGCCGGCAGCCCTACCGACCTCTGGATACCCAGTAGCCCCAATGTGAAGCCAGAAATTGCCGACCAAGTGTCATTAGGTTATTACCGCAACTTCAAAGACAATCTTTATGAATGCTCTGCTGAGATTTATTACAAAGACCTGCAAAATCAAATTGACTACAAAAACGGCGCGGTGCTCAATGCCAATCAAAATGTAGAAGCCGACCTGCTCTACGGTCATGGCCGCGCCTATGGTCTAGAGCTGTTCTTGAAGAAACGGACCGGCCGCCTGAATGGATGGATCGGCTACACACTTAGTCGCACCGAGCGCCAAATTCAAGGCATCAACTCCGGCAACTGGTACCCTGCAAGACAAGATCAAACACACGATATATCCATTGTCGGGATCTATGAGCTCAGCGCGAAATGGTCCCTTTCCGGCGCGTTCGTCTATAGCACCGGCAACGCCGTCACCTTCCCCACTGGAAAGTATGAAGTGAATGGGGTTAGTTACTTCAAGTATGATGACCGGAATGCCTCCAGAATGCCCGCCTATCATCGCCTTGACCTCGCTGCTACCTATACCAAGCACAAATCAAAGAATAGGGAATCCAGCTGGTCCTTCTCCCTCTACAACGCATACGGCCACCAAAACGCCTTCCTTATCAATTTTGCTGCGGACGAAAATGACCCCAACAAGACTGTAGCCACCCAAGTGTCCCTATTCCGTTTTGTCCCTTCTATCACCTATAATTTTAAATTCTAAACCCATGCAAATACTGAAAAACCTTTTCCTACTTCCCGGCTTGCTTTTTTTGGTTTCCTGCGAGAAAGTGATAGACGTAAATGTCAAGAACTCCCAGCCCACCGTGGTCATCGTAGGTGAAGTGAGCAATGCTACCGGCCCCTATCAAGTGCGGGTCACCCAAACCGTGCAGTTGAAGGACAATATCCCCAATCCCGGGTTGGCGGCTACGGTGTATGTAACCGAACAGGGCGGCGCCACTGATACCTTCCGAGCACTCGGGAATGGCCTGTATGAGTCCAATAGCCTACAAGGGAAAATTGGACACACGTATGTACTGAACGTCCTAGTAGATGGGCAGGAATATCAAGCCAGCAGCACCATTCCCAGCCCTGTACCCTTTGATAGTTTGAGTTTTATTGGCGAGGTTTTCTTTAAGGATAGTAGCTTCTACCCACAGGTCAATTGTCAAGACCCTCCCGGAGTGGCCAATTACTATCGCTTCGTAGAGTACATCAACGGCAAGCAGGTGAAGGCAAATTTTGTACGCGATGATCGCTTTTGGGACGGCAAATATGGGGAGATTGTCCTTCGAAATTTCGGAGATGATGATCTTGCCAAAGGCGACCAAGTAAAGGTGGATATGCAATGCTTAGATAAAGCAGCCTTTAATTATTTCAACACTTTGGACAATGCCGGCGGAAGCAGTAATTCCGCAGCACCTGCCAATCCTATTACCAATATTTCGGGCGGAGCACTCGGCTATTTTTCCGCACATACTAGCCAAGTCAGGACGGCAACAAGGTAATGCCCTACTAGGGGCCGAAAGCCTTTCCTGAAAAGGATCTTGGATGATTGTGGGGACTTTTTTGGGGCGCCATCTCCCGCTATCCGCTCTTACTCCTCGGCCCCGCTTCCCAGCGGGGCCTGTCCCCTCACTCGCTGAGGGGGCTACTATCGGGGGCGCGGGGAATACTACGCAAAGCATTGTTGGGCTAAACTTCTTTCGTTCCATAGGATGTGCCGATATTCCGTATCCGGGTTTTTCCTTTCCGGACTGCTTTACCTTCGGCTCGCAAGGGCACTGTTCCGTACTTGCGAGGAGGCACGACGATGCAATGCAGTGATGTTGCCCCCCTTACTGTCAATGTGGTGGCTTTGCCCAAAGCAATGCTATAAGCTCAAATTGACGAGTACGTTTTTTGTGTTTTTTTGAAAGTGGATGTAGCGGGAGCGTCTTCGCCCCAGGGATTGTGACCAATAGAAGAGCAAGCATGGTTATACGGTTCCCCCTGCGCCAACGACAGTAGCGAAAATCCCCCCTCAGCGAGTGAGGGGGCAGGCTTTTGTGTCCCGCTAGGGCACAAAGATTGTAGCGGATGGCGTGCCCGGGCGCCCAAAAAAAAGTAAGGAGGATACCGACCTTGATTTGTGTTCTTGGTTTGTGGTGTGTCCGCCGTATTTTCTTGCTTTGACTTTTGGTAGAAAGAAGAAGCCGTTCCAAATTATTTGAAACGGCTTCAATCGCTTGCCAATGGGCTATTTCAGGGTTTTTTCCTTATGCGGGATTAGGCAAGACCTCTGCCATGGCATTGTTTGTATTTTTTGCCACTACCACAGGGGCAGGCGTCATTTCGGCCAATCTTGGGGCCGGCAACTACAGGTTGTCTTCTTGGAGCGGCATCCGGCTCGGTATAATAGTCTTCTTCATCGGCGGCATAGGCTTCGCCGGCGGCGGTTACTTGATCGCTATTGGTGCGCATTTGGCTCATGTCCGTCCGTTGGTGGAGTTCTTGTTCCCGTGCTTGCTGTGGTGCTTCCTGGATGGGGATGCCGGCACGAAGCAGGAAGGAGATGATATTTTGATTGGTCTCCAGAAGCATTTGTTTGAAGAGTCCGAAGGCTTCAAATTTATAGACAAGCAGTGGGTCTTTTTGTTCGTAGCTGGCCATTTGCACCGAGTTGCGCAGGTCGTCCATGGCGCGGAGGTGGTTTTTCCAAGAGTCGTCGATGAGAGCAAGGGTGATATTCTTCTCCAGGGTAGCGATGATGGGTTGTGCTTCTTTCTCTACTGCTTCTTGGAGGTTGGCATAAATCTGAATGCCCCGAATGCCGTCGGTGAATGGAATAGAAATGCTATCAAATTTGCCAGCTTGGTCTTTTTGGATTTGAGCCAAGGTTGGGGTCATTTGTTCCCGCATGGCTTGGGTTTTCCGTGCGTACATTTCTTTGGCCTGGTGGTAGAGGTTGTCTGCAATTATTTGTAAGTCTCCGGCTTTAAACTCTTCTTCTGTACCATTTGGCTCTAGAGCCAGGTGTTTGATACAGTCCAGTTGGAAGGCCGCAAAATCGCGGCTGTCTGCTTGCTTCTCGGCAATATCGCTGCAGACATCAAAGAGGGCGTTGTCGATATCTACGGCTAGTCGCTCACCAAACAAGGCGTGGTTCCTGCGTTTGTACACGACATCCCGCTGGGAGTTCATCACGTTATCGTAGTCGAGGAGTCGTTTCCGGATGCCGAAGTTATTTTCTTCTACTTTCTTTTGTGCCCGCTCAATGCTTTTGGTGATCATAGAGTGTTGCAACACTTCTCCTTCTTTGTGGCCCATTTTGTCCATAAGGGAGGATATTCTTTCGGAGTTGAAGAGGCGCATGAGGTCATCTTCCAGACTCACAAAAAACTGGGAAGAGCCCGGGTCGCCTTGACGACCGGCGCGTCCGCGTAGCTGTCGGTCCACGCGGCGGCTTTCATGGCGTTCAGTACCGATAATGGCCAGGCCGCCTGCTTCTTTTACGCCTGCGCCCAGCTTGATGTCTGTTCCGCGTCCGGCCATATTGGTTGCGATGGTCACGGCACCGGCGAGGCCGGCTTCGGCGACTACTTGTGCTTCTCGGGCATGTTGTTTTGCGTTGAGTACGTTATGTTCAATCTTGCGTTGTTGCAGCATTCGGCCAAGTAGTTCACTTACTTCTACCGAGGTAGTACCTACGAGTACCGGACGGCCAACGCCGCGCAGGGCTTCAATCTCGTCGATTACAGCTTTGAATTTTTCTTTTCGGGTTTTGTAAACTAGGTCTTGCTGGTCTTTTCGTGCTATTGGCTTATTGGTCGGGATGCTGACTACATCTAGTTTGTAGATTTCCCAAAATTCGCCTGCTTCTGTCTCGGCGGTACCGGTCATGCCACAAAGTTTGTGGTACATCCGGAAATAGTTTTGTAGGGTGACGGTGGCAAAAGTTTGTGTTGCGGCTTCTACATCCACATTTTCTTTTGCTTCTAGTGCCTGATGAAGGCCATCGGAGTACCGGCGACCTTCCATGATCCGGCCGGTTTGTTCGTCCACAATTTTCACCTTGCCTTCAATCACTACATATTCCACATCTTTTTCAAAAAGGGTGTAGGCTTTGAGCAATTGTTGGATAGAGTGGATGCGGTCTGTTTTTGTGGCATACTCTGCTAGGAGGGCATCTTTTCGGCTAGTCTTTTCTTCAGGACTTGCATCGGAGTTTTCGATTGCCGTGAGCTCGGTTGCGATATCGGGCAGGATGAAGAAGTCAGGATCTTCATTTCCCTGGCTCATTAGGGCTAGTCCTTTTTCGGTAAGGTCGACAGAGTTTTGTTTTTCGTCAATAGCAAAGTAGAGTTCGGCATCTACCTTAGGCATGTGCCGGCCTTGCTCACCGATGTAATGGTTTTCTGCTTTTTGGGCTAATTGTTTGTTACCTTCCTCGGAGAGGAATTTGATCAATGCGGTATTCTTAGGGAACCCACGTTGGGCACGGTAGAGGAATAATCCACCGGTTTCTTTGTCGGTTTTGCCTTCGGCAATTAGTTTTTTGGCTTCAATAAGGGAAGCATTTACTACTTTCTTTTGCAGCTCAACAATGCGTTCAATGCGGGGTTTAAGTGCGTGGAATTGTTGCTCTTCGCCTTTAGCTACCGGTCCTGAGATGATCAAAGGGGTACGGGCATCGTCGATCAAGACGCTATCCACTTCATCCACCATGGCGAAATGATGTTTTCGTTGCACCATTTCTTCAGGGGAATGCACCATGTTGTCCCGGAGGTAGTCAAAGCCAAA
>JAFDYA010000180.1 GCA_018267675.1 Bacteroidota bacterium
CACTACACTATACTCCTGCGTTTGCCCCTTGACCGAATTAAGCCCCAAAGGCCAAACCTCCACCAACACCGTATCCCGCATAATATTGCCACAAAGCGTTTGCGTGACCACATAGCTGGTGGTGGTGCTTGGTTTTACCCAGATACCGCCACCGGTACCGATGACGGTGCTGCTCCCCAGCTTAGCCCAAGTACACTCCAGCCCTACTTCCTTCGGCCTGCCGATATAGGTGCTATCTCCCAAGCCAATATGCCGATTATTACCCGCAAAAGCTGGGAGATCGGATTCTATGACGGAGACGTCGTCGATGAGGTAGTAGGTTCCGGTCTGACCATGAGTTGCTATAACAAAACTATCTATGGTTAGTTGCTTGCTGGTGGTGTGTGCCCCATCTTTAAAATTTCCAATAGTTATAAACTGTTCATTCCCTTTGGCAACAAAAGAGCCTTCTATTTTTGTCCAGTTTACTTTATCTGAAATAATGCCACCTCTATTGACTATCTGTGGGTCATATCGGGTTTGAGGGAGACAGGAAGTAACACTAGTATCTATAGAGCCATTATCTAAATACGCGCTAATTTCTTTGATAGCATAGCCTGAACCTTCTGTAAGATTTGCGTATAAACTGACACAGTAAGACTTGTCTTTTGTGAGCGGTTTATATAGTCTACCTTGAATGTAGTCGCGATAATACGGGTATCGAATTAAATCAGGTTCAACAAAATACATTCCTACAGCAACAAATCCTTGTCCGGAATGAGGATTTTGATAAAAATTGGAGCTATATGGAACACTACAAACTCCATACAGGGAACATTCATGGCAGTATTCGGCATTACAGCCCGATTTCCCAATGCTATCTGGTGAAAAGCTGATTGAATCAATTGAACTCCAGCCTGAAGCCAATTTTATTTGGTCAGCCGTATATGGACACATACTAAATATTTCAAAACCCGGATTTCTCACATAATTCACCTGCGCTAATGTTGTCGCTTGAAGTATAATGAGAAATGCGATTATTACCCACCTCATTGTACTAAAAATTTAAAATAATTTGTAGATCGACCACTCATAAGTCTTAATAAATATACTCCTGGAACAGCATCACCTAAGTTTATCTTTGTTTTGCCACTTTTGAAACTTACCATTTTACTATAAGTGGCCCTACCCAACACATCGAGTACTTCAATGTGTACTGGTTCACTAGAGGCAGTTAGCTGTTGCAATTCAAATTGCCCGTGATTGGGGTTTGGTAGTAAAATGTAACCCCGTGTGGTTTCCCCTTTCAGCATTCTAGCTGATCCCCCACTGCCACTACAAGCATCTGAATAAACGATCAATCTACCTGTTATATCCCGAAGTAAAGCTCGGGCAGAATACACAATTGCTCCGTCATTGAGTGGGCTCGACACTCCCTTTCGATCCTTGCTAAGGTTTTGCCCGAAGCAATCCAGCAGAAACCACGAACTGGATGGCTTCGTGCCTCGCCATGACGAAGCGATATTGGTGTACTTGCTGGGAAGCATGCCCGAAGCCATCATTCTTTTAGCCATTTTTTGTTCCATACCGCGCCCGCTTTGTTTTGTAGCCGGAGATAATACAAACCATTGCTTAGTGCCGACAAGTCTATTTGTGCTTTGCCATCTTTAAAATGCAAACTGCCCAGGTACTGCTCCTGACCTACTAAGTTATACACCGCTACTTGCAGTTGTTCTTCATTGGCTACGTTTTGCAAGAAATTGACCAGGCCATGACTGGGATTGGGCACTACACTATATTCCTGCGTTTGCCCCTTTACCGAACTAAGCCCCAAAGGCCAAACCTCCACCAGCACCGTATCCCGCTTAATATTGCCACACAGCATTTGCGTGACGACATAGCTCGTGGTGCTATTGGGTTTTACCCAAATACCGCCACCCGTACCGATGACGGTGCTGCTACCCAGCTTAGCCCAAGTATACTCCAGACCTACCTCCTGCGGCCTGCCAATATAAGTGCTATCTCCCAAGCCTATATGCCGATTATTACCCGCAAAAGCAGGAAGATCGGATTCTATGACGGAGACGTCGTCGATGAGGTAGTAGCTTATGGATTGACCATTATTAGCAATTACATACGAATTAATACTATCGTTAATAAGCTTTAAACAAGTAGTATTAGCGCCGTCTTTAAAATTCCCAATAGTTATAAAGCTTTCAGTCCCATTGGCCACAAACGAGCCTTCTATTTTTGTCCAATTTACTTTATCTGAAATAATCCCTCCGTTATTGACAACTTGTGGGGTATATCTAGTTTGAGGAAGACAGGAAGTAACACTAGTGTCGATAGCACCATTATCAAAATATGCACCAATATTTTTTACGGCATAGCCAGAACCTTCTTCTAATAGGACATGAAAATTTACACAATACAACTTTCCTTTCAAGAGTGGTTTTGTTAATCTTCCTTGTATATAGTCCCTATAATACGGATAAAATTTAGGAGACGGCTCCACAATAAACATAAACGCTGAAACAGCGCCTTTACCGGTTCGTGCGTAATGATAGAATCCAAAATTATCTGGGATTTTACTGTATGGCGAACTGCCACATTCATTACAATATTCCGCATTACAGCTAGATTTTCCAATACTATCAAGTCCTACCAAAACAGTGTCAATAGAACTCCATCCTTTTGCAAGACTTATTTGATCCGACATGTACGGACATTTACTATATTCTTCAAATCCTCCATTTATTACCAAATTTACCTGTGCTGCGGTAGTTGCATAAAAAAAGAGCAGCAAAATACTTAATGCTCTCATTGTACAACAAATTTAAAATTATCAACAGATGCACCATCCAATATTTTCAAGTAATAGATGCGCTTGGGAACTTGGGAGCTTAGGAGCTTGGGCTTCATAATATTTCGATTTAAAAACAAGAAAATCAATAACAGCATAAAGATTGAAAGAAAATCTTAGGAAATTTACTGTTTTTTAACGATATTTGAATTATATAACTTTATTATACAATTAAATGACAAGGCAATTAATATCAATTAAATATCGTACAACGGGTTACAGTACAGTAAAAAAACAAACTAAGAAAAAATTCATGCTAAAGCATTGCCTTTTTACGGGAAAATGACCATTTGAAAAGCCCCAAGCTATGCTTTTTCCATAATAGCGCCTGAAGCGTCCAGATTTTCGGTCGGGCTATTTTGCGTTGGTTTGGGTGGGGACGTTTGGGCGTGCCTCGCTACATAAGGCCGGCTTTAGCGGGTCATGGTGGGGCTAGTCGTCGTGTATGGTTTGCGCCAAGGATAGTAGCGGAAATCTCCCCTCAGCATGTGAGGGGGCCTGTCCCCTCAGCATGTGAGGGGGATTGAAGCGGATAGCCTGGCCGCCCCCATTTTTCTGGGGCGGCGGCGCCCAAAAAAATTTTTAGAAAAAATCAGGATACGGTTTTTGAAGGATTATAAAATTGCCTACATTTGAGAAAAACCTACCTATGGGAAAACCCGCTGCAAGAATTACGGATATGCATGTATGCCCGATGGTGACGCCGGGCACCCCGCCTATCCCACATGTTGGTGGGCCGGTGACCGGCCCGGGAGCACCAACCGTATTAATTGGGAAAATGCCTGCTGCTGTGATGGGCGATATGTGTGTCTGTGTTGGCCCGCCGGACACTATTGTTTTAGGCTCCACGGGTGTGCTCATCACTGGGAAACCGGCCGCTCGCATGGGTGATTCTTGTGCACATGGGGGCACCATCGTTGCTGGTTGTGTCACCGTGCTTATTGGGGAAGCGTCTGGTGGTGGTGGCGGTGGTGGCAGTGTTGCACCGGTGCAAGTGATGCTGGAAGCAATGAAAGCCGCGCCGGAATCGGCCAAGAAATCAATGTCTCAAAACATCACCCGCAAGGATGCTGCGGCCAAAGGTGCTCCCTTCATCCATGAGGATGGCCCTCGCCCCCGCGGTGGCGGCCAACATTAACCGCCCTTGATGACCGTTCGTCAACAACAGCTCCAGGAACTGGGCAAGCTCAAGCAGCAACAATTCTTAGTGGCATTACAGCAATATTTTGCTAAGGAAGGTCCGGATGATTTCAAGCAAAGCAGCGCCAGTGAGCAACTTGCCATATTAACCGACTTGCTGAAGACAGCATTTAATTATCACCTTACCCGTCCAAGTAGTTTACTGCTATTTTTGGAATGCATCCTGCACTATCAGCTCCAAGCACCTTTGCCCCTAGCACTAGAAAAAATCCTACAACAGCGCCACAATACCGAGCAAAACCGCGTGGATGCATTTGCGCTTTCCTTGCAATCCGGACGGTATCTGCTGGAAGAAATACCTTTAACTATCCCCTATTAAAACGCAATCCTTATGCCTGAAGAACCCATTAGCTGTGTCTCCACCGGCAGCGCCCACGAACACCAACAGGAGAAAAAAATCCCACCAGTAAAAATGCGGATCATGCTGTTCTTTGACGGCACCTGCAACAACCGCTCGAATACAGCCTATCGGCAGTCGTTAGACACTGTGATTAAAGACAAAACGAAACGAGATGATTCAATAAAAAAGCTGAGTGGAAGCTATCAAAATGATGAAAGCAATGTGGCCAAGTTGGAGCGACTTCTGCTCAAGGTGCAAGCAAAGAATACCGCCTATAATGTGGATTGTAGCGGCTTGTATGTGGAAGGAATCGGCACGACAAATTTTGATAAAGATTCTACCCTCGGTGGTGCGGTGGGCATGGGCGAAACGGGCATTGTGAAAAAAGTAGAAAAAGGTCTGGAGTTTGCGATAAAGGAAATACGTAGTAAAGCGAATCAGGAAAAGAAGTTTGATCTAATCACGATAGATGTTTTCGGATTTAGCCGCGGGGCGGCTGCCGCACGACATTTCATCCATCTTGCGCTTGTGGATGCGCAGAAGAAGATTACCCATCAATTAGGCTCCAGCTATAGCATTGCGAAGCTCGAAGTAAAATTTGCCGGCTTGTTTGACACCGTTTCTCACTATGGGGTCAATATGAGTGATGATGTGGGTGAGCTCCATCTTGATGCTGTAAAAAAAGCAGAAACCGCTTGTCATCTATGTGCGGGAGATGAGTTCCGACACAACTTCCCCTTGATCAACATCAAATCGAAAGGAAGCACAGAAGTACGACTACCGGGCGTGCATTCGGACATTGGCGGCAGCTATCCGGACAATCAGGATGAATTAGATTTGCTGGTGCTTGTGGCGGCCAATCCGTTCCGATTTGAAAGCACCGTTCTGGAACGATACAAGAAAGAAAAAGAATGGTTGATTGGCCAAGGCTGGTTCAAGGATGTGCCGGAAGAAATAAATGATCAAGGCACGAAGATCACTTTGAATCGGTATAATATTTCAAATGCCTATGCCAATATTCCGCTTGTGGTGATGAAGAATCATGCAGAAAAAACACAGATGGCTTTTAATGCAGGCCACAAGACTTTCTTAATCGCCAAGAATGCAATAGATAGTTCTACAACCCTCACGGAAGTGATGGGTAAGATTGGGCCACTCGGCACCAATGCATGGAATTGGAATACTCATCCTGCGCCAAGTTTAGTAAAGGATCTACGGCATAAATATTGCCACTTCAATGCTACTTATGGTGGTGGCGGTTGGAGTGCTTCGGTAGAATATATCGGTGGTGTGCGCGATGCGGATGTCAATGCACCGGAATGGGACAGTACTGATTTCAAGACACAGGTTCGTAAACGAGTTGTGTATAATGGCTAATAAACTACTCCCTTGGTCGCCCCTCCTTTTTATCCTTTTCATTTGTTGCGCCAATAAGAAAAAGACTATGTACGAATGGTATCCCTCCGAATGCTGCCCTAAGAACTATCCGATTGAACTTGTGTCGGCTTCATTTATTGCTGCAGATTCCAGCGAGGTAAGCATTCCGGGTAAATCGGTGATCAACAACGGTTGGGGTGAAATTGGCTCCACGTATCTAATAGAACCGGAACAAAAGCCCTTACCCAGTAGTCTAGACATCCAATGGTTTTCGTACCGAGAGAATAAATTCTATGGTGGTCATTTTGATTTGGATGAAAGCCGGATCCGGCAACTGTTTGAACAAGGCTACACGAGTCGGGATGATCTAAAAAAGCAGCAGTTTGATCGGATTTTGGTTGGCTTAGCTCCTCGGGGCGGTGTCTCCATTTGGGTGAAGGGGGAATGGACGACCATTCTGGTGCAGCAGTTCAAAGCGTCTGAAATATCGGTGAACTGGGGAGACTTTACGGAAGGGCTCCCAACGCCAAGAGCGGCGTATGTGCGAGGACAATTGGAAACTTTCTTGGATGATGCAGCATTGGCGACACTAAAAGATTCCAGTTTCCAAATCCCCAATTATTGGATGGATGTCTATCCAAAAACCTATAATTGGCAGCCCAAAATGGTGACTAAACTCCAACTTTCCCATACGACGGCTAGCTATTTTGACGGGGAAAAAGACCTGTTGCTTCCTGCAGAACTAAGTCTAGGCAAGACTCCTAGAGCCCTGCCCGAATCGATTTCCGTCTATTGGACGGACAGCTTGGGACAAAGCCGTGGGGCAGAAATCAAGTTTAGCTTAACTGAATGGTTGGCGGCAATTGCCTTGATTGGAAAAGACAGTACCCAAGCCATGAATTTGCAAATAGAAATTGGGAATACGGGATCGGTAGTCGGAGTATTTCTGAGCAATGCCACCCAAGTGACGCAGTTTAAAAAAGTGGAAATTTCGAGGTTTTAATTGCTGTAACGAGGTAAAGTGAAGCACCCTGCAAGCGAAGCTTGCAGGGTGCATTTTTGAAACAATATTTACGAACAGATTGTGAGGACTTAGTAGCCCATATCCATTCCGCCCGGCATGCCGCCTGGTGCGTGGCTGTGTGCTTCCTTAGGAGCTGGCTTGTCGGCAATCACGCACTCTGTAGTGAGCAACATACCGGCAATTGACGCAGCGTTCTCGAGGGCTACGCGAGCCACCTTAGTTGGGTCGATCACACCGGCGCCAATCAGGTTTTCGTAAGCTTCCGTCCGAGCATTAAAGCCAAAATCGCCTTTGCCTTCGCGTACTTTGTTCACGATTACAGAACCTTCAAGACCTGCATTTTCAACAAGGGTACGAAGGGGGCTTTCCAAAGCGCGACGCACGATTTGCACACCTGTAGCTTCGTCGCCTTCCAGTGTACTCATGTCGGCAATAGCTTCGGTCGCGCGGATAAATGCGGTACCACCGCCAGCGATGATCCCTTCTTCTACCGCAGCACGGGTTGCATGCAGGGCATCGTCCACACGGTCTTTCTTTTCTTTCATTTCCACTTCTGTGGCTGCACCTACATACAATACGGCAACACCGCCGGAAAGCTTCGCCAAGCGCTCTTGTAGCTTTTCCTTGTCATAATCCGAGGTAGTTGTTTCCAACTGTGCCTTGATTTGATTGACGCGCGCACTGATATTTTCTTTAGTGCCTTTACCATTCACAATTGTGGTATTATCCTTATCGATAGTGATGCTTTCGGCTTGTCCGAGGTATTCGATAGTCGCATTTTCCAGCTTGTAGCCTTGCTCTTCGCTGATCACGGTACCACCGGTCAATACGGCTAAGTCTTGGAGCATTTCCTTGCGACGATCACCAAAGCCAGGAGCCTTTACCGCAGCGATTTTCAACGAGCCACGGAGTTTGTTTACCACGAGGGTTGCCAAGGCTTCACCATCCACATCTTCAGCGATGATGAGGAGCGGGCGACCGCTTTGCATGGTGCTTTCCAGGATTGGGAGGATATCTTTTAGAGTAGAGATTTTCTTCTCGTAGATCAGGATGAAGGGATTTTGCAATTCTGCTTGCATCTTCTCAGTGTTCGTCACGAAATACGGAGAAAGGTAGCCGCGATCAAACTGCATTCCTTCTACTACTTCAACAGTAGTGTCGGTACCCTTTGCTTCTTCAACAGTGATCACGCCTTCGTTGCCCACTTTCGCCATAGCTTCAGCGATGAGCTTCCCGATATTGCTATCGTTATTGGCGGAGATAGTAGCCACTTGTTCAATCTTGCTATTGTCGGCACCAACGGCTTGGGACTGGCTTTTCAAGTTTTCTACGACTTTAGCGACTGCCTTGTCGATGCCTCTTTTTAGATCCATTGGATTAGCGCCGGCGGCTACGTTTTTCAATCCTTCGCGGATGATGCTTTGTGCCAAAACGGTTGCTGTAGTCGTACCATCACCAGCGATATCTGCGGTTTTGGAGGCTACTTCTTTCACCATTTGAGCGCCCATGTTCTCCACTGAATCTTCCAATTCAATTTCTTTGGCCACGGACACACCATCTTTGGTGATGGTGGGTGCACCAAATTTCTTTTCAATGACCACATTACGGCCTTTGGGGCCGAGGGTTACTTTTACTGCATCTGCTAATGCGTCCACGCCACGAAGCATTTTAGAGCGGGCGTCTGTATTAAACAATAGTTGCTTTGCCATTTCGATTTTAGTTTTTTAATTAAAGTTTGATTTTGACTTACCCAACCACCGCAAGAATGTCCGATTCGCGCATGATGAGTAGATCTTCCCCATCCACATTGATTTCAGTGCCTGCATATTTACCATAAAGTACTACATCACCAACTTTTACAGTTGTTGGTTCATCGGGCTTACCTGGGCCTACAGCCACTACAGTGCCCCGCATAGGCTTTTCTTTTGCAGTATCTGGGATGATGATGCCGCTTGCTGTTTTTTCTTCAGCGGGATTTGGCTTCACGACAACGCGGTCGTGTAAGGGAGTAATTTTTACCATTGTCATTGTATTGAATAGTTTCGATTATTAATTGCCGTTTTCAGGCAGCTTCCTGATTCCAACACTTATTGTGCCACCCTATTAGGACGGTCAATTTTTCAGGTATTCCGGCTGAAGTCGTAAAAAAACAAGTAAAAGCGGTCATTTTTTCACTCGGGGAGCAATTGGAGGAGAATTTTGACAGCAGGGAGCTTCTTGCAGCTTAGGAAGATTTTTATGGATGGGTACGTTCTATGATCAAGCTGTATCCAGCTCATAAAAACAGCGGAGCAGGTGCCCGTATCGGCGTTCTATTCCAGTATAGAGATGAACTACTGAGCGCGGAGATAGAATGCTGCATCTTTGCAACAATCATTCAATTCTAAAAAACAAAGAAAATGTCAATTACTAAAGGCCAAGCCGCACCTGATTTCCAGCTTTATAACACAGAAAAAGAATTAGTTACCCTGTCTGAGCAAAAAGGAAAGAACGTAGTATTGTTGTTTTTCCCTGCCGCCTTCACCGGAGTGTGCACGAAGGAACTTTGTCGTTTTCGCGACGAAATGAGCCAGTATAACAATCTGAATGCTCAGGTGTATGGCATCTCTGTAGATCTCCCCTTTACTTTAGGCGAATTCAAAAAACAACAGAATTACAATTTCCCACTACTTTCCGATTTCAACAAAGAAGTAGCTAGTAACTATGGTAGCCTGTACGGTGATTGGATTCTTGGTTTGAAAGGTGTAGCGAAACGTTCCGCGTTTGTGATCGACAAAGCAGGAATCGTGCAATATGCTGAAGTATTGGAAGACGCCGGCAAGGAGCCCGACTATGCCAAAATTGATGCTGTATTGGCTGAGTTGAACTAACTTGAGCAATTGGATATTGTATCCAGCTCCATAAATTATTTTTTTGAACGCTAGGGATTCCTAGCGTTTTTTTTTGCGAAACTCCAAACGCCAACCCTGATTACGCAGAAGATACATTGCGCCGAGACTTGGAACATTAAGAAATGAAAGAACAATTTCTATGCTTATAATTACAGAATAATGACCGCAATTTCCAAAAAAGCACAGCTACAAATTATATATTCGCACAAGACACAGAATTGTTAAAAATCTTTAAGAAGTACGCAAAAAATCTTATACACTCACCAACTAACGTGCAATTTCTGCTGTCTTCTATTATTTAAAATCTCTTCGCAAAAAGCTCTATGAAGCTAACGCTACGCAAAACACTGGCAATTTTCTTAATTGTTCTTGGGCTTATAGTATCAAAAACGGGGCAAGCATCCCATTTCTATGGCGCTGATCTCAACTATACTTGGGTATCCGGCTATACCTATCGAGTCACACTCACGGTATTTGGCGACTGTGGTGGTGCTGCATTTTCCGCGCTTAATGGTTCTACGGCAGAATTGCGTATCTATAACGGCGCAACCCTTTTCAAAAAAGACACCTTGTTCCAACAGGGCAGTGGCTTTGAAGTAACGCCTGTTTGTCCGGCGCAAGCGAATAATACTAATTGCAAAAGTGTGACCAACACGATACCCGGTGTGAAACGGTATATCTATGCCAAGGATATTGTGCTCAATGACACGTCCAGCAATTGGAAATTCCAGTTTTATGGCAACATGAGCGGTAGTGCGGCCGGGCGTTCCAACAGCATAACGAACATTAATACAGGTACCACAACTGTGTTGGAGGCCAAGCTTAATAACAGCCTAGCCCCAAATACGTCAGTGGGCTACACGACCATTCCCACACCATTTTTTTGCATCAACAAGCCAGCCAACTACAATCCGGGGGCTGTCGATCCTGATTTAGATTCCCTTAGTTTTTCGTTGGTTCCCGGCCTGTCGCCAGGTGGCACGGTGACCTATGTGACCGGTTATAGCGCTACTGCACCACTAGCCACGGCCCTAGGTAGCTATTCCTTTTCACCATCAAATGGGCAAATATCATTTACACCCAATGCGGTACAACGCTCGTTGGTTGTCGGGGAAGTGCGCGAATATCGTAATGGCATACTGGTGGGGACTTCTATGCGGGAGATGACTTTTGTTGCACTTAGTTCGTGTAGCAATAATCCGCCCACAGGTGTCATTAGCAATACATCGTCCGGTGTATATAATTTGGGCGCTTCCGGTGTAGAAGCGTGTGCCGCTCAGGGCCTGATTTCTTTTAAGATTAACCCCACTGATTCGGACGGCAATCATATCAATATTCAAGTAGCCGGGCTTCCTTCCGGAGCTTCTTTCAATATCACAGGTAATAACGGCTATACGCCTTCCGGTACGTTTGTTTGGAACATCACAAATGTTGCTCCAGGCACCTATAACTTCTTTCTCACGTTTACTGATGATGGCTGTTCCTTATCAAGCAAACAATCTCTTGCTTATTCTGTAACGGTCTATGGGAAACCCAATCCTGGTATAGCCCTTATCAGTGCGGCCACTTGCGTGAAAAAAGCGAAAATAAGTTTCAGCCCGACAAAAGGGTCGCCTCCCTACACCATCTCAATCACTGGCGGCACGGTAAATGATACCTTCAAGAATGTGACGGGTACCGTCATTGATAGCCTTCCAGCAGGTAGCTATACGGTTTCGACACAAAGCAGTATTGGCTGTTCTTACGATACAACCTTGGTCATTGTTGCTCCCAATACTTTGAATGTTTCCGCGTTAGCTACTAGCCCTACTTGCGCCAATGGAAGCGATGGGACGCTCACTGTAACGGCTTCTAATGGTCTTGCTCCCTATACCTATTCTGTAGATTCCGGAGCCTTCTCCAGCAGCAATGTATTGACCGGCCTTGCTTCAGGAACTCATATCATCCACGTAAAAGATTCCGGAGGTTGTACTAAAGATTCCGCTTTCATCATTCTACCAACGCCGGATATTTATGCTTCGGTCAATCTAAGTAAACCGCCCTGCAATCATTTTGCGAACGGGTCTATTTCCCTAAGTGCTTACAATAGTGTTCCGACCTATACTTATGCGATAGATACTAGTAGCTTTAGCTCTTCTGGAACCTTTAACGGACTCTACTCCGGGCCCTATACCATTCATATAAAAAATGGCTTAGGTTGTATAAAAGACACCCTAGTCATTCTTCCTGATTCGGTTAAAATCACCGCATCTGTACCAGTCACCAACACACTTTGCTATGGGGACTCTAGTGGCACCATCAGCATATTGGCAACCGGCGCCTACCCTCCCTATTCCTATGCGTTGAATGGCGGAACCTTTGGCTCATCCAGCGTTTTCAGTGGCTTAGTGGCCGGCACTTATACTGTGCATGTAAGGGATACTGCCCAATGCTATTTTGATACTACTATAATCCTTGCGCAACCCACTGTAGTGACCGCATCAGCTTTTGCTTCTACAAATGTTACCTGCAATGGCGGTGCCGACGGTGTGATAACTGTGAATGCCGGGGGCGGGACACCACCCTATACCTACAATATCAACCTTTCCCCCTACTTCCCGACTAATGTTTTTACCAGCCTGCCTGCCGGAACTTACACGCTGCGGGTGAAGGATAGTAATGGCTGCCTTCACGCTACATCGGCAACCGTCATTGAGCCAAGCCCGATACTCATTGGCCATAGCTTCGTCAGTCCGCTATGCTCTTATAGCTCAGATGGCGCGTTGACGCTTTCCGCCACTGGTGGTACTCCTGGTTACACCTTTGCCGTTGATGCCGGCACTTTCAGCACGGTAAATAGCTTTGGGAGCCTTCCGGGCGGCGTCCATGTATTGCATGTAAAAGACACTTTAGGTTGCCCCAAGGACAGTACGATAAGCTTACTTGCTCCAGCACGAATTAAACCACAAGTAGCAGTAAGAAATAGCACCTGTAACACTTTGGGCGATGGGACTGTGCTGCTCAGTGCTACTGGCGGCACCCCGGGATACACCTATGCTCTCAATGCCGGAAGTTTTAGTTCAAATGGATATTTCACAGGATTAGCCGCAGGCACTTACACCTTCCACGTAAAAGACACAGCAGGATGCATAGGCGATACCACGATCACCATCATTGATTCGTTAGTACTTCATGCTTCAGTAGTCACGACTAATGTACTTTGCTTTGAAGCCGCGAATGGAAGCATAACCGTTACTGGCATTGGCGGACAAATACCCTACCAATATGCTTTAGTTACGGGTAGCTTTGGGCCGAGCGGATACTTTTCGCCTTTAGCAGATTCCACATACACCATTCATTTGAAAGACACCAATGGATGTCTTTTGGATACAACAGTTGTGATCACACAACCTAATCTGCTTGTCCCGGGAGCGCAAGTCACCAATGCAAGCTGTCACGGTGCTAGCGATGGTTCCGTAATGCTAAGTGCGCGCGGTGGCACCGCCCCTTATTCCTATGCTAAGGGCTCTGGCAGCTTTACATCAACTCCATTATTTGATTTCCTGAGTGCGGGTACTGACACCTTTTTTGTAAAAGACAGTAATGGCTGTGTCAGCGATACCGTTATCACGATTAGCGAACCGAGCCAATTGATGGTATCTGTTGCCATCACTGATGCTGTATGTAATGGAGGAAATACCGGTACGGCCACAATTACAGCCAATGGAGGTACACCTAGTTATAGCTATTCGATAGATGGTGGTGCTTATGGCGGATCCAACATGTTCACGCTTTTGCCTGCCGGGACACACACGCTTTCAGTAAAAGATGCCCATGGTTGTGTAAAAGATACCAGTGTGATCATTGGGGAGCCAACCAAATTATTGCTTAATTATTCCCTAGCCCGACCACTCTGTAATGGCGAATATAGTGGCAGCATCACCATGAACGGTAGCGGTGGCACCAGCCCATATCTGTATTCGCTCAACGCGAGTAGTTATACCAGCACAACATTCTACAATGGTCTCAATGCCGGTTCTTATTTCTTGCATTTGAAAGATGCACATGGTTGTAAAGTAGATAGCCTAATCAGCCTTACTGAACCTTCGGCTTTAGCCTTCGCCATAAGCCTCACTCCTGTAGCCTGCAATGGGGACAGTAGCGGTACAGCTACGATAATTGCCTCTGGCGGCACCACCCCGTATCGATATGCGATAGATGGAGGAGCTTTCACTTCCGTCAATTCATTTACAAATCTTCCTGCAGGAACCTATACCCTCCACCTAAAAGACACAAACAATTGTACTAAGGATACTCAAATCGTCATCAGCCAGCCTACCAAACTAAGATTAAGCTTTACACTTACCGATCCTTTATGCAATGGCGATTCAAATGCCACCCTCAGCATCACCGGCATTGGTGGCACTATCCCATATCAATATGCGATCAATGCAGGCATATTCGGTAGTACGTCAAATTTTTCCGGCCTTCCCGCGGGTAGCTATGCACTGCATGTAGTAGATACAAATGGTTGCCGCCGTGATAGTACAATTATTATCACAGAACCTAGCCCAGTAACAATAACGGCTAGTGCTACCAACGTCCTCTGCCATGGCGGCAATTCCGGTACGGTAACGATTACGGCCAATGGCGGTATTGCGCCCTATACCTATGCATCAGATGCAGGAGCTTATGGCACAAGTAATATACTGACCGGATTGAATGCAGGTACCCATATCCTACATACCAAAGATGGAAACGGATGCATTAAGGACACTTCTATAACCCTCACTGAGCCGACTCCCCTGTTACTTAGCTATAGCCTAACGCTTCCACGCTGTGCAGGTGATGCTAATGGCTCGCTTACGATTACTGCAAGTGGCGGAACACCGAGTTACCAATATGCCGTAAATTCCTGGCCATTCGGTGTTACCAATAGCTATTCTGGCCTGCCTGCCGGGCCAATTGCACTCCACATCCGAGACACGAACAATTGTCGGGTGGACAGCAACATTATACTTTCTGAACCATCTCCGGTAGCTGTTGCACTTGTCGTGAACAACGTATGGTGCAATGGGGATAGCACGGCCACTGTGAGTGTTGTGGCTAGTGGGGGTACTCCCGGTTATCGTTATGCAATCAACAGCGGAAGCTTTGGTAGCTCATCACTATTCACCGGACTTTGGGCAGGTACCCATACGGTACATGTAAAGGACTCCAATGGTTGTGTACACGATACTACTTTTAATATTTCCCAGCCTACCAAACTCCGCCTAGCATATAGCTCCGTTACTCCGCTTTGCCACGGTGACCTCAATGGGGTCATCACGCTTACGGGGATTGGCGGCACGCTACCGTATCAGTATGCGCTTGATGCCGGGCCTTTTGTATCTACTAATGTGTTTAATGGCTTAGGTGCCGGCACGCATATTCTTCACTTAAAGGATGTGAATGGCTGTACTCGGGATAGTCTTGTTGCCCTTGGAGAACCAACAGCGCTTGGTGTCTCCGTAGTCGTCACTAATGTGCTCTGTAAGGGCGGTGCTACCGGAACAGTTACCGTCAGCGGCAGTGGTGGTGTTCCTGGCTATACTTACGCCCTGGATGCAGGTGCTTATACTGCTTCCAATTTATTTACTTCCCTTTTGGCGGGCAATCATACCGTTCATCTAAAGGATGCCAATGGCTGTATTAAGGACACAATAGTTTCTATCACAGAGCCGGATTCGCTGAAGATGGCTTTAGTCCTTGTCCATCCAAATTGTAATGGTGCCTCTACCGGGTCGATTACTATTTCGGGTTCGGGCGGCACATTACCTTATACCTTTTCCTTGAATGCTAGTCCTTATACAAGTACCACTTTCTATGGGAGCTTAGGCTTTGGGGCATATGGTGTTCATTTAAAAGACGGGAACGGATGCAAGGTTGACAGCAATGTAAACTTGGTACAACCTCCTTTACTTGACTTTAATCTTGACATCAGCAATGTGCGCTGTTTTGGCGATTCTACCGGCCAGGTGACGATCAATGCCATCGGCGGAACCTACCCATATTTCTATACCGCCAATACACGTCCATTCGATACGATTAAAGTATTAACCGGCTTCCCTAAAGGCATTGATACAATTCATGTAAAGGACATTAACGGCTGCTCAAAAGACACCATTATCAACATTACAGAGCCGAGCAAATTACTGCTCCACTATACGTTGGTCAGCCCACTTTGCCACGCGGATAGCAATGGTTCTATTCGCTTAAGCGGAAGCGGTGGCACACTGCCCTATACATTTGCCCTCAACAGCAATCCATTGGACACTACTACATTCTTCAACAATATCCCAGCAGGAAGCTATGGACTTCATCTTGTTGATAGTAACGGTTGTCGGGTAGATTCCAATATCAGCCTCAGCGAGCCACAAGCACTAAGTTTTACTCTAAATATTACCAATGTACTTTGCCACGGAGATACCACCGGGACTGTTTCGATAGTCGCTGCCGGCGGTACACCTGCATATCAATATGCTAAAGATGGTGGCAGTTATGGCTCTGTAGGCACCCTCACAGGATTTACCGTAGGTAGCCATACCCTACACCTAAAAGATGCAAATGGTTGTATTAAAGACACGAGCATCATCATCACCGAACCGGATAGTCTAAAAATGACCTTCACGGTCACCATGCCCTTGTGTAACGGCGGCACTGATGGCACGGCAACAATTACGGGTTCGGGAGGTACGTTACCTTATACTTATGCAGTGGACGCCAATGTCTTCCAAGCATCGCCCACATTGTTGGGGATAGCCGCGGGTGTGCACATGCTACACATCACTGATCGAAATGGTTGTACTAGGGATAGCCTGTTTACAATGAACGAACCTAGCCCAATCTCAATAAGTGCGGCTGTGAAACGTGCCCGTTGTACGCCATTGGTCAACGGCTACGTTTGGCTCTATCCTACAGGTGGAACTCCTGGCTATACCTACTCATACGGAGGCAACCCTTGGCAAAGCTCCAATCAATTCAACAATTTAGCGTCCGGCATCTACACGTTCCATGTAAAGGATGCAAATGGATGTGTGAAGGATACGATTATTGCGGTCTTTGACTCTGTATTTGTCCATGCCACCTATACACAGACTAATGTATCCTGCTTTGGCGGGTCGGACGGGACCGTAACAATAACGCCGTCTGGTGGTGATCTTCCCTACACTTTTGCAGTGAACACTAGTCCCTATGCAACAACAAATCCAATCACCGGACTTCCGGCAGCTGCGCATACCTTGCATGTGAAAGATGCCAATGGCTGTATTTTAGATACCGCGCTTTATATTACGCAACCACAGCCTTTAGTACCGACGGTGTTCTTAACCCAACCGCTTTGCAATGGCGGCAACAATGGCTCTATCTTAGTTGGTATCAGTGGGGGAACACCCGGCTACACTTTTGCAATTGGCGGGGGTGGATACTCTGCCTCCAACACATTCAACAATCTTAAAGCAGGCAGCTATGTCTTGCATATCAAAGATTCAAAAGGTTGTCAAAAAGATACGACCGTTACCTTAACGGAGCCTACAAGGATCGTCATTGATTCCGTTATTGTGACCGATGTGAAATGCCATGGGGATAATTCCGGTACGGCCACTGTATTTGCCCATGACGGTACACCAAGCTATACCTATGCGGCAGATGCAGCACCCTATTCCGGCAGTAACTTAATCACGGGCTTAAATGTGGGTGCCCATGTGCTGCACGTGCGCGATGCTAATGGTTGTATCCGTGATACTGCAGTAAAGTTGAAAGAGCCACAAGCCTTGAGCTTCACGATACCCGGTATAAATCAACCAACTTGTGAAGGATTTAAAGACGGCAGCATCTCCATTTCTGCCCGTGGTGGCTTTGCACCCTACACTTATCAAATGCCGCCCAATCCCTACAAGACCGTGAGCCTTTATACCGGCCTTGCCGAAGGTAGCTATACCATCAGGGTGAAGGACAGTAACAATTGTACTTATGACACAACAATCGTCCTAAGCGGATATCCTCATATTTTAATAGAATCCGCAGAAGTGCAAGACCCCTCTTGTCACGGTTTTAAAGATGGCGTCGTGAAACTAAATGTAACCGGAGGCGTGGCCCCATTGAGTTATTCCGGCTCTGGACTTGGTCTTACGAACAATACTGGTGTATTTGATACCCTCAGGAAAGGTGCCTATACCTTCACCGTTACTGATGCTAAAGGATGCATTAAAGACACCCTTCTTTATCTATCCGAGCCACCGCTCCTTACTATTGGTTCTACAGCCACTCCTAATGATTGTGAAGGCCCCGATAATGGCGGGAAAGTGACTACAATTACCAATGGCGGGACGCCACCTTACACCTATCTATGGAGTGACCAGGAGACAACAAGCGATATCGTCGGCGTGCAGAATGGCGCCTATTGGGTAACGGTGACCGATGCTCATAATTGTAAGGACTCCTCCCTTTCTGTTGTGGGATATGATAATTGTTGCCTGCCGTTTATACCGGATGCCTTCACGCCAAATGGTGATGGCAAAAACGATGTCTTCCGCGTCCGTTGGAAAGGAGATATCAGCAAGATGGTGTTCTCAATCTACAACCGATATGGTACCAGAGTCTTTGTCTCCTACCAACCGGATTTTGCCTGGAACGGTATGTATGAAGGAAAGCTTTGTGACATGGGAGTCTATTTCTATTCTGTGAAATTTATCTGTGGCAGCAAGGGGGATAATGAAGTATCCTTCAAAGGTGATGTAACCTTGATCCGATAAAAATTCCAACAAACTAAGGCCGCGAGCAACAGACTGAACAATTTAGTCTTAAATTCGCGGCCTTTCTTAAAAAGATTATGCAATACAAAGAAATCGTGTCAGTGACAGGTCTTGGTGGCCTCTTTCATCTTCTTTCCACCAAAAGTGATGGTGCCATTGTGCGGAGTCTTGCAGACAACGCAACAAAATTTATCCCCAGCCGGCTACATAATGTAACCCCACTGGAGAGTATTGAAATCTATACAACCGGCCCCAATGTACGCCTGCACGAAGTATTACAGCAGATGAAGGACAGCACAAAGACCCTACCTTCTGCCAAAGCTGATGCTGCTGAAATCCGCAACTATTTTAAGGAAGTATATCCGGATATGGACGACGACCGCGTCTATACCAGTGATATGAAGAAGATGCTCAAATGGTTTGAAATCCTGAAGGGTGCTGATTTGCTGGACTTCTCCGCTATGTACCCAACTGCCGAAGAAGCCGAAACAAACGAAACCGAAGTGGCCGCCGAGGTAAGTGAAGCAAAACCTGCTAAAAAAAGTAGCAAGAAAGCAACTGAAGCAAGTGAGAAAACCACAGCAGCAAACGGTGAAGCAGACGAAGTAAAACCTGCTAAAAAAGCTACTGCAAAGAAGAAATCCACGGAAGCGACTACCGACGCTGAAGCAGAGAAAAAAGTAGCCAAGCCCAAGAAAAAGGCAGAATAAGATGCTCAGCTATCTGGCACTCGGAGATTCCTATACCATTGGAGAGGCTGTCCCAAAGGAAGAATCTTTCCCCCTGCAATTGGCTAAAGCTCTACTCAAAAAAGGCTTTACCCATGCCCCTCCCGAAGTTGTCGCCACCACTGGCTGGACGACCGACGAACTCGCCGCCGGCATCCGAGACAGAGATTTGGCTTGTGTCTATTCCGTCGTAACCCTGTTGATCGGTGTGAACAACCAATACCGAGGAAGAAGTATTGAAAACTATCGCAGCGAGTTTACAGAATTGCTACTCCGGGCAATTGAATTTGCAGGCGAAAAACCAGAACATGTCATCGTACTTTCCATCCCCGATTGGGGTGTAACCCCTTTTGCTGAAGGCCGCGATAGACAAGCTATTGCCCACGATATTGATGCTTTTAACCAAGCTGCCCAAACCATCGCGCAGGCGCATGCTTGCCATTGGCTGGACATCACCGACAGTACTCGTAAAAACGGCCAAAATCCTGAATTTTTAGCAGAAGATGCCTTGCATCCCTCCGGTAAAGAATATACCATCTGGGCGCAAAGGCTAGAGCCAATAGTGGAGAAAATCCTTCGGGATAGCGACTACTATATTGCTCCTTAACGCAAACTTTCTAGCAGGCGGGCCAACTTATTTTTACTGACGATCTTTTGCTTCTGCTCCCCGGAGGCAATGAGCCGCCCGGCAACACGCGCTTCAAATTTTGTTGAAACCTCGTTGCCGTCAACCGCCGTTAGGCAGGCTACAAACTCCACCTGCTGCCCGGGTAATGCCGGCGCATGGTGCTGTACCGAAACATAGGTGCCTATACCTTCCTCTCCTTCTTCTTTCATCTCCAGGACAAACAAACGCCCACTCCACTCGGCATCTCGCGTCAGTGCAAAGGTGGAATAAACTTCATGTACTGTACCGCTCTCAAAGCGGGCAAGATCATCGGCCCCGACAAAATGCGTGAACGACTTTTTGCTACCGATTGGAAAAATGTTCTTCAAGCAATCAAAATTAGGTGGAAGAAAATTAAAACCAGACTGATGCCATCATCGTTGATGGAATTCACCTAATACCGTCAAAGAGTACAGAGCATAGCACTAAAAAAAATTATTTACCGACAAAAAGTTTTTTAATGGAATAAGGCCGCCGTAAAAACGATGGCCTTTACGATTTTCTAAAATTGAAAGATTTACGATTTTTTCCCAAATTTTTTTTCATTAAACGCTATTATTTTTTTATTCAAAAAAGTAAACATTAATGCCAAGGTAGCACAGGTCATTCCTGTTACAAAATAATAATGAGCCGTATTTTCAAAGGATTTAAACAAAAATATATCCGTCAAAAAATAGGAAATAGAAAAAAATAATAGATTCACTAGGTATGATTTCATAACGCCATGTTTATGTCCAACCCAAACAATTGATTTATTACCTTACTCAAACTAGAACGGGAACTATCGCAGCCCTCAATTTCCCCGAATTAATATTGTTGTACACTAATTTTTGCTTTTAAAATTGTTTTTAAACCACTGATACAATCTCGATTCATTAAAAGACAACATACCTGCGAGCATTGCACAGGTCATCCCATGTACAAAATAATAGCGTGGGTTATTTTCAAAAGAATGGAATACAAACATACTCATCCCAAGGAAAATTAGTATAAATAAAGCAAAGTTAAAAATAAATAATTTCATATTAATCATTTTATGTCCAACCAATCCAATTACAAGCTAAATTCAAGAAGCATTTTCAACCATTGTCTCGGGTTTAACATTGACTTGATTCGATCGTTGCTCCGTTTCCATGGTTCTCCAATGACAACGGCGGTTAATTTTGTTTTTTCTTGAAAAGCCCATTTATCCTATGCCATGTATCAGAATCGTCAAATGAAAACATAAACGCGAGTAACACGCAAGTGGCGCCAGTTACAAAATAGTATCGTGTGGTGTTTTTAAAAGAATGAAAGATGAAATAATTTGATGCAAAAAATGCAGCAGAAATAAAAATAAGGTTTAGGAAAAATTTTTTCATGAGTGAGTATATTCTTATGTCCAACCTAGCCAATTGAAAAACACATTTACACAAGCTGAACCAGCTGAACCCGCAGCTCCGCCAGCAATTCCCCCGGTAATAGCCCCGCCTAATGCTCCCCATGGACCAAATTCTACACCGATGAGTCCCCATTTTACGGCACCACAACCGGCGGCTACAGCATCTGCCTGCCAAAACGAGCTTCTAGCTTGCGGATTGGTATTTGGGATGTTTAAGATACCGATCCATTTATTGTAGTTATTGTCATCAGCCCAATAAAGGTACGAATTCTTTGCTGTAAAAATTGCTCATCAGAATTTTTTATTCGCTGAAATGCTCGAGCCCCACCTTGCCATTCTTAATTGTGATAAATCCGGAAAAATTAACCTCCGAGTCAGGTAAGAGAAAATTTACTGGTTTACCATTTTGAGATTTGATCGGGCTAAGTTCTACCTCATCCAAAGTTTTTCTTAGCTGTTGCATGACTTGAACAACAAGTTGCCTGCTTATTTTTAAGCTTTGCACTTTATTAGCCTGTAAGTCTGTGCTACTTGGCATGTTGTCTAAATCAACCCGATCAAATGTCTGCACTTGATTACTTATTGGCACAATATCTCTAGCATAATAGTATAATAATTTCCCGGTCTTTCCAACGACAAGATTCGATAAAGCAATCGAATATCTCCCCTCGGGGAGTTTTATTAATACAGGGGTCAATTCCTTTAATAAATATTCTTGGAATGAATATTCGGCGTGGAGCAATTTTGCCTCGCCTGAAACTTGCGTATAATTATATATTGGCTCATTATTAACTTGAATTGCCGGAGGGATTGAAATCAATGACTTTCCCAGTATAATCATCGCTTTCGATTCGCCAAATCGAATAGTATTGTTCTAGAATTTAACTATTGAATTTGCTGTAGGATGCTGGTAAATTTTGGATTGACCCACAAAAGCAAATAAAACTAAAGCAAATAGGATGGTGTATTTCATATTCATGCTGAATTCACGCAGCAAATGCTACTTTATGTAAACGTAATAGTCTGTTTGCGCACTTAAAATTTAAGCCCATTAAAACATCATTGGCTAAGAGAACTAAGCTTCGTCCTAATCCATACCCAAGCTGGGCGTGATGCGAAATTTTGGCTTTTTATCGGGGTCCCCATCTGCTGCCGGCGCTGCCTGCTCGTTCGGTGGTTCTGCAAGATTGGGCGTAATGGTGGCCGCCATTTGCGGTACTTCTGGATCAGGCGCATCCACAACACCGGAGATCATTTCAACTTTTTTCTTCAAGGCATTAATAGCATCCACCAATCGGCCTTTCAGTACGGCGTCATGCCCCTTCTTTACTAGCCGTTCTAAATCCGGAAATTCTTCCGGGGTATGGCGCAAAGCAGCTTTATATTCAGTTGAGGTGATTGAAAATGCCACGACCAGCGCCTGGTATTCGGCAAAGATTTGCTTTAGTTGTTCCATGCTGTGCTTCGGCTGCTTGATTTGCTGCCAAAGCCTTTGCACCATTTCTTGCTGGTTCATAATAAAAATAAGATGGCTTAGGAAACAAATTTATGCTTTAATGCGCAGATTTGACGGCTTGATAAGCCCAAGCTACAAAAGTGGCAGGATATCGATTAGTCGTGCTGGTCTATCCCTAGCGCAAGAAGTGCTTTGTGGGCAGCATCTTGTCCGGCGGCTTTTTTGGAATAACCGGTACCCATTGCTATTTGCTTATCTTTTGCGAATACACCAATGGTAAATACTTTCCGAGCACCTTCCCGATTATCATCCATCACGATAAACTCAATTTCCTGATGATTGCGTTGTGCCCAATTTAGGAGTTGATTTTTGTAGTTGGTATCTGTGGTTTCAATCTGTTCCACATCCATATAGGAGCGAATGAGTAGCCGAACGATGAAGCTACGCGTCTTGGTGTACCCTTGGTCTAAGTAGATCGCACCTACAAGTGCTTCTAGGGCATTGCCGAAAATATGACTCCTGTTGAGGCTCTTATCAGCATGATTAAAAACAAGCAATTTATTGAGCCCCATTTTCAGGGACACTTCATTGAGCGACTCGCGGCGCACCATGCGGCTCCGCATTTCGGTCAAGAATCCTTCTGCTTCGTTGGGATACTTTTTAAAAAGATACTCCGCTACCACAGCCCCTAGAATGGCATCACCCAGATACTCCAATCGTTCATTGTTGGCTTGGACTGTCTGACCATGAGAGCTATGCGCCAAGGCCAATTGATAATAGGCTAAATGCTTTGGACGGAATCCTAGTATTTGCTCCAATTGTGCCGTTAATGGCTCGGAAGGCTTGAAGAGGCTTTGGAGTGTATCGGTTAGCCTGCTCACGATCTTTCTAGGCTTCGTATTTCTTAAAAATCACGGACGCATTGTGTCCGCCAAAGCCAAACGTATTGCTCAGGGCTGCCCGCACGGTACGATGAACCGGCTGGTTGAAGGTCAATTGGAAGCGCGGGTCAATGGCCGGATCATCTGTAAAATGATTGATGGTTGGTGGCACAACATCATGCATCACCGACTTCACCGCTGCAATGGCTTCTATAGCACCGGCGCCACCCAGGAGGTGACCGGTCATACTTTTTGTGCTGGAGATATTGAGTTTAAAAGCGTGCTCCCCAAACACCTTCTCAATAGCTACCAATTCCGCAACATCGCCCAATGGTGTAGCGGTGCCATGCACGTTGATATAATCAATTTCTTCGGGCTTCATATCCGCATCTTCCAGTACATTGTTCATGACTAGAATCACGCCAAGCCCTTCCGGGTGCGGTGCGGTAAGATGATACGCATCGGCGCTCATACCGCCACCGGCCACTTCGGCCAAGATATTTGCTCCACGAGCTTTGGCATGTTCCAACTCTTCCAACACGAGGCTGCACCCGCCTTCACCTAGCACAAAACCATCGCGGTCTTTGTCAAAGGGGCGAGAAGCGGTCTTGGGGTCATCATTGCGCTCGGAGAGGGCTTTCATGGCGTTGAAACCACCGATACCCGCTTCCGTAACTACTGCTTCGGAACCACCGACAACAAAAGCATTTGCTTTGCCCAAGCGGATATAATTCAAAGCATCAATAATCGCATTGCTAGAAGAGGCACAAGCACTGACTGTAGAGAAATTAGGCCCACGAAAGCCATACTTCATAGAGATGTGGCCACCGGCAATGTCCAAGATGAGCTTCGGTATGAAGAATGGATTGAAACGAGGAGTGCCATCGCCATCATTGAAGTTTTTCATTTCTTCGATGAAGGTGATCATACCGCCAATGCCCGAGGCCCAGATTACACCCACTCGGTCTTTATCAATATCTGCACCGGCGATGCCACTCATTTCGACGGCTTCTTTGGCGGCGACTACAGCGAACTGGGAAAAACGGTCAAGTTTCCGTCCTTCTTTTCGTTCAAAGTAATCTTCGACATTGTAGTTTTTTACTTCGCAGGCAAATTTTGTCTTAAACTTAGATACGTCGAATTGTTGAATGATGTCGGCACCGGAAACGCCCGCCAGCAAGCTGTTCCAATAATCGGTAACATTATTGCCAATTGGGGTGAGGGCACCTAGGCCTGTAACGACAACTCGTTTTAGCGGCTGATTCTTCAAGGGGAATGTATCGGGGTTGTTTTTTGCGGTAGGCAGAAAAGGTTAGAATTGAGATACCAAGTTAGTGGTTTCGTTCTTCACTATAAAATATCAGGTATCAATTTTAGCACACTGGATGCAATCGATTGATACCTGATAAGAAGCTCTGGGTAGAGTATGTCTATTTCACATGCTCTTCCAAGTACGATACCGCTTGGCCAACAGTAGTGATGGTTTCGGCTTGTTCGTCGGGGATAGAGATGTTAAACTCCTTTTCAAACTCCATGATTAGCTCCACGGTGTCGAGGGAGTCGGCGCCGAGGTCATTTGTGAAAGAGGCTTCTGGAGCGACTTCGCTCTCGTCGACACCAAGTTTGTCCACGATAATTTTCTTGACGCGGGTTGCAATTTCAGACATGTTGAATCCTGTTTTAAATTTGAGGCAAAAATAGCTTTTTGATTTAAATACGGTAGGTAGTTGGGATTTTTTTTTGGATCTGCCCCCAAATTCCCGGGCATTCGCTCCTGATTTCCATTTTTCAAGGCGCAATACTTCCGCCAGAATTGGTATCGTCGGCCTTACCGGTATTGTGTTTTCGCTCTTCTACCACGGCGCCATCACGCATCACTAAGGTCCGGTCTGTCTGTGCTGCTAGGCTTTCATTGTGGGTAATGAGGACAATAGTTTGCTTCAATTCTTGCTGTAGATTGAGGAACAAGCGATGAATTGCCAATGCATTTGCTGTATCCAAATTTCCGGTTGGCTCATCGGCCATTAAGATTTTTGGCTGATTGACCAAAGCTCTTGCTATGGCTACCCGTTGCTGCTCTCCGCCGGAAAGCTCGGAGGGTTTGTGATGGATGCGCCCGGCAAGTCCCACTTTCTCCAGCATTACTGATGCTGTCTGTATTGCTGCATTTTTTTGTTTCCCTGCTATCCAGAGTGGCATCGCTACATTCTCCACTGCATTGAACTCCGGCAAAAGATGATGCGCCTGAAAAACAAAGCCAATCTGTTCATTCCTAAACTTGGCCTGACGTGCCGGGGAGAGCGAAAAGACGTCCAAGTCTCCGAGACGAACCTGACCACTATCCGGCTTGTCCAATGCGCCCAGCAGATGAAGCAGCGTGCTTTTTCCCGCTCCGGAAGGCCCAATGATGGAGAGCATTTCACCGGCAGCTACACTGAGGGATACATTATCCAAAACCTTGAGTGTGCCATATGTTTTTGTAAGATTGCGAGCAGCCAACATGCCAATGCACTTGTTTAAAGTTGGCAAGGTACGGTGTAGCACTGCAAAAGTCTTGAGAAGGTAAAAATGGCATTGACTTTGCTGATTGACGGCAGGATTCGCCAATACGGTTAGTCTGACCTTTACTTTTGCCACTTGTATAAATGATCATGACACGACGAGTACTTATTGTTTTTTCCACCCTTGTCCTTTCTAGTTCCGTATTTGCGCAGCGGGCAACAATCAGGGAGTTAAAAAAGGATATTTCTTATTTAGCTTCAGATGAATTGGCCGGACGAGCAACCGGTAGTAAGGGAGCCGCCTTGGCCGCTGACTATTTGATCCAACGCTACGAAAATTTGCAAATCCCGGCTTATCGAGCTGCTTATAAACACCCATTTGAATTCAACAGAGGTTGGGATTGGGCGGGTTCCAGTATTCATATCAATGGCAAAAAATTGGTGCTTGGCGTAGATGGCTTCCCCCTAGCATTTAGTAGTAATGGTCAGCTGGAAGGCAGCTCCTTGTTGGGTGTCAATGAAAGAGGCGGGATTTGGATCAGCCCTTTATATAACGAAGAAGCCAACACGACCAACGCTCATTTTGATGCAGAAAAAGAAGCCTGGGATAAGGCCAAGGAAGCAGCTCAAGCGGGTGCCAAAGCCATCGTACTCTATGATAATTATGGTGGGAAGTATCCTATGCAATTCAATAAAAAGACGGAGCAGGAAAAGCTAAAAATACCGGTAGTATTTGTGCAGCATCAAGCCTGGAAAAAGCTAATCTCGGAAGAAGAAAGTAGTGTGGAGATTGGCCTAAATATTAAGCTGGATAAAAAAAGCTATACCGGAAATAATGTGGCTGCCTTCCTAGACAATCATCAGCCGCTCACGGTGATCATCGGTGCACACTATGACCATCTCGGACACGGTGAAGATGGCAACTCTCTTTATACCGGGAAAACGCCGGAAATCCACAACGGAGCGGACGACAATGCTAGCGGTACAGCTGCTTTACTGCAATTAGCGAAATGGCTAAAAAAAGCGAAACTCAAACAATACAATTACCTCTTCCTGCATTTTAGCGGGGAAGAAATGGGCTTACTCGGCAGCAAGGCAATTGCTAAAGAAGCCGGCATGGATAGCTCCAAGATTGCCTACATGATCAATATGGATATGGTTGGCCGATTGGTGGACAGCACCAAAGCGATTACCCTCGGCGGAGTTGGCAGCTCACCAAGTTGGGGCACAGCCGTCAAGACGCTGCAGGAGGAGGGATTTCGGGTTAAAATAGACTCCTCCGGAATCGGCCCCTCAGACCATACATCATTCTATGAAAAAGGTATTCCAGTCCTATTTTTCTTCACAGGTACGCACCACGATTACCACAAGCCTAGTGATGATGCCGACAAAATAAATTATGCCGGTGAGGCGCTTGTCCTAAAAGGAATTGAGCGAATCATCAACCAAATGGATGCTCTACCCCGCCCAGCTTTTACCCCTACAAAAAACAGCACTATGGGTAGGGTAAGTTTTAAGGTAACGCTGGGTATTATGCCGGACTATTCCTGGACGGGTGAGGGGCTGCGCGTGGATGGAATTATTGATAATCGTCCGGCACAAAAAGCAGGGCTCCAAGCTGATGATGTCATTGTCCAAATTGGGAAAGACAAAGTGAAAGGGATCCAAACGTATATGCAAGCCCTAGGCCATTTGAATTTTGGTGAAAAAACCACAGTGGTCGTACTTCGGAAGGGGAAGACATTGGCACTTCCCGTTGAATTCTAGGCTTGCTCTTCCTGCACGATTATTTTCACCGATTGGCTTGAAATTTTTTGCTGCCTAAGTGGTTAAATTTGTCCCGTCATGGAATTTGATAAAATAAAGAATAAAGGTCAGGCACGTTTGTTTAAGAATGACATGATGGAGGACATGACTAAGACGCATCCCATCGTCATCTATGCGCTCTATCTGCCGGTAATTGCTGCTATGCTCTATTATGGCGCAGCATACAAAGGACTTGGAATTGGCTGGGAAGTGCTGCTGTTTGTTTTGGGAGCCTTGAGCTGGAGCTTATTTGAATACATCATGCACCGCAAGGTGTTTCATATGATTGTCCAATCTCCACGGGCGAAAAAATTTGTCTATACCATGCACGGAGTACATCACGAGTATCCGCGAGACAAGGAGCGACTATTTATGCCACCCGTGCCGAGCATGGTGGTAGCGAGTCTTTTATTTTTATTATTCTTTGGGTTGATGGGCTGGAATGCTCTGGCATTTTTTCCTGGTTTTCTCCTTGGCTACTTAGCCTATGGCTCCATGCATTTTGCTATCCATGCATTTGCCCCACCGCGCTATTTAAAAGCACTTTGGCGTAATCATCATCTCCATCATTATAAAGAGCCCGAAAAAGGATTTGGCGTAAGCTCCGTGCTTTGGGATGTCATCTTCCGGACAGTACCCAAGAAAGACTCCTAACATGCTTTGTAAGCAAGCGCATAAAAGGTCTTTGCCTACCCTGCCTTAACAAACAAAAAACGCAAGCGAAAGCCGTTGATATAATATCTTCGCGCGTATAAACCCTCATCAAAAAATCAGGTAGCCTGTAGCTAATATTATCCAATAATGGTTTTATCCATAATCATTCCAGCCTATAACGAAGGAGCTACCATACACCGCATTCTAGACAAGGTAAAAGCGGTACAATTAATTAATAGTCTTACGAAGGAAGTAATCATCGTCAATGATTGCTCTAAAGACAATACCGAAGAGGCTATTAAAAAGTATCAAGAAGCCAACCCTGACTTACCCATATCCTACTTTAAGCACGAAGTAAATGCTGGGAAAGGTGCTGCGCTCCACACCGGCATTGCCAAGGCAACCGGAGATTTTGTCATCATCCAGGATGCCGACCTAGAGTACGACCCTCGCGAATACAATATTCTACTCCAACCGATATTGGATGGGATGGCCGATGTTGTCTATGGCTCTCGGTTTATTGGAGGCAAGCCACATCGCATACTTTTCTACTGGCATTCTATCGGGAACAAGTTGCTGACGCGCTTAAGCAATATGCTGACCAACTTGAACCTAACAGATATGGAGACCTGCTACAAGCTTACAAGAAGAGAGATAATTCAATCATTAAAGCTACAAGAAAAGCGATTCGGCTTTGAGCCGGAACTAACTGCAAAATTGTCGCGGGTGAAGAATATTCGGATCTACGAGGTCGGTATTTCTTATTATGGACGGACTTATGCTGATGGTAAAAAAATTGGCTGGCGGGATGGATTCAGAGCGATCTGGTGCATCTTGAAATACAACGTGTTTAGTAAGTAGTACTTGCTGGGAACTATTGGAAATCTGCCGGAAAAGAAGTGAATTATGGGAACCAAACTATCCGTAAATATTAATAAGATTGCCACGCTCCGGAATAGCAGAGGAGGCAACATACCGGATCCAATACAAGTAGCCATAGACTGCGAGCGGTTTGGAGCAGATGGGATCACGGTTCACCCCAGGCCGGACGAACGCCATATTCGATATGCCGATGTGTATGAGCTGCGCAAAGTAGTGACCACCGAGTTGAATATCGAAGGCAACCCAAGGGAGCAAAGTTTTGTGGATTTAGTTTTAGCCGTGCGTCCGGAACAAGTAACCTTGGTACCTGATGATACTGCTCAACTCACCTCAGATCACGGTTGGGATATTGTCAGGAATTTTACATTTCTCGAAAATACAATCGCTATATTCAAACAGGCTAATATACGAGTATCTATCTTTGTAGATGCACAGGAAGCAATGATGCTGGAAGCAGCCAAGACCGGAACAGATAGAATAGAGCTCTATACAGAAAATTACGCCAAGACCTATACTTCCAACAAAGAAAATGCTGTAGCACAATATGCCCGAGCTGCAAGAGCAGCAAAGGCAGTGGGTCTGGGGGTTAATGCTGGCCATGATTTAAACCTAGATAACCTAAAGTTCTTTTCGGAATCAGTACCGGCCTTGGATGAGGTATCCATTGGTCATGCACTAATATCCGATGCACTCTACTATGGTTTAGAAAATACGATTCAGCTATACAAAAGATGTTTAAGCAAATAATCTGGTGTTGCTGGGCTACTAATATTCACTGAGGAAAACAACAACGGATTGGAATGAGAAAAATATTACAAATTGTCGGGATCATACTGTTTTTATTATGTTTCGCTCAGGCTCGAGCACAGGTGCCGGTTGCCAATTTTTCTGCTAATTATACTTCCAGTTGCAATCCACTTGTCGTTCAGTTTACGGATTTGAGTACCAACTCTCCAACGAGTTGGTCATGGACATTGGGCAATGGTACTAGCTCCACGCTTCAGAATCCTTCTACTACTTATAGTACACCGGGAACCTATACTGTTACATTAGTTGCGACAAATGCTAGCGGTAGCAATACCAAAACGATTACTAATTATATCACCATCCTCAACTCACCCAGTGTCGCATTTAGTGCCAATGACACTACACCAGCCTGCGGATTCAAGACTGTAAGCTTTACTGATGCCACAAATCTGGGTATCACCGGTGCGGCCACCTACTATTGGGATTTTGGCGATGGTACTTCCTCGGCCAGTCAAAACCCAACCCACAACTATACAACACCTGGAACCTATAGTGTTTCTCTTACCGTTACTAATTCTGGAGGTTGCTCCAAAACGCTAGTCAAGACAGCCTACATAAAAGTACTCAGCATTCCGGTGGCCAACTTTTCGGCTTCCAATACCTTTAGTTGCCAACCACCTGTATCGGCTATTTTCTCCAATACCAGCACCGGTGCTGCATCTTATTCATGGGACTTTGGCGACGGAAACAGCTCCACATCCACTAGTCCCAGCCATTCTTATACGGTTGCCGGAAGCTATACTGTTAGTTTAATTGCAACGAGCAGTGGTGGTTGTAAAGACACACTTTCAGTTCCTGCCTTGGTCAATACCGGAATACTCAAAGCACAATTCACTGCTAGTACTGCAAGCATTTGTCAAAATTCTAGTGTTACGTTTACCAATACAACTACCCCAAGTTCTACTACAGCAAGCTGGAATTTCGGCGATGGTGGGAGCTCCACCCAAACTTCACCCACTCATACGTTTACTAGTTCCGGTACCTTCACCGTAAAGCTCTATGCTTCCTACAGTGGGTGTGTGGACTCTGCAAGTACGACAATTACCGTTGCACCCCAACCTACACTCAGCTTCAGTGGTACTCCGATACAGGCTTGCTCCGTACCCATTACAACCAATTTTAGCAACGGCAGTACCGGTGCTACCAACTATGCCTGGAAGTTCGGTGATGGTGGGTCGAGCACGACGACTAGTCCTACGCATACCTACAACTCAATGGGCAATTATGATGTCACCTTGATTGGCACGAGTAGTGCCGGGTGTGTCGACTCTTTGAAGAAAGTATCCTATGTGCAGTTGCAACCGATGACTGTAGGTATCATTGGTCCACAGATATTAGGTTGTGCACCGGCAAGTGCGGGATATACTGCAAGTGTCAGTTCAGCATTCACGGTCACTTCTTATGCTTGGGATTTTGGCGATGGCAGTTCGGGATCGGGCTTTGCTGTAAATCATACCTACGCCTCGGCAGGAAATTATACACAAAAGGTAGTAGTTACGAATAGTGTCGGCTGCGTAGATTCTGCGTCAATAGTTGTGCGTTTGGGTAGCAAGCCTACAGCGGCTTTTACCGGAACACCGGATACCGTTTGTCTGAATACAGCAGTTGTGTTCACCAATACAACCGCGGGAACGAATACCTATTTGTGGTTGTTTGGAGACGGAGGAACGAATAGTAACACCAATACCTTCCACTATTACGCGATTCCTGGTGTATTTACCGTAAAGCTAATTGCCAATAATAATGGTTGTTATGATACGCTTACCCGAACCAATTATATCACAGCGCTCCCCCCACTTGCTGAATTTAAGCTGAGCTATACCTGTACCAATCGGAAACAAATCTTCATCACAGACCAATCTATTGGCGCATCCACATATGCTTGGAATTTTGGCGACGGCACTACGAGCACAGCAGCCAACCCGGGTAGTCATACTTATGCGACCAATGGCACTTATACCATTTCGCTAACGGTGACCAATACCGCCACCGGCTGTTCCCATACGAGCACCCAATCAATTACCATTGCTAATCTTAGTGCCAATTTTTCTGCAAGCAACCTTAATCAATGCAAACCCGGCTCCAGCTACTTTCAAGCTAGCGTGGCGGGTTTTGCCAGTTATCACTTCGACTTTGGTGATGGAACTACCTCAACAGCCTCAGCAGTCACACACAACTACCCAAACACCGGTGTGTACACCGTTACCTTAATCGTGAAAGACACGGCAGGATGTGTTGATTCGATAACTAAGCCGAATTATGTTACCGTCCATGCACCTACTGTGGCTTTTAGCCATACGCCCTCTCAAGGCTGTGGACCATTGACCATTACGTTTACAGATGCTTCTAGTCCATTTGCAGGTAGTTCTATAACTTCAAGAAAATGGGATTTTGGCGATGGTACCTCCCTCTTCACTAGTGCAACAACACTCACACATGTGTACTCCCAGCCGGGGACCTACTCCGTAAAATTGACCATCTCTGAAACCGGCGGCTGTACCGATTCTTTGTATAAAACCGGACTAATTGTAGTCAATAGGCCTCGTGCGGCATTTGCACTTAGCGACAGTACTTCTTGTGTCAATAATTTGATATCATTCTATGACAGCTCTAGCGGGAAACAGCCGATCACCTCATTTTGGGATTTTGGTGATGGCCAGACTTCAAGCTCCAAAAATCCTAGTCACGCCTATGCTACAGCGGGTATTTATTCGGTCAAGTTAGTCAGCATCGACTCTGTAGGTTGTACTGATACTTTGATTAAGCCCAACCATGTCAATATTTTGAGTGTAAAAGCAGCATTCAAGGCCAGTGACACCATGGCTTTCTGCCCACCATTCACCGTCAACTTCACAAACAATTCTATTAACGGCGTTAGTTATAGTTGGAGTTTTGGCAATGGCAATACCACAAATCTCAGCTCCCCTTCGGCCACTTATACGGCTCCCGGCACCTATACTGTTCGGCTCATCACAACCAATGCATACGGGTGCCAAGATTCTGCATTCCAAACGATAATTGTCAATGCCGGCCCTACCGGCACCTTGTCTTATTCACCTAAATCAGGCTGCCTACCCTTAGTCGTCAGCTTTACATCCAGCTATACTGCAACAACCCCAACAACGCTTACCTACGACTTTGACAATGGTGTCACCCAGACTACCTCTGCCAGTAGTGTGAGCTATACTTATACCGTACCCGGCATTTATATTCCACGCTTAATCTTGACCAATGGTGGTGGCTGTGCGACCTCAGTATTTGCGGGGGATACGATTGTAGTGACCAAGATCAAAGGAGGGTTTGAAGTAAATCCTCTACCCGGCTGCACCAATCAGCCGATGACCTTTACCGACACGACCAAAGTCAATAATTCAAGCATTACCGGCCATGCCTGGACTTTTGGAGATGGCAACTCATCCTCTGTGGATACACCTTCCCATGCTTATGCCACCGCGGGTACCTACACGGCTCAATTAATTGTTACCTCTGTAAATGGTTGTTTGGATACGATTCAAAAGACCTTTGTCGTCAACACTACACCAACGGTATCAGCCGCCAACCAAATACTTTGCATGGGTGACTCCGTACAGCTTGCTGCATCCGGTGCTAGCACCTATTCCTGGTCACCAAGTACCGGTCTATCAGCTACTAATATCTACAACCCCTACGCAAAGCCAAGTAGCACCATTAGCTATGTCGTTACCGGAACTTCACTACTCGGCTGCTCTGCAAAAGATACGGTAACGGTGAACGTCAACCCTGTTCCGACCGTGACCGCAAGCGGTGGTACCACACTTTGCTCCGGTGGATCTACGACACTTACTGCTGCCGGTGCAGCCACCTATTCTTGGTCGCCAAGCTCAGGCCTATCTGCTACTACCGGCGCTAGCGTTACTGCGAACCCGAGCACAACAACGACTTACACGGTCACGGGCACAACTGCACTAGGATGTTCTGATACAGCACAGGTGACCATCGTTGTGAGCCCAACATTACAACTCGGACTTACGCCTAGCCTGTCAATCTGTGCCGGCGATTCCGCTACACTTATTGCCACTGGGGCAAGTAGTTATTCTTGGTCGCCAAGTACCGGTCTGTCTGCTAGTACGGGCGCTTCAGTTGTTGCAAAACCTAGTAGTACGACAACCTATACGGTAACGGGGGTTTCGGGTGCCTGTACTGATACGATGAATACTACTGTTTCTGTAGTTCCCCTACCAACTGTCTCCGTTTCCGGGACTAAACAAATTTGCTATGGTTCGGGTACTGCACTCACAGCCAGCGGAGCGACAAGCTATAGTTGGACACCCGCCTCCAGCCTTAGTGCGAGCAGTGGTGCCACTGTGACTGCAACACCGACCAGTACGACTACCTATACGATTACTGGGACACAAAATGGATGTTCTTCAGCTACCACAGCCACTGTTACCGTTAATGCGCTACCTATTGTCACCGCGAGTGCAAATACTTCAATTTGCATCGGTGGCTCAACCACGATTAATGCCTATGGAGCAGCCAGCTACTCATGGACGCCTAGCACTGGCTTGTCTTCCACCAGCATTGCCGGCCCAACTGCCAGCCCTAGCACTACCACCAATTATGTAGTAACCGGTACAGATGCAAACGGCTGTAAAGACACCGCGCAAGTCACTGTAGCTGTTGTTTCCAAGCCAAACATTAATGCTGGATTGAACCGTAGTATTTGCCCTGGTGACACTGTCCTGCTCTCTGCCAGTGGCGGTGTGAGTTATGTTTGGACTCCCGGCGGCACACTATCTTGTACTACATGTGTCAGTCCAATTGCCAAGCCGTCTGTCACTACCCGATACACCGTGACCGGCACCGCTGCAAGTGGATGTAGCGATACCGCTTCAGTACTGGTTACCGTCAATCCGATACCCGTACTCAGTATCAGCGGCACCTTGGCAATATGTGCTAATTCCGGTACAACATTAACTGTAAGTGGTGCGGCCAGCTATTCCTGGACACCGGCCACAGGCCTTTCCTGCACGAATTGCAGCAGCCCTACCGCCTCACCCTTAGTTACTACAAAATACTTCGTCACCGGAACTAGTGCAGTTGGGTGCGTCGGTACCGACTCGGTAACTGTTTCTGTAAATCCACTCCCAATAATTACCACTGACACGCCACGAACAGCCTGCTTGGGTACTCCTGTTCAATTGACAGCAACCGGTGCAAAAACCTATACTTGGTCACCGGCAATTGGGCTTTCTAGCACATCAATTGCCAACCCGATTGCAACTGCTCCATTTACGATCACTTATAAAGTAATTGGGACAGACGGAAATGGTTGTTCCGATTCGGCGACAACAAAAATCACCATCCTCCCACTCCCAAAAATAGATGCAGGACTTGATACCGGTGTTTGCCCTTTGAATACAGCTACCATCAGTGCTAATGGCGGATTGAGCTACCAATGGTCGCCCGCGGCAAGCCTAAGTTGTGATACCTGCGCTTCAACACAAGCTTTCCCAATAAGCACAACAATGTATGTGGTGAAGGGGCTAGGACCAAACGGCTGTTACAATACAGATTCGGTAGTGGTGAATGTCTTCCCACAGCCTAAAGTAAATGCGGGGCCAGACCAAACAATTTGTTTTGAGAAATCAGCCCAACTACGGGTGAGTGGTGCTGCAACTTATGTTTGGTCACCGGCTGGATCATTAAGTTGTACCACCTGCATCGCACCAATAGCAAGCCCAATCAGTACAACCAATTATAAAGTGGTGGGCACGGATATTAATGGTTGCCATGATTCTGATGAAGTGCAAGTAGTGGTCATCTCCAAGGGGCCGATTAGTGTGGATAGTGGTGGAGAATTTTGTCAAGGCGCTTCAATTCGGCTACAGGCAAGCGGTGGGGATAGTTATACCTGGAGCCCATCAGGAAGCCTAAGTTGCGATAGATGTCCGGATCCAATGGCTAAGCCGGATACGACAACAGTATATCGAGTGATAATCCAACAAGGGAAATGCTTTACAGATACGCTTTACTCTAGGGTAATTGTACACCCCAACCCAACTGTTGAGGCAGGACCCGATCAAAATATTACGTTAGGAAGTGCTGCTAAGATCCACACTACCGGCACCCATATCAGCACGTACAAATGGACTCCACCTTTAGGCTTATCTTGTTCGAACTGTCCTGACCCTGTAGCTTCGCCACCCGATAACCAGACCTATACCGTAACTGTTTCCAGTGACTTTGGCTGCACAGGATTCGATACAATCCGCATCAATGTACGTTGCGATGGCTCTCAGATCTGGCTCCCCAACACCTTTACGCCCAATGCTGATGGGGAGAATGACTTCTTCTATCCACATGGCAAGGGAATTACGGAAATAAAACGATTCAGAATCTACGACCGTTGGGGTGAGCTGATTTTTGACCGAATGAATATGCCCATCAATGACCGGAATGCCGGCTGGGACGGTACCTACAAAAATCAACAACTCAAACCAGATGTTTTTGTTTGGGTGTTGAATGCAGTGTGTAGCAATGGCACACCGCTCGAAGTGAAAGGCGATATCTCTTTGATTAGGTAATTGTAGTTTTTTATAAAATAACCAAGACGAACCGCGGTATAAAGTCATTCTGAAATTGTGTAGCATGAAAAGAATTGTAAGTCTCCTTCTCTGTTCATTCTTTGCCCTCAACGGCAAGGCGCAGGACATTCATTTTTCCCAATTCTATGAAAATGCCCTACTTCGCAATCCGGCATTGACAGGCATCTATAGTGGCGATTTCAAAGTCGGTGCTAACTATCGTACACAGTGGGGCAATATCGGTTTCCCGTTTCAGACGGTGATCGCTTCAGCAGAAATGAGGAGTGTGGTGAACAAGGCTCAGGCAGATTATCTTTCCTACGGACTTTGCGTGTCCTATGACCATGCAGGAGCAATAAATTTCAATAGCCTCAACCTCACTGCTGCGCTCAACTACAACAAGCGGCTCTACGATGCCCATGCAAGTTATTTGTCTGTAGGCTTTGCCGGAGGCTACATCCAGCGTTCCGTTGACCCTGGGAAGATGACGCTAGATAATCAGTATCTATTTGGATTTTATGACCCCAATGCGCCGACTGGAGAGCATCTATCCTTCCAAAATATTCACCACTTTGATGTTTCGGCGGGGGTAAGTTTTAATAGCACCTTCGGTGAAAATGGCGAAGTGGCCTATTACCTCGGCGCAGCTGCCTGGCATATTACGCGCCCTACCGAAGCCTTTAATGGAAATGAAAATTTCATCCGACTCAATCCAAAGTTTACCGGAAATATTGGAATTAGAGCGCGGCTAAGCCCTGAATTTTCACTCACCTTGCTTGGCAACTACGCAAATCAAGAACCATTCCAAGAAACCATTTTCGGAGGTTTACTTGGGTGGAGAACAACCTTATTGAGCCATGAAAAGCCC
>JAFDYA010000181.1 GCA_018267675.1 Bacteroidota bacterium
AGCTCACAGACCACTTGGGCAACGTGAACACGGTGGTCACAGGCCGGTTACTGCCGCTGCTGGGCCCGGGCGTGCAGTACCAGGCGGAGGTGGTGAGTGCGACCGGGTATGAGAGTTTTGGATTTGCCTTGCCCAATAGGAGCTTCCAGAGTTCAAATTATGGTTTCGGGTTCGGCGGCCAACTCAAGGATAACGAGGTATATGGAAGCGAAGGGACCAGCTACACCGCCAAGTTTTGGCAGTACGATCCGAGAGTGGCTCACCGCTGGAATCTAGATCCTGTAACAACACCGGGCTTAAGTCCTTACGTTCCGTTTGTCGATAATCCGATATACTATAATGACCCTAATGGCGATTGCCCATGGTGTTTCATTAGTGCAGCAGTTGACTATGGAATACAAGTTGCTGATAATTATTCAAAAGGAAGTTCAGGATACAATGCTTGGGTTGGGGATGTGAATTTTGTTAGTGTTGCTGTTTCTGCTATACCAGGAGGTGGATTACTTGGCACCGTGGCAAAAGAGGCTCTATCTTCAACTGTCTCATGGAGGCCTAATGCTGGGTTAGGCGTTGAGAAGGATATTACAAAGATTGCTGTGAGCACTGCAACGAATGTTGCTATAGATCGTTTTGCGAAATCGGCATCAACAAAGATTAAGGTTTCAACTTCGAATCAGGCGGTAAAGGCAGCAGAAAAGAGTACGGCTATTGCAAATCAAGCAGCTGGAAAAGCGGAACGCTCGCTAGTGAAGAGTCCGAATTCTCCTAAGGCACAAGTTAAGGCAGAGGCAACAAGCGTAGGGGCGCAGGCTGCCCGCAATAAGGAAGTTAGGACCAAGATGGCCAATGCTGTCGTAGGCGATGTGTCGAAAGACGCAATGGAAAAGGTCATTGAGGTTGGAACTAAGCGAACAGTGGTTCCTACTCCCGAATTCTGATGGCGTCGTGAAGGATGCACCGAAGCAATGGGAAAGGAACAGGGTAATGGGTATGCTGCAACAAGGGGGTATAAGATTGGATTGATTGTTATTTTATTTGCTTTTGTTTGTTTTATCATATACAGCGAGAGAAAGCGAAATAAGGCACTAGAATCTTATGGCAGGGTATCTGCGACCGTATTGAATCATACGAATATATCTGGCACTCATGTTACATCGGTATACTTAGTGTGTAAGTATTCAATTGATGGGAAAGAGTACATATCTACTTATTACCCCAATGGATTGAAGGTCAAAAATGGGGAATGTATAGTAATTAAATATAGCATTGATAATCCGCGAATTAGCGAGATAGATTATATAGCTGGTGTAGTTCCTTGCGGTGATTTGTAAGGCAACCTCCACGATAACCCCGGAATCGCCCCTTCGAAATTTCGAAGTGGCTGGGTTTGAGCGATGGACCAAGACAAAAGCTACCTTCACGGCGTATGTCAACGGGTATGGACATAAGGCAGTTTGAGAAACAGGCGCCTGCCACCCCCCCGCGCCACACCCCTTGAAAAAACCCTTCGGAATTTCGCTGCAGCCATGCCTTGAAGGATGGACCAATACAAAAGCTACCTTCACGGCGCATGCCAAGGAGGAACATGCTGTGCGGAATAGAAGGGATGGCCATGTACCGCCACACCAACACCGGCCCCAAGAGCTTGAAGGTGACGGAACGGCCCATATACGGCAGCAAGCGCATAGGCAGCTACACGGGGCAAAAAGAACTGGCGGTTGCGCCGACCATCACCAACTACCCCTACACGCAGTCCATGCTTGCGCCGCTGAAACGGTACGAGCTTACAGACCACCTTGGCAATGTGGCCACGGTGGTGACGGGCAGGCTGCTGGACGGGGCAGGCGCGGGCAGTGCCAAGCAGGCGGAGGTGGTGAGCGCGCAGGGGTATGAGGCATTCGGTAGCCTGCTGCCCGGAAGGAACTACAGCAGCGGAACGAGCCGGCATTTGTTCCAAGGCCAGTTGCACGACGATGAGATCTATGGAGCCACGGGCACCAGCTACACCGCCGAGTTTTGGCAATATGATCCGAGGGCAGTGAAAAGGTGGAACTTGGACCCTGTGAACGTCCCTTCACACTCCCCTTACCACGCCCTCGAGCTTAATCCCATTTGGAAGGTTGATCCCAAGGGGAATAGCGCAACTCACTATGATACGAATGGAAAGAAAATAGATGATTTGGGAGGCGATAAGATCGACTTTTTCGCCCAGAAGAATGGTGATACCAAAGTAGTTGACAATGAGACTAAAGCATCGACCATGATTCCAAATGGGGAAAGCCTTATACAAGGGTTTTCTCAAAGGGATGCAAGTGTTGGACCAAGGCAGATTTATAAAGAATGGGATGGTGGATATGGACCGTCAAAAAGCATATTTGCATCATTCAATGGCGAAAAATCAGGACCATTCGAATCACTTCGAAGCCCATCCTCACTATACACAAAGGGAGCTAGACAGCGGATTTTGGGATCAGAAGATCTATCGGGTAGGGCTGACGTAGATACCTATGGTAAATTCAATCCCCTGATTGCGAATGATATGTGGGAGCAAATGATTGGAAGAGCTGGAGTGCAGTGGTTTAAGTTAGGCGATAAGGCATTGTTTATGGTAAATGATAGGAAATCATTATCTTCATTTGTTTATCACATCATCCCCGAATCATGGAATTTTGAGCGATCTACTCGCCCAAGCTATGGTGCAAATACTTATCAGACATATATATGGACAGAATCCATGACTGAAGTGAAAAATTCGACAACTATCTTTGATAATAGAAAGGAGCAGCAGGAGAGAATGATGATGCTAAATCGAGCACGTTCAGTGCCGTTTGGTCCTAAATAATTAAAAATGGGTAAACTAATGGCAATAATTGGTATAACACTATTGATAATTGTCGTAGCCAATAGGTCGTGCGTTATTGATGAACAAAATGTAATTGGGACATACGTAGGCAAAAACTTAAAAAACACTAAAGATACAGTTAGAATTTATGAATGTGGATATGAGCAGATGATTTATTCTAATAATGGAATCTTAAAAATCGAGAATCATGGTAAATGGGAGATAACGGAATCGGGCATGATAAGATTGAGCCACTTTTTTTTCAATTACGACAGGGATTTTGATAAATATCCGGAAATCGCTTTGACATCATATGGGGAACTTACTGCCTTGGTCCAAAATAGAATGGGGGAAATTCGTTTTTGTTCGGGGCATTACGAAGGCGAAGGATGCTATTATCAAGTCGACACGACGGCCACCCGTACGATGCGATGAACTACGGCTACCACACGGACGCCTACGGCCGCAAGCTGCGCAACCGCCCGTACAACATCCAGGACCTGGCCGACCAAGCGGGGAACTATGCGCAGGACATCCCGCAGATGGCCTACCAGCCCGACGACATCACCGACCCGCAGGACGCGGACGGCACCATCAACAGCGCGAACAACTTCAGCTACGATGAGCTTGGCCAGCGCACCAGGGTCGAGAAGGCGGACATTGAACTGATC
>JAFDYA010000182.1 GCA_018267675.1 Bacteroidota bacterium
TTGATTGGGTTTAGAGATGTGGATTTAGCACAAAATAATGATGTCTATAACGGGAGTGTTGGTGTGACCTCTACCTATGGAGATGCTGATTTTGACCGATATTGTTCTGTAGCTTCTCCGGGTGCCTTTGTAAAGGCGCACGATATAGATGTGAAGAGTAATGTGACCATCCCTACCAAAATATACAGCCCGGCAGTTGTGACACTTCCGACGATGTTGTTGAATACGGCCAGTCTATCCGGCTTGAGCAACTATACCAAAACCAGTAATGGTACTGTTTCCGGCAATTATCGGGATCTATGCATTTGGTCAAATAAGACGGTGACGATTACGGGGAATACCTTCCGAAACATCAAGATTGGGCATAATTGTGATGTCACCTTCACAGCGTCTGATATTAGTCTTGAAGAATTGGATATTGACCATACCAGTACAGTGCATTTCAGTGGGAATACAATTTTCCGTGTGAAGGATCATGTAGATATTGACAAAGGATGCACGTTCAATCCGGAAGCCAAGAAAGTGACTTTCTATATCAAAGATCCAAGCACCAATTCACATGGCTGCTACAGTAGCTATCACAATTGGTATGGTAGTCGTTGGGGACGCAATGACTTTGAAGTGGATGGACAACAAACTACTGTGATCGCCAATGTTTATGCACCGGATGGTAAGATTCGGGTACATGGGAATGGCTACAATTGCCACTGGAATTCCAACCAAAGCTGTACGATGACTGGGCTTTTCATTGCCGAGCAAATTGAAAGCGATGGTAAAAATGTGAGCTGGTACAGCTATGATTGCGGTAGTAGTACTATGCGGCAAGCGGCACCAATGGCTCAACAGGAGGAAGCAGTTGCCTACGAATTACTCGTCTATCCCAACCCAACCGATGCACAAGTAACCCTACAATTTGCATCAATGGAACAACCAGCTGATGTAGTCATTACCGACATGGCGGGAAGAGTAGTACGTCATCAAGTCCTATCTGCTCAATCAGCATTGTCCAGCACCTACGATTTGTCTGATCAAGCAGCAGGCGTATATCTTATCCAAGTACGGCAGGGAGAAAATTCGTTTAGAACTAAGCTCATCCTGAAGTAGGGATTCGTTGTTTTTTGTTTGCGAGGGGCCGCCTGTATCTCAGGTGGCCTTTTTGCATTTGTCTGTTGCGCATGGTTTGAAGTTTTACCTTCGAATACTGTATCAGCAGCCATTTCTTTGGATAATCATGAATATTCGGCAAATCTTCCAACAACATCTTGCCCCGACTTCCGAGGCGCCAATTGGCCTACATATTGTTCGGGCATCGGGTAGTACACTCTATGATGAATCGGGCAAAGAATACTTGGATTTGATTGGTGGAATTTCCGTGTGCAATGTTGGGCATTGTCACCCCAAGGTGGTCGCAGCCATCAAAGCACAAGTGGATCAGTATCTCCATGTGATGGTGTATGGGGAGACGATCCAAAGTCCGCAGGTAGCCTATGCTCGTGCGCTCGTAGCCCGGATGCCGGCGCCGCTGGACAATGTTTATTTTACGAATAGTGGGGCTGAGGCAGTAGAAGGTGCGATTAAATTAGCTCGGCGGGTTACGGGTCGTCCAAGAATAATTGGGGCGATCAATTCCTATCATGGCAGCACCACCGGCGCCCTGAGTTTGATTGGTGATGAATATTGGCGGCAAGCGTTTCGACCCTTGATGCCGGGTGTAGGGCATTATCCCTACAATTCTCAAGAAATGATTGATGTCATTGATGGACAAACTGCTTGTGTATTGATTGAAACCGTACAAGCGGAGGCGGGGGTAGTACGTCCTGATATAGCTTGGATGCAAGCACTACGGCAGCGTTGTACGGAACAGGGTTGTCTCCTGATTTTGGATGAAATTCAATGCGGATTTGGACGAACGGGTACCCTTTGGGGTTTTGAGCAAATGGGCATTGTGCCCGATGTGGTTCTCTTGGGTAAAGCGCTTGGCGGCGGGATGCCTTTGGGTGCATTTGTGGCAGCAAAGGAGCATATGCATCAATTGGCCAGCAATCCTGTTTTAGGTCATTTAACCACTTTTGGTGGACACCCTGTTTGTTGTGCAGCCGGGCTGGCGGCCTTGCAGGCATTGGAGGAGGAGCAAATGCTGACTACAGTAACGGAGAAAGCCCAATTGTTTAAGCAATTGTTGCAACATCCGGAAATCCTTGCAGTACATGAAGCAGGCTTATTGCTGGCAGTACGCTTGCGCCATGAAGAAAAGGTACGGCGTACATTAAGCTTAGCCCTGGCACTCGGCGTGTTTTCCGATTGGTTTTTGTTTGCTCCGGATTGTATTCGCATTGCACCACCGCTCAATATTTCTAATGAAGAAATTGCAGAATCCTGTCGAAGGTTGAAAGCTTGTCTGGACAAGGTGTCTATGGATATTGGTGCCTAGTCAAGCTTATTTTGATTAGCTATTTTTTATACAATCTTGCTACCTTTATGTTCTCTAAAAATGAAATGCTATGCGGCTTTCAATCTTACTTATGTTTGGGCTATTTTCAATCTTAAGTTCGCCAAAATCTGAGGCAAAAGTCACAACGATTTATGGGTTTAAAGTGCCCGGTTTGATGGGCGGGACGATTGATTTTTCACAATTTAAAGGCAAGAAGATTTTGGTTGTCAATACGGCTTCCAAATGCTATTTCACGCCGCAATACGAAGGCTTGGAAGCTTTATACAAGCAATACAAAGACAGGTTGGTTATTGTGGGTTTCCCTGCCAATAATTTTGGCCATCAGGAGCCCGGCAATAGTGGGGAGATTGAAGAATTCTGCAAAAAAAATTATGGTGTTAGCTTCCCAATGGCAGAGAAGGTTTCCGTTAAAGGTGCGGATATGGCCCCGATTTATCATTGGCTTACTGAGAAAAGTCAAAACGGGTATAAGGATTCCAAAGTGGGTTGGAACTTTCAAAAATATTTGATTGATGAAAATGGGAAACTGATTGCGGTATTTTCCTCAATGACCAAGCCGAATGCTAAAAAGATTGTTGAGGCAATTCTTAAAAAATAGGGAGGACAGAGGACTGAGTTCCGACTATTTTCCTAGTGCGAGTAGGAGTTCAAACTCCTCTTTTTTCACCCGCGATACCGATAGTCTGGAAAGTTTGATTAGTTCCATTTCCTTTAATGCCGCTGTTGCTTTGATGGTAGCTAAGCTAACTGGATTTTTTAGGGCCTTAACGGGAGCTACTTGTACTGCCAGCCAAGCATCTTCGTCGGTAGTGGGGTCTTGAAAATGTGTCTGTACCACTTTGGCGATGCCCACGATTTCTTTGCCAATATTGCTATGGTAAAATAGGAGTTTGTCCCCTAGCTTCATATCACGGAGATTGTTTCGGGCGGCATAGTTGCGTACACCGGTCCAAGCGGTGGAGCCTTCTTTTAGAAGATCGTCCCAACTGTATTTATTGGGTTCGGATTTGATGAGCCAATAGTTCATTGTTCAAGTTTAAAAGGGCAATAGGACCTTTGTATTTTTAGAATTGTCGGTGGAGTAGGCTTTCTACAAGTTTTTTCAATGGTGCTTTCCGATTGGCAGTGCAGGCTAGGTCATCCAAGGCCGCAAAGGCTTTTTCGGAGTAGGTGACTACAGCATGGGTACAAGCACGGTCGGCACCTGTTGCCCGGAAGAGGGCTGTCGTTGCTGCTACTTTTTCATTGTCCGGCAAGTTGTTCAACTGGTGTAGGCTTGTTCTTGTTGCTTCGTCGCAATTTTCCAAAGCATGGAGATAAAGGAAGGTCTTCTTGTTGGCAAGGATGTCGCCACCGGCCTGCTTCCCTGTTTTTATTGGGTCACCGAAGGCATCTAGGTAGTCATCCTGCAATTGAAATGCGATACCAAGCGCTTTTCCCAGTTCATAGATTTTTTCGGCATTTCCTGCGGAAGTACCACCAATGATTGCGCCAATTTTTAGACTAGCCGCCAATAGTACGGAAGTTTTCAGCCCAATCATGTTCACATAGTCGGCAACACTTACTTGAGTTTTTGATTCAAAGTCCATGTCCAATTGCTGGCCTTCGCATACCTCCAAAGCCGTTTGGTTGAAGATGGCAAGAATGGTTGGAAGGGTGTTGCGGATTTGCCCAAGATGTTGATAGGCGGCAATGCACAGCACATCCCCGCATAGGATGCCCGCAGTGAGGCCATTGCGTGCATGGATTGTAGCTTGTCCCCGTCGGAGCGGCGCATGATCCATTATATCATCATGCACAAGTGTAAAATTGTGAAAGAGCTCAATGGCTAAGGCTGCTTGCCAAGCATCTTCGGAGATTTCTGCAAATAGTTCTGCGGCCATTAGGCAGAGTACAGGACGGATACGTTTGCCGCCCAAGCCCAATAGATACCGGCAGGGTTCGTACAAGCTCTCTGGGCTTCTGGAAAGCGCAGGGATCTGCGCTATTCTTCCTTCAAATTGTGTAACAAGTGTTTTGAAATCGTGCATGAAAAATTATGAGTAAAGATGCGGAGCCCTTTTCGTTTTGTTGTTGGTAATGATGTGTATGCTTCGACATTCGAAACATCAATTTTACTTAATAAAGCAAATCAAAAATAGCTTAGACCCTTAGTTCTTTCCTTTTCGTTTTGGAGCTTTCTTTCCTTTTGTACTACTCGTCTTTTTTGACGGGGGCATTTTAGTTTTTTTCCTAGAGGCGACTTCTGGGATATTGACTAGGTCATAGTCTATTTGTCTGGATTCTAAATTGGCACTTAGCACTTTTACTTGCACCTTGTCGCCAATGCGAAATTGAATACCTGTGCTATGGCCGACTAAGCAATATTCGGCTTCCATAAAGATGAAATCATCAAGGTGTCTTAAAGCAGCTATACTTACCATGCCCTCGCATTTTTGAGCAACTGTTTCTGCCCAGAAGCCAAAGCTGGCAACGCCGGTGATGCTGGCTTCAAATTCTTCACCAACGAACCCCTGCATGTATTCTACTTGTTTGTACTTGTTTGCGTCTCGTTCTGCTTCCATCGCATTCCTTTCCTGATCGCTGCAATGGCGGCATTTCTGCTCCATATCTTTTATCGGGATCAGTTTGTTGTCTAATACTTGTTGGAGTACACGGTGCACCAGTACGTCCGGATAGCGGCGTATTGGCGAAGTAAAGTGACAATAGTCGGCAAAGCCCAGCCCGTAGTGGCCAATGTTCTGAGTGGTATAGACAGCTTTTGCCATGGTGCGGATGCCCAAGCTTTCCAATACATTTTGTTCGGGTTTGCCCTTCACTGCTTGAAGCATTTCATTGAAAGAGCGGGCAATAGTCTCTCCGGAATTAAGGTTGAGTTGATAACCATAGCGTGCCGCGAAAGCCGCGAAGCTAGCCAGTTTCAGATCGTCCGGCAGATCGTGCACTCGGTAGGGGAAGGGGATTGATTTACCATCTTGGGATGATTTGTCAATAAATTCGGCGACAGTTCGATTGGCCAGAAGCATGAACTCTTCAATGAGTTGATTGGCTTCTTTATTTTCTTTGATAACAATGCCGATTGGCTTGGCATTTTCATCCAGTTTAAAGCGTACTTCTCGTGAGGAAAAATTGATCGCCCCTTTTTTAAATCGGGCTTCTCGTAGCTTTCTCGCGATAGAATTAAGCAAGAGCAATTCATTTTTGTTGTCGCCATCAGCTCCTTCGATGATGTCCTGAACTTCTTCATAGGCATATCGTCTATCGGAGCAAATCAGGCTACGACCGAGCCAATAGTTCCGAACTTCTGCTTGGTCATTCATTTCAAAAACTGCAGAGAATACGTATTTTTCTTCATTAGGGCGGAGGGAGCAAAGCATATTGCTCAAATGTTCCGGCAGCATGGGCAGCACTCTATCCGGTAGATAGACAGAGGTAGCGCGACGATAAGCTTCTTCATCCAGCGCGGAGCCCGGCTGTACAAAATAGCTCACATCGGCTATGTGTACCCCGATTTCATACCAACCGTCTTTTAGTGTTTTGAATGATAAAGCATCGTCAAAATCTTTGGCGTCAGCGGGGTCTATAGTCAGGGTCAATGTTTTCCTGAAATCCTTTCTCCGCTTTAGTTCAGCAGGGTCAATTGCTTCGCTGAATCGAGCAGCTTCTTCCTGCACATCGTCCGGGAAATGCAGGGAAAATCCGGCATCCATTAGAATGCCCTGCATAGCTATTTCGTTGGCACTTTCATGGGTCAAAATTGAGATTACTTCTCCTACTGGGTTTTTAGTTTTGGCGCTCCAATCGGTAATTCTGGCCACAGCATGGTCGCCGTCTTTCCCGCCATTCAACAGCGCAATCGGAATAAAGATATCAACCGGCATGTTTTGTTTGTCGGGGACGAGAAAGGCGAAGTGTTCTTTCACTTGCAACCGACCGGGAAACTCAGTTTGGCGGCGTACGAGCACATTTTCAATGATACCTTCCCTGCGGGTTCTTCCTTCTTTTATTACAGTGACCAACACCGTATCACCACTTAAGGCGTTAAGCTGATTTTCTGCATGTACCAAGATATCATTATCCTGCCCCTCTACCATAACAAAACCGGTACCAGAGCGGGATACATCAAGAATACCAGTGTATTGCTTTTTGCTTTTTTGATTCGTGCTTGTTTTTGCTTTTTTTCTAGGCATACTTTTATTAAGCTTTTGCTTCTACTCGGATTTTTTAGGTTAATTGAAGGCTACTAGGAGGTATCAGTTCCTGGTTGCTGCACAGCTCTGGAGTTATAATTTATGATGCGTTTTTCGCATTCGCGCAGCCATTGTAAACGATTTTGATTCACGTCAACACTCTATGAACAATCCAGCTTTAAAAGTACGGAAATGAATATTGGTGCTTTGTTATGAAAAAATGAACAAGCATTTTTATTTCGGCTGTGCGGTGAAAATATTTCATAATTTCAATGATTATCAGCTAATAGCGGGAATTGTGCGGTTAATTTTATTTGGGTAAAAAAAAATCTCGGTGAAAGTTTTGTTTTTGTCGGATATCTTTTATTTTTACCTGCTTGGCGTTGGGTGTTTTTGAGAATTTTTGAATTCTTTAGGACTTAGCGCATTTTTTACAAGCTAATAGTTTAAAACAATATACCGCATATGATATTAATGAGACAAAGACGTTTTTTACTCGGATTTTTCTTGGCAATTTTTTTAATTCCGAGTTGTCTTTATGCGCAAGTGTCCCTTACAGCAACTCTGGGTACGAGTACGGGAACGTTCACTACTTTGAATGCAGCATTTACAGCCATTAACAATGGTACCCACAAGGGCGTAATCAACATCTCCATCACGGCAAATACTTCGGAACCTTCTACACCGGTCCCCCTTTTGGCGAGTGGTACCGGCTCTTCAAGCTATACAGCAATTAATATCACCACCTCTGGAGCAGATACAATTTTCTCAGCAAGTTCACCAGCGTCCAATCGGGGGATAATTGAATTGGCAGGAGCAGACAATGTGACGATAGATGGGGATGATCCGGGCACTGCCGGCACTCAACGGGCATTGGTGATCCAGTCCGCCACAAGTTCTAGTTCGGGTATTGCTTGTATTCGATTGTCCTCTAACTCGACATCCGGTACGAATGGTGCCGATAATGTTACAATTAAGAACTGTGTATTAATCGGGTCAAAAAATAGTGCCACCTCCACTACATTGAGTTATGGCGTTCAGTTTTCGAATGGCACTTCTACAAGCTCGTCAAGTACCGGCGCTTACAATAGTCAAAATACTATAATACAGAATAATGAAATCTATCGCTGTTCTTATGGGATTAATGCGCGGGGTGGGAGTAGTACATATGGTATTCCTTATGCGGTAATTAAGAATAACATCATTGGTAATTCAAATACGTCTTATAATGTTACACAATATGGGATTTATTTTTATTATACTTCAAATACAGTGTCAAAAGGTATTCTGATACAGGGCAATGACATCCAAGTTGGAGAGGCAACAACAGGCATTAGTACAAATATTTATGGTCTTTATGTGTCTTCTTACAATTATGGTTTGCATGTGGATGGGAATAATATTCATAATGTAGCGAATCCCTCAAGTGGCGGCTGGGGAGCACACGGCATTTCTTTTTATAGCTCTCTGAATGATAGTATTAAAGTGACCAACAACTTCATTCGGGATATTACAGCAACCAATTATTCCACTAGTCTCACAACCACTTACCAGAACTATGGAATGTTTATTTCCTCTGTTGGGAATGGTTTAGAAATTATACACAATACAATTTATTTAAATGCGGCTAATGGTACCACCTCTTACAATTCAAACGAAAATTCAGCCTGCATTGTTTTTACATCATCGTCCTACAAGGTTTCAAAATTCTTAAACAATATCTTGATAAACAATCAAGGAGCCGTGAGTAGTAATGCCTATTGTTTTATTAGTATGGGCACTGGTAATATTTCTGCCGCCGATATGGATAATAATAATTATTATGTAGCTTCTGGAGGAAAAATCGGGTATTATAACTCATCAGTTCAAACAACATTGTCCAACTGGCAATCGGCAACGGGAAAGGACGGTGCTTCTTGGAATGTTGCCCCTCCATTTACCTCCTCCACAAACCTTCATATCCCCAATAGTAGCGCAACACCATTAGAATCAGGTGGTGCGCCAACATCCCGCACAGGTGTAACTACAGATATTGACAATACGGTACGTCCGGGTGCAGCAACTAACGGGTATGGTACAGCTCCGGATATTGGCGCCGACGAATTTGATGGCATCAACCCAGCGCCTAGTGTAGATTCATTGACCATTACCCCTCTTGGGCAGTGTAGTGCTGTAGCACATACCGTAACAGCAAAAGTAAAACCCGGACCAACCACGCTAAGTTCTGTAAAAATTTACTATTCAATCAACGGAGGTACGCCCACGGCGGTTACTATGACGGGCGGTAGCTTGAGTAGTTTATCTACTTGGACCGGTGTGATTCCGGCAGCCTCGCCGGTGAATGGAGTAGTGACCTGGAATGTGACCGCTACTGATGGAACTTATTCTAAAGTAGCCCCGGGTACGGGTTATCAGGATGCTCCTTTGTTTGGCTATTCCGTATTAGCCTCTACTTCTAAAGCTGCATTTTGTCTTGGTGATTCTACGAAGCTTAATGCTACTGCCGGGCCTACCTCGGTTTCTGATGATTATGATTATTCGTCAATTCCGTTTGATACCGCAGCAACACCAGCTACCGGCGTGACAACATTAGCTAGTGGCGGTTCAGCAGTTACCTCACTTTCTTCCGGCAATCTGGATGATGGATATTGGACGATTTCGCTTCCCTTTACTGTCAAATTCTATGGTTCAAATTATACTTCAGCAAGTATCGGTACTAATGGAGTAATCATGTTTGGTACCACCACAACAACCGGATATGGCTCTACATGGCCTAGTACCTCCAATCCACTAGGAGCCTTTGGCGTATTATATGGCGACCAGAATTTGAATAATAACGGTACGGTTGAATATTTTGTTACCGGGACCGCACCCAATCGGGTTCTTATTATTAATTGGAAAGGTGTTGACTGGTATTCTGCAACTCCTTCTGCTACATACCAGGCGAAGCTGTATGAAAGTACTGGGGTTTTGGAATCCCATATCACAGAATGCACCTCCGGCAACAACCATAAATTGGGGCTCAACAATCCTACCGGTACTGCAGCGGTACAACCAACCGGTCGGACTGCCGGCTATTGGTCAGTAAGTACTCCAGAAGCATGGCGGTTCTCGCCACAGATTGCGCCAGGAGCGATCTATACTTGGACACCGAATGGCCCAGGCTCAGGCATTGCCGCAGGTGATGAAACTAAACTTAACATCACTGCCAAACCTACTGTTACAACTAACTATGTCCTTACGGTCTCCAATGCAACTACCTGTAGCTTTAGCGATACGGTAACAGTAACCGTAAATCAACCACCTACCATTCTTATTAATCCTACTCCAGCTAAAGTATGTATCGGATCTAGCCTTCAACTTGTAGCTAGCGGTGGGGCTACTTATAGCTGGTCGCCGAGCACTACGCTTAATACAGCGACAGGTGATACAGTTATCGCTACTCCTAGCGCTACTACAACTTATACCATCAATTCAACCACCTCGGCAGGTTGTTCTGGTGATACAACCCTTGTCGTTACTGTCAATCCGCTGCCTACAGTGTCCATTACTCCAGCAGGTCCCACTACTTTTTGTATTGGCGGAAATGTTGCCTTGAGTGGAGTTGGCGCCAGCACTTATTCTTGGACACCATCTACAAGTCTCAGCTCCGGTACCGGTACAACAGTGACGGCTACTCCTGGAACGACCACAACCTATACGGTGACGGGAACCGATACAAATGGCTGTGTTGATACCGGAATGCAAGTGGTCACCGTCAACCAACAACCAATTATCACCTTTACGCCAGCGTCTGCTATTATTTGCCAGAACGATAGTATTAGCATTACAGCAGCCGGAGCAACTTCCTATTTATGGTCGCCGGGCTCTTCTTTGAATACAACGACCGGAGCAACTGTTATGGCTAGCCCAGCGGCCACGCAAGCATATTCAATCATCGGTACCGATGCGAACGGCTGTAAGGACACGGTTACGAAAACAGTAACCGTAAATGGAGCTCCGGTATTCACGGTGACTCCGGGTGGTGCAAGTACCATTTGTAGTGGTACACTGTTGGGTCTGAAAGCCGCCGGTACTGTTTCCTATTCTTGGTTCCCCGGCACTGGCTTGAGTGCCACAAGCGGCGATTCGGTTACCGCCTCACCATCTACTACCACAACTTATACCATCACCGGCTCGGATGCAATAGGGTGTACGGCAACAATCACCAAAACAATCAATGTTAATACATCCCCCACTGTGGCTATTGCCAACGGGTCAACAACAACATTCTGTGTTGGCGATAGTGTAAAATTGACGGGAAGCGGTGCCCCTGCGTTGGCCTGGTCACCGGCAGCAGGTTTGAGTAGCACTACTGCCGCTGTAGTGACTGCTAAACCAAGTACTACTACTACATATGTGCTTACCGGCACTGCTGTGAACGGCTGTACCGATACTGCACAAATGAAAGTGACCGTCAACCAATTGCCGATAATTACTGTTAGCCCTGCCGGCGGTCAGTCTATCTGCATTGGCAAGTCTATTATGCTTACCGCCGCTGGTGCAAGTGCCTATAGTTGGTCACCCAGCTCAAGCCTGTCACCAAGTACTGGTAGTGTAGTAAATGCTACTCCTGCCAGTACGACCACCTACACGGTGACCGGTACTGATGTGAATGGATGTGTGAATACGGCGACTAAAGTTGTTACTGTCAATCCAAGACCAACAGTTGCTGTTAGTCCGAGCGCGACACCGGTTATCTGTGAAGGAAAGAGTACGCCATTGTCAGCAAGTGGTGCCGTGAGTTATGCCTGGAGTCCTTCTTCTAGCTTGAGTTCGGGAACAGGTGCTAGTGTATCTGCTTCGCCTACCACTACAACAACCTACACGATCATTGGGACTAATAGCTTTGGCTGTACCGATACGGCTACTAAGATGGTTAAGGTAAACCCATTACCAACAATAACAATTAGTCCGGCTACCGCCTCGTTTATCTGCTCCGGATCCGGAGTGGTACTCACGGCAAGTGGCGCCAGTACTTATTTATGGACACCTTCTACAGGTTTAAGCTCCACCAATACCGCATCAACAACTGCAAAGCCTACTTCTACTAGGACTTATACCGTTACCGGTACGGATGCTAATGGATGTGTGGACACAGCAAAGAAATTGGTCACTGTGAATAATCTTCCGAATGTCATGATTGCGCCTTTTAGCCCAATTACGCGCTGTGAAGGTATTCCGGTGAACCTGATGGCTATGGGTGCAGCAACCTATTCCTGGACACCGGCCACAGGCCTCGATTCGCCTTCAAATAAAATAGTAACCGCGACACCATCAACCACCACAACCTACACCGTAACAGGTACAGATTCGAATGGCTGTGTGAATACTGCAACTAAGACGGTGAAGATTTTACCTGCACCAAACACAACAATTACGCCATCCGGATATGCGAATATCTGCCAAGATGATACCGTTTACTTTAAGGCAGTACCGGGATATAAAGTGTACAACTGGCAGTTTTATGGTGTGACCGTTCGCTCCGACTCCAATAATGTGCTCAAGACATTTATGGGTGGTTATTATACACTAACGATTACGGATGATTCCGGCTGTCAGGCTTCAAGCTCCGCTCCGACTATTGTTACTGTTACACCTCATCCTTTGCCTGTTATTAAATTGGTGGGCGGAAGCATGGATGCCGGAGGACCTTACGCCAGCTACCAATGGTATAAGGGAAGTAGTGCAGTTGGTGGAGCTACTTCTAAAACTTATGCGCCAAGCGCAAGTGGTTACTATCGAGTAGCGGTTACGGATACAAGTGCAATACATTGCGCGGGTATTTCTGAACCATTCTTCTACACTGCATTGTCGGTGGGTAATACCAGCCTAGCAGGTGCTATTTCGCTCTATCCGAATCCAAGCACGGACAAGGTGTATATCCAAAGTCCGATACCGGTGACGATAACGGTGCTAACAATGGAAGGGAAGCAGATAGTTCGGTTGCAAAATGCTAAGGAGTTTAGCTTAGGAAGTTTTGCTGATGGGCTTTACCAAGTGGATATCCGTGATGCCAATGGTCAATGGATAAAGACTGAAAAAGTCAATAAACTGAGCCGATAGTTTTTGGTTTGTTTTTTTAGATCGCCCTGAGTTGGACTCAGGGCGATCTTTTTTTTAGTCAATTGATCATTTGGTTTATAATGAAAATGGCTCGATTTTTGCTTCAACGTTCCCTTCTCGGTTGGACAAGATTCTGATCGGAGACCACAAATCCTGATTACTATTTTAATCACCTGCATTTCATGAAATTTTCTACTACTATCCTTGCCGGCACACTAGCAGCTTCTTTTCTATTCGGTTCTTGCAATAAGGACGAAGGTGTGAATATTTTTTCCATTCAAGACGACCGAAATCTCGGACTCCAGGTAAGCCAGCAAATAGCAGCAGATCCCGCAACATATCCCATTTTGGATCCGGTGCAGTACGCGTCTGCGTATCAATACCTAAATAATATGCGGGACGTGATCCTCAATAGTGGGCAAGTGACACACAAAGCAGATTTCAACTGGGAGCTGCGGATCATTCGCGATGATAATACACTTAATGCCTTTTGTACGCCCGGAGGTTATATTTATGTCTATACCGGATTGATCAAGTTTTTGGATAATGCCAGTTCGCTTGCCGGAGTCTTGGGGCATGAAATGGCGCATGCAGACAAGCGTCATTCTACCGAAGCGATGACAAAGCAATATGGTATTAGCACCTTACTCTCTTTAGTTTTAGGAAATGATCCCGGGCTACTGGTGCAGGTTTCGGAAAGTTTAGTCAATCTAAAGTTTAGCCGAGACAATGAAACCGAAGCGGATAAATATTCGGTGATTTACCTCTGCCCGACGAAA
>JAFDYA010000183.1 GCA_018267675.1 Bacteroidota bacterium
GACTAATTCTAAAATCCTTTGCCTTTCTTCCCAAAAAGCCCTTAGAATTTCTGACCTTCGCGCCGCAGACTCCAAGACAAACTCATGAACAATTCCATATCAGGCAACGAATCCAAAATATCTAACCGTAAAAAAATAATTGTTCTTGGTTCCGGACCAAATCGTATCGGCCAGGGCATTGAGTTTGATTATTGTTGTACGCATGGCCTATTGGCACTTAAGGAAGCCGGCTATGAAGCCATCATGGTGAATTGCAACCCGGAAACCGTAAGTACCGATTTTGACATTGCCGATAAGCTCTACTTTGAACCTGTATATTGGGAACATCTTTGGGAAATCATTGAACACGAACAACCCGAAGGTGTCATCGTGCAACTAGGTGGGCAAACTGCCTTGAAACTGGCAAAAAAATTGCATGAACGCGGCATAAAAATCATCGGTACTTCCTTTGATGATATGGATATTGCTGAAGATCGTGGGCGGTTTTCCGATATGCTCAAAGAGATGGATATCCCCTACCCTCAATATGGCACCGCCTATACGACAGACGAAGCTATTGAGGTGGCCAACCAAGTTGGCTATCCTGTGCTGGTTCGTCCAAGCTATGTTTTGGGTGGGCAACGGATGCGGATTGTCATCAATGATGATGAATTGGAAAGTTCAGTGATCAGTTTGCTCAAGCATTTGCCGGGAAACAAAATATTAATTGACCACTTCCTGGATAGATGTCAGGAAGCGGAGATTGATGCCATCTGTGATGGCGAACAAGTACATATCATGGGCATCATGGAGCATATAGAGCCGGCAGGCATCCACAGTGGCGACTCTCATTCCGTCTTGCCGGTTTTCAATCTCGGCCCTTTGGTTGTAGATGAGATGGTAGAAATTGCGCGCAAGATTGCCCTACGACTCAATATTCGAGGCCTTATCAATATTCAATATGCGATTAAGGATAGCCATGTCTATGTGATAGAAGCCAATCCCAGAGCCTCACGCACCACGCCATTTATCGCCAAAGCTTACGGCGTACCCTATCTCAACATTGCTACGCAAGTGATGCTGGGACATAAGAAATTAAAGGATTTCAATATCGAGAAGAAATTGGAAGGCTTTGCCGTGAAAGTACCGGTTTTCTCTTTCAACAAATTCCCGAATGTGCGCCAGGAACTGGGCCCGGAAATGAAGAGTACCGGCGAAGCCATTCAATTTATCAAAAGCCTACGCGACCCTTGGTTCCGTAATCTGTATAAAGAGCGGAGCATGCATTTGAGTAAATAGCCTCAGATTTTATTTGGCCTCGGGCATTATTGTAGCCACCGAACTAAAATAGTCCCATTCTTCCTTTAGGTCTAAATAGGGATGTGCTTGCAGTAATGCCTTTACCTTTTCCGCATTGCGTTCCATAAATTGGCGATGTGCCGCGGTTTGCGGAAAACGAGGCCGGTGCAGACGGGCAGTCGTGATTTCTTTTACTTGCTCCATTATCGGGAGCAAGCTGGGATCCAGACACGAGGCGACAAAGGCTTCCCATACTTCTGCCGTCGCCGCAAAATTGGGGTGTACCATGTCCACATCATAGTACCGATAGTCCCGTAGCACATCTATGAGCAACTCATAAGCCGGGAAATAAAAACTATCCCTCCGATGGTCGCAGATACTATGGACGGCTTCAATCAAGCGGGCTTTGCTTCGGCTGTTTTCCACCAGGCCATCTCGAATATGGCGTACCGGAGAGATCGTAAACAAGAATTTTACCCTTGGATTAATCTGGGAGATAACACTGAGTGTACTTTCCAAAGTTTCCACCAAATCAGCCACAGGACTAAGTGTCTTTTGAAACCAGCTTGCCGGTGCCCGATGATTATTGGCCACGAAATCTAAAGCTATTCCCGAAGCCTGCCGCCCTTGCTCAGTTAGCGCATAATAGAATGCCGAACCTAAAGTGATGATGATCCAATCGGCCTCTTTCAAGAAGTTAGATGCTTGTTCCCGAGACTGATTCATGGCAAGCAAAGCAGTATCCCGATCGATATCAGAAAAACGGGAATGAAAGTCCCAACTGTTCCAAAGTTCATTGAGATAAAACAAGTCGGAAGGATTGTAGCGTCTGCCGGATGCATAGGCCTTAAGGCTATTAGTGACACTAAGCGTATTGAACAAAATCCCATGCGGATTCCCCAGAACATTGAACTTATGTTGTTGCAACTTGGCCGCAATGTGCTCTGTAAAACAGGAGCCAATCAGCAGCACTTTATCGGTATATCGAATGGGCTGGGGCAGCAGGGGAATGGGCAGAGCAAGCCGAGATTTCATGGGGTGAAATTATTTCATTCCGGCTCGGAATTTAGAGCATTCGCCAGTCACAACCGCGCTATGCACTTTAATTGTCCACAATAACGCCAAAAATTGTCCTCGCCAATCGATGTGATTCAGACAAACTAACTTCATCTTCCACTAAGAACTCCAATAAACCGACACTATGCCGTACCAAGTTGATTTCAAAAATGTAGCCACAATCGGACTAGAAACATCGCCGGTAGCTGTTGCCCTTGCCGGCTTACGCGCCAACGAAGCCCGCTATTTCATGAATAAATACAAAGCAGATTTTATTGTTCATGCTGCGGAAGACAGCCCTGAAGTGCTCGCATGGGTAACAAAGATTCTACTGGAAGAGCGAAATATCGTGATCCAATCACCCGCCTTAGAGACCGCCTTACTTTTTGTGGAAAATATCAAATGGGCACATGTATTTTATGAAAGTGGCCTTGCGGTCAATGTGCTTTACCCCCTGGATGAACCTAAAAAAAGGGCAGTTGGATTCAAGCTTTCTGAAGGGATGGAAATACCGGAAGAGTTGGGAAAGTTCAAATTTGCCCGCCAAAAGTCAAAACTTGCTGGCACGCTTCGCGGCAGCTTCTTTGTGATTAAAAAGGAACATTAAAAGCTCTTGGTGATCGCCTCAAAATTCCGCTTTTTGAGTCTTCTGATATGCGGCTACCAGCCCATCTAAAAACTGAAAAAGCATTTGGTTCATTTCGGAAAAATCAAAACCTCTGATTGCTTCCGGTGCTTGAACAAAACGGCA
>JAFDYA010000184.1 GCA_018267675.1 Bacteroidota bacterium
ACTATGGCAGAACACAAGCGCCTAATATTCATCGTCGACGACGAACCTATCCAAAACGAAATGCTGAAAGACTACCTGTCCGAACGCTTTCTCTACGATATCCGAGCCTTTGACAACGGAGAAACTGCATTGCAAAACATGCACCTCAAGCCGGAAATTATGGTTCTGGACTACCATTTAGAAGGATCAAGTAAGGGCGCAAAAAATGGGGTAGAAATCCTAAAACTCGTCAAGGAAAAGTATCCCGAAACACAGGTGATTATGCTCTCCGGCCAAGACAAAATAGATGTAGCCGTGGACAGTATAAAATTTGGCGCCTACGACTATGTGGTAAAAGGTGAGACAGCCTTTAGCAGAATGGAAAATTCGCTCAACAACGTGAGCGAACTCCATAAAATGAAAACCCTAAACAAAGCCATGCGTAAGACGATTGTCTTTTTGTCTATTTCTATGGCTATCATCCTGATGATCTCTTTCTATCTGTTTTTATTCTACAAGAAACCTTTGTAATAAACTGGCTCTTTCGGATCATTTTAATCCAAGCGATGCTGAGCTAAGCTATTCCAAATATTGGTTTGCAAAAAAAGTGAAGGGCACCCAAAATCAACTGGATGCCCTTTTTCTATCGAAGTACTAACTGTTGCTCCTTAATAGCCTTGCGCAGATTAATCAGTCCGTAACGCATTCTTCCAAGTGCTGTATTGATACTTACTCCGGTCAAATCTGCAATTTCCTGAAAAGACAGCTCAGCATATATCCGCAGGGACACTACCTCCCGCTGTTCTTCAGGAAGGCTTTCTATCAACTCTCGTACACTCTGAACTGTTTGCCGTTGCTCCATCCGCTCTGCACCATTGCAATGCGCCAGTGGCAGCAGCTCTATGATGTCCCTTCCATCTTCGGTCGTCACAGGCACCTGTAGCCGCACTCTTCGGAAATGATCCATGCACAAATTATGGGCAACCCGCTGCGCCCAGGGTAAAAACTTCCCTTGTTCCGCATATCGCCCACTTTTTATGGTTTTAATCATTTTCAAGAAAGCTTCCTGAAAAATATCTTCAGCCAAATATTGATCTTTAACGAGCATGAAAATGCTGGTATAGATTCTGTCCTTGTAGCGATGAACCAATGTGGACAAAGCCAAGTCACTACCTTGTTGATACTGGGAAATCAGCGTAGCATCAGTACATTCCTGTGTGTAAGTCATACTTTATGGATACACCATTCCAAAACGCAAATTGTGAAGGGCTTGCTTGTAGCGGTGTGTTTAAGTAAAGTATGCGCTCAATAGGCAGTTAAATTTCGGTACTGATGAATTGCAATGATAGCAAATATTGTGGATTGTTAAAACAGAACTTTTAGCCTTTCCACAACAATATAGACGGCAATATCCTACAAAAGGTTGGGAACAATTGTACCGATAGGGCTTTTCTGAAAAAAATATGACAAAACCGGCATCAAAGAGCCTGCTTCCTATAGAGCTTGCTTTTGATTAGCCCCCATTTATGGAGCCGATGGGTGACGCTCACCCGGAGCACGCCAAGGCCATAGGTCATACTCCTACTGAAGTTGATAGAGCTTGCTTCTTCGAAATATTTAGTAGGACAAGTCACTTCACCGATCTCATGCCCATTCATAAAAATCTGAGAAATCATTTCATTGTCAAACACAAAATCATCGGAATTATGGCTGAAGTCAATCTCCCGAATCACACTTGCTGCAAACGCTCGATAACCCGTATGGTACTCCGATAGCTTTTGCCGAAGCATTATATTCTCAAACAAAGTGAGACAACGATTAAAAATGTACTTGTACATCGGCATTCCGCCGTTTAAGGCGCCTCTTCCCAAAATCCGCGAAGCAAACACCACGGGATACACCTCATTGGCAATAATACTGCACATGGGCAAGATCAATTGGGGCGTGTATTGATAATCTGGATGAACCATGATCACGATATCTGCTCCCAACTCCAAAGCTTTGGCATAACAACTCTTTTGATTGCCACCATAACCCCGATTTTCTGTGTGCGTCACAATATGCCGAATGCCTAAGGCTTTAGCCACCTCAACAGTATTGTCCGGGCTTTTATCATCAACCAATACCACTTCATCCACAACATCCATCGGGATTTCACGATAGGTACGTTCTAGTGTTAAAGCCGCCCGATAGGCTGGTAGCACCACCACAATCTTTTTGCCGTTTATCATCCGTTCAATTTTTTTTGAAAATTCGTTTAGCGCAATTCCTGATTCAATTGCTCACTTTAACCTGCATAGAAGTGACAATAAGATTGCTAGTTGCTTTTGCTAATAGCACTCCCGACTCATTGATCACGCTGCATTCGACATGAATAATCTTCTTCCCAAAACGAATCACTTTAGCCTCCGATATTATTTTTTCACCTTCACTTGCGGCATACAAAAAATCCACATTGAGATTCAATGAGGTGTAGTGGCTCTCTGCATCTAGGCTCACTACAGCCCAACCAATACTTTCATCAATAAGCGCACTCATCATCCCACCATGTATATTGCCATAGGGATTGGTCATGTCTTTCTTTATTTGAATAGACAATGTGGCTGCACCTTTTTCAGCATGTTCTAGTGTTACGCCAAGCCAATTGCCTGTTGGCGACCGGGAATCGGTAATAAGCTTGTGCTGATATTTGTCCAACATCTGTTGATGCAATGGAATATTAGTGTCCTCTTTAATTTGCATTACGCTTTCGTATTGAAAAAACTACGGAAAATGGTAGCTAGATACGATCTGCAAAATTAAGGCTTGAGTAGGATGTGGAAATAATTAGGGTAGAAAAGTTCAATTCCGGTTTTTGTAATGTCGATTGCCCCACGAAGCAGTACCTTTAGAGGATATAACTCTTGAAGAACGCCTTTTCCTTATGACCATTACCCAACTAGAATATGTGGTGGCTGTAGCCACTTATAAAAGTTTTGTTGCCGCTGCAGAAAAAAGTTTTGTTACACAGCCTACACTGAGTATGCAGATTCAAAAGCTTGAAGAAGATCTGGGCATACGAATATTTGACCGGACCAAGCAACCAATTGCTGTTACGGATATGGGGGTAGAGATTGTGGAGCAAGCCCGGAAGATCCTTTCAGAATGCGAGAAAATAACCGAATTGGTACAAATTCAACAACAGAAACTTTCGGGAGTATTTCGTTTTGCTGTTATCCCGACTGTTGCCCCTTACCTGTTACCCCGATTGTTAGACCAATACGCCGCCGCCTATCCCGATGTAAAGCTTCATGCTAGCGAAATGGAAACAGACAAGATCCTCTCAGCCTTGCACCATGGGGAGTTGGATGCTGCTATCGTGAGTACTCCTTTGGATCAAAAACACATCAAAGAGTACCCTTTGTTTTACGAGCCATTTGTGGCCTACTTCGCAGCGGATGAGCCTGCTTTGAAAAAACGGCTCATCAACCCTGACGATATTTCCCTAGAACGCATCTGGCTCCTAAGTGAAGGGCATTGCATGCGCAATCAAGTGTTTGACCTTTGTAGTGATCATGTGGCCGGTCTCCAGGCAGATCGTCCATACCGGTATGAAAGTAGCCATGTAGAGACTTTGAGGAAAATGGTAGATAGTAATGGAGGCCTCACCATCTTGCCCGAATTGGCAACCCATGAATTTGCGGAAGACTTTATGGAGCGGGTTCGTTATTTTGAAGAGCCCCAACCCGTCCGGGAAATTGGCCTGATCACGACAGATCATTTTGCCCGAGAAGCACTCCGACAAAGCCTTTGCGAGGAAATTGTCAAGCTAGTCCCCGACTCCATGCGGGTACAGAAAAAAGGCAGAAAAGTGCTGCGGATTCAGAGTGCTAAGTTGTAAAATCGGCTAATGAATAGCTTGGGTTAATTCCAGAGTACAAACACTCTATTCTTACCAAAGCGAATTTCTTCCATTCCGTTGAATTGTTTGGCCAGTAAAGCTTTCGCTCTGTCTGCCTCAGGAGCATCCGGAAAGATTGCGTTCAGCACAATCGTTCCTGTTGCCCCAATACTTCTTTTGCAACTTTCCAAAAAATCCAGTGAAAACACCTTGGATGCAGTGACCAATCCGAAAAAAAGGTCAACAAAAATCAAATCAAAGTGTTCCGAGTTTGTTGCCATGAACTGGAAAGCATCGTGGCAGATTGGGCGAGCCTTCTTTTGAATCTTGTCGGGAAGGAATTCCATTGCCCAATCCAAAATCTGCTGGTCAATTTCCACTAGGGTTATGGACGGATCCTTACCGCTATGGCTGATAATATGCGCCGCGCTAGCCAGCCCAGTCCCCAGTAATAACACCGAACGGAACGAAATATTCTGCGCACGAAGTCTGTTACTCTTCAATGCGGCTAGCACAGGCCGATATTTTCTTCCTTCGGAATAAAGCGCATCGCCCGTACTGAGGATATATGCTCCTTCGTAGAATAAGAGTTCCAGCCGAGGATTGTAGTGCGAGCTTGCCCGTCGAATTTCAAATGGCTTAACGTAGCTCCAAAGTATTCTCCATAAGGGTTGCTTCATGAACTTGTAAATAGAGCCAAAAAAAAGCCCTCCAACGGGCTAAAATAATCCGAAGAATGCTTCTCAACTCACACCTCGTCCCGCTTCTTACGGAAGGAGCGCAATTTACTTTCATTGCCGGCTAACAGGCGGCTGATATTCTTATGATGGGTCAAGACCACTAAGCAAGCTGTTGCAATCGCAAAGAGTCGGTAACTTATCTCCGGCTCATGGAAGATGAACAAAATAAGTACCGGAAAGGCCACAGATGCCGCAATGGAGCTTAACGAAACATAGCGTGTAAGAAAGAGCATAGATACAAACACCCCAATCAAACTAACAGCCACTAATGGCTGAATTGCCAAAATCATGCCGAATAAGGTAGCAATCCCCTTACCACCGCGGAAATCAGCCCAAATTGGGAAGATATGCCCTACTACTGCTGCTAAACCAAGAATGACTTGCAAATTGGTTATTGCCTCACTATCCCAATGAAAATTGGAAAGCAATGATAACTTAACGGCAATAAAGCCTTTCATCATATCGCCGAGCATCACTGCAGTACCAGCCCGTGCACCAAGAATCCGGAAGGTATTCGTAGCACCGGCATTCCCGCTGCCAACTTCCCGAATGTCCACACCATACACCCGCTTACTCACCCATACAGCGGTAGGGATTGACCCAATCAGATACGCAAGAACAATAAAAAATGCTATTTCCATGAATAATATTCAATATGAAAAGACGAGTGCAAAGGTAACTAACTAGAAGGAGCTTTTCGGTAAGTAGGTTAATAAAAAAGGTGGGTTCTTCCTTCTAAACGGTGAATATAATACACATCCAGTTATCGGCACAATAACTCTTCAATTTTTTGTACCCAACTTGTAATGCGCTTGCTACAATAATCTGTTCATCGCTCGTCAGGATTCCGCTCAGCACAAGCATTCCAGCTCTTGCAGTTTTGTTAAAAAGGCTCGGAAGTGTCGCCAACAAAACATGGCGGTTGATATTCGCCAATATTATGTCGAAAGGCTGCTCCTGGACTTCCTCAAGCGTGGCTAAAGAAACAGAAACATTTTTGGAATTGTTGCGTGCGCAATTTTCTTTCGCATTTGCCACACTCCATTCGTCATTGTCAATCGCTACTACTTCATTCGCGCCCTGTTTTTCTGCAAGGATCCCCAACACACCGGTTCCTGTACCAAAATCCAAAACTGCTTTTCCCAAAAAATCTATTGTAGCCATCGCTTGCACCATCATTCTTGTAGTTGCGTGGTGCCCGGTACCAAACGACATTTGTGGTGTTATCACTACTTCGTATCGGACTTCCTGATGTGGTGGATGAAAGTCCGCCCGAATACAGCAGTAATCATCAATAATCACCGGCTGGAAGCTACTTTCCCAAAGTGCATTCCAATTCTGTTCCTCCACTAACGACTCTTCAAAGGAGAGTCCCAATGCCTCAGCAATATCCTTTGTTTCCTTTGCCGAGTAGGCTTCTTGGGCAACACAAGCAAGTAGTGCATCTTCCATTTCTTCGAAGCCCTCAAAGCCAATTTCACTCAATTGTGCAATCAAAATTTCCTGTAGTTCTTGTACTGCCTTGAATTTGATTTGTATCGTTTTCATAAAAAATCTGGGTAAAAAAAAGGCTACCAAAATAGGCAGCCTTTTTCTAGACTTATGTTCTTGACTTAAGGATTCTGATCTGAATTTACGCGACTTCCAGGCTCTCCGAAGTTAGATTCGGAATCGCTAGGCTCATCTGTGCCATCACTTTCGTGAAGCTGCAAATTCTTCTCTTGAGAATTGATATCACCGGGCTTGGCACTGTTGAAGATGATCCGACGTGTTGGGTCTTCTTGAACAATACGGAACTCTGTACGACGATTTAATTGACGTCCTGTTGGATAATCAATGCCGCGAATAGAATTAGGCTTAACAGGTAGACGCTCACCAAAAGCTTTAGGAATCATCCGGCTGCCCTCAATTCCTTGAGAGGTAAGATAGTTCCGAACCGCATCGGCACGACGCAAGGAAAGGCTCTTGTTATAATCGTTTGAACCGATAGAGTCAGCAAAAGAATAAATTTCAACACTGAGGGATGGATTGTCCTTCATGAAAGCCGTGAGGCTATCCAAAGAAGCGATAGATTCAGGACGCAAATCGGCTTTATTAAAATCGTAGTACACATTGCTCACGTGGAAGTTTCCGTTGATAGTAATGCTATCCAGATAAACGACTACAGAAACCGTTTGATCAGCATCACTTCTCTTAATCCCTTCTGTGCTCACTTGAGCGCGAGTAGAAAGGAATTTCGCCTTATCGCCAGTAACAACATAGTTATGATCCCGTCCGATATTGAATTGGAAAGCTCCGTCAGTGGAATTGTACGTACGCATGGTGCCACTTTCATCAACCATTTTCACGACTACATCTTCCATTTGCTGTTGGGTACGTGCATTCACAACTTTACCCAGAATTTGAAGCTTTGGCTCTGTTTGAATCCGCCAAATATCGTCGCAGCAAGTAGGATTTTTCAAAGCAATTGAACCAATACGGTTAGAGACAACATAGGCATCTGGTTTACCTACCGGATCTTTAATGAAATAAAGTTCGTCGGCGGAAGTATTGATAGGATAACCCATGTTCTGAACACCCGTGTAGCGGCTTGGGCCACCAGTTGCTTCATAGATATCGAAGCCTCCCATAGTTACGTGCCCATCAGAAGCGAAGTATAGCTTGTTCACACGAGAATCATAGTATGGTGTTGCTTCATTTCCTTCGGTATTAACTTGCTTACCGCAGTTTTGAGGCCGGCGATATGAACCACGAAGCGGATCGATAATTGAATACCAAATATCAAATTTACCGCGGCTTTGGATGGTACGATTGGACGAGAAGAAAAGGACTTCCTTCTTACCCACTTTGGCAACAAAAGGCTGGGTATTAGAACCCCCTTCGTTCACACCAAAGCCAATCACTTTAGGTTCGCCCCACTTTGATCCTTCAAACTTAGAAACGTAGATTTTGCAATTCACCTTAGACGAGTCGGCTTCAGCACAACGAGTGAAGTAAAAGCGGTCGCCACCGGGGCTGTAGCAGCCATTACCCGTATGGGCGTGTGGATCATTGAATGGGCCATCATTAAAAGCCAATGGCCATTGGAAAGAATCCACATCAGGCACATAATATTGTTTGTGTGAGGTCATAAACCGTGCCATATAATTTGCGCGGTTACGCTTATCTTTTTCAATGACCTTGTTCTGGTTCATGGACGAGAACAAAAGTGCTGTATCGCCCAATGGATAAGGGGATAATTCAGTATAAGCACTGTTCACATTCGGGCCAGCATTTTTGATTGTTACGGCAACTGGATCATTTATGGAGTTCTTCCCCATGTTACAGCCGTCAATTTCGCGAAGTGCCGTCTTCTTAAGCTTTTTGTAAGTCTTAGGATTGTCTGCGATGAACTTTTGATACGCGTGAATAGAAGAATCATAAAGGCCTTGCATCTTCAGCATTTGGGCTTCCTTAAACTTCGCCTCGGGATATAACTTGGAAGCGAGGGAATACACATAGGCATAGTTTTGTGCAGCAGGTACATAGTCCCTGGAGAAGTAGTAACACTCTGCCAGTTGATAAACTAGGTAAGGATTGCGCGGTTGCTCGGCAAGCAATTCGCTATAGTATTCTATAGCGTTAAAATAACTGCCTTCGCGGAACAGGCCATCCGCCCAGCGAAGTTTTTTATAGTAAGGCAGTCTGGTCACAGGATCGTTCGCAGGGTTGCGATACTTTTCTTTTTGACCCTGTGCCCCGGCATCATACTGAGTAGAAACAACAAAGATTGAAGCAAGTAAAAGGAGCAG
>JAFDYA010000185.1 GCA_018267675.1 Bacteroidota bacterium
AACGTTATGCGTGTTGCGCTTGTCGGTGCCACCGGATTGGTGGGGAGTACGATGCTCCAAATCCTTGAAGAGAGAAAATTTCCGGTAACGGAATTGCTTCCCGTAGCCTCCGAAAAATCGGTAGGAAAGTTGATCCATTTCAACGGCAAAAACTATCCTGTACTCAGTGTAGAAGACGCTATCGCCCGAAAGCCGCAACTCGCCCTATTCTCCGCTGGTGGTGGCCCTTCCCTAGTGCTAGCACCTCAATTTGCTGCCGTGGGCTGCCGCGTTGTGGACAATTCATCGGCTTGGCGCATGAACCCAGCACACAAATTGATTGTGCCCGAAGTAAATGGTGATGCTTTGACTAAAGACGATTACATTATTGCCAACCCCAATTGCTCCACCATCCAAATGGTGATGGTACTGGCTCCCTTGCACAAAAAATATGGCCTAAAACGGGTAGTAGTGAGCACCTATCAAAGCGTTACCGGTACCGGCCAAAAAGCAGTGAAACAACTGCTGGACGAGCGTGCCGGCGGAAAAAGCTACGATGTCTATCCACACCCGATCGACCTGAATCTGATCCCCCATATCGATGTGTTTGGCGAAGGGGACATAACTAAGGAGGAACTAAAAATGATGCAGGAGACTTCCAAAATTCTTAGAGATGACGCGGTAAAAGTCTCCGCAACCTGTGTACGGGTGCCCGTGATGGGCGGGCATAGTGAAAGTCTGAATATTGAACTCGCCAGCCCGTTTGAAGTGTCTGATATTCGTAAAATTTTAGACGCAACACCCGGAGTGGTTGTGCAGGATATCCCCAACGGAAACACGTATCCTATGCCTTTGGATGCTGCCGGTAAAGACGAAGTGTTTGTTGGCCGTATTCGCCGCGACAATTCCCGGGAGAATACCTTGAACTGCTGGGTAGTTGCGGACAATTTAAGAAAAGGAGCCGCCACAAATGCCGTCCAAATTGCTGAGTATTTACAACAACAAAACTGGTTGTAACATTTCATTTTCACTCTGTCATTTGTCTGTAAAGCTTTGTTGTTACCCCATTATTAGCAGCAAAGCCTAGATACCTTTGCCCCGTTCTAAAACAAACTTATTTCAGATGAAATTGAAATCCATACTCACAGTCGGCCTACTTGCATTAGGTACTTCTGGCTTTGCACAGACATGGCAACAAGATTCCATTGCGATGGGTGCTGGTTATGCAAATGATGTGTATTACAAATTGTCCAACGGCGCTACTCAGTATGCTACCGGCAACGATTGGCATCTTTCCTTCCAAATGACCACGTTTGGTGAACCACACTACAACGCATCAATTGGTATTAACGCACGAACTGGGATGCAAGTATATGTGCTAGCCAACACTACCTATAATTATGCCACAATCGGTGCTGCTGACTCCGTAGGGAAGACAGCGCCAACTTTGGCTTTATACAACAACGATTCAAGCTGGGGTACCGGTGCATTCTACCAAAACCGCGTGGTAACAGACCCCTTCTCTTTCGGTTGGGGCGAGTATAGCAGCACTACCCATTTCCTCACCGGTACCACCGTTTATCTATTGAAGATGGTTGACGGCACTGCATATAAGTTCTATGTTGAAAAATACATCAGTACACCTGCCAGCGCCATTCAATACAAATTCCATTTGGCTAAGCTGGATGGAAGCACTCCTGATCAAGTAATTGACATTAACCGCACCGATGCCAACCACGACTTTAGCAAGCGTCTGGCTGCCTATTACAACATTGACTCCGCCCGTATTGTAAACCGTGAACCCCTTCGTGCAAACTGGGATTTTGTCTTCACCCGCTATACAGAGATGATCCCTATGGGTCCAGGCCCTTTGAAACCCTATGTCGTAATGGGTGTATTGACCAACGAGGGTGTATTGGCAGTAAATGTGAAACAAGTGAACCCTGACCAAACTCAATATAAAACCTTCAGCTACAAGACAGCCGCTAATACTATTGGCTCCGACTGGAAATATTTTGACGACCCAACGCACACCGGAAACGGAACCTACAAGCTGGATAGCACAGCCAACTATTTCCTCCGTACGGCAAGCACACCGAACCAATATTGGCAACTACAATTCACCGGCTTCGGTGGCGGTGCACAAGGCAAAATGTCATTCCAAAAACGCCTGCTAGAAACTGAAACCGGCGTTGCAGCAACTTCTTCTGTTAGCGCTTGGGCTATTGCTCCCAATCCTGCCGGCAATAGCACCAATATCATGGTTGATGCTAAAACAGCAACACCAAAAGCACAAATCGTACTCAGTGATATGGCCGGTCGCATCGTGTACACTGCCGACCTGAACATTCAACAAGGCATGAACGGATTTAGCATCAACACTACCCATTTTACTCCAGGTGTGTATGTTGTAAAAATTGCTGGTGAAAACCTCAACCTGAGCAGCCGCTTGGTCGTTGCTCACTAAGCGTAAATTAGCAATCTTACCAATGGAGCACCGACAATACAAAGTCAGTGCTCCATTTTTGTTGATAGAATAACCCTTAATTGGATGAAGCTGGTTAAATATTTAGGTTGCACCCTGTACTTCACGCTGAGCACCGGACTTGCTCTGGCGCAAAACACGATGCCCTCCGGGATGGTCCTGGATACGGCAACGAATATGCTCCATTCCACACTTCAAGAAACGGTGGTGACCGGACTTGCAAAACCCGTAAAACTCCAAAATGCGCTTGCCCAATATCGGGTAATAACAAAGGCTGCCATGCGTGCGCAAGGCGCTTTGAACGTGGCAGAAGCTCTCAACACCCAACTAAACATCAACGTCAATACAGATGCTGTCTTGGGCTCCAATACAAGCATGCAAGGCCTTGGCGGCGACAAACTCAAAATATTGATCGATGGCCTACCGGTGAACGGACGGGAGAATGGGAATATTGACTTAGGACAACTCAGCCTTAACAATGTAGCTCGTATCGAAATTGTACAAGGCCCCATGAGTGTCCTCTACGGCTCCGATGCGCTCGGCGGCGTCATTAATATCATCACAGAAAGAGCTACTAAGAAAAATCAACTGAGTGCCGGGGTTAACTATGAAACAGTTGGGAAATATAACCTGGACCTAGCGGGCAACTTCACGATAAATAAGCGAAACCACCTAAGCGCAGGGCTGGGGAGAAACTTCTCCGATGCCTATGGCTATACCGATACCCTTAATCCGATCCGAGCACGCCAATTCAAGCCCAAGGAACAATGGTTGGGCAACTTCAAGTATCAATATGATGCTGCCTCCGGTATCGGAATTACACTCGCCTCCGATCTAGTAAAAGAAACGATTACCAACCGAGGCTCAGTAATCGGCTGGCCCTACATGGCCAATGCTGTAGATGAATATTACCGAACCAATAGGGCCAACAACCGACTAGCCATTAACGGCAAAGTAGGGAAGAATGGCGCTTGGCGCTTGGACAATGGCTATGCCTACTACCAACGTACCCGCGAGTCGCAACTTATCGACCTGACCACCCTTACGGAAAGCCGCGACACTGCATCCGGGATGCAAGACACCAGCCGCTTTGACGATATCACGCTTCGGAGCAACTATGCCAATTCCTACAAGCAATTTCATTTTGATGGGGGCTATGACATCCTGCTCCAATCAGGCAAAAGCGGCAAATTTGGCGGCCTCAATCATAACACCCAAAACCTTGCCCTTTACGGAAACTTTGCAGCCAAACTCCTACAAGAAAAACTGACCCTGCAACTAGGTTTGCGCGGCGCCTACAACTCCGAGTCGGCAGCACCATTCATCTATTCCGTCAACGCGCTGTACCACCCAAAAGAATCCCTCCAGTTTAGAGCTTCGTACGCAAAAGGGTTCCGAACGCCGTCTTTAAAAGAAAAATACCTGGAGTTCATTGACCAAAACCACCACGTAGTCGGCAATCCAAACCTCAAGCCGGAATACGGAAATCATTACCAGGCCTCGGCTTCCTGGCAATACCCAAGTACCAGTGCCATCAAAGGAGGACTCACCTTCACGGCTTTCTACAACGATGTCCATGATGAAATAAGCCTGGCCAATCCTACCAACGACCCAGGCAGTATTGATCGGATCTATGCGAATATCGCGCATCAAAAAAATGGCATCCTCAACCTACAAACAGAAGGAGAATGGCATCGTATATATGTCTTACTCGGAGGAGGATTGATGCATGTCCTTGCTGCTGATAGTGGCTACAACTCCTTCAACGTTCCGGAAGCCAATGCTACCCTCCGATACTCCCTCCAAGAAGCCCGACTGAATTTTTCTATTTTTTATAAATATACCGGAAAAGCTCGCCAACTCAGTGCTATGCCCGACGGTCTTGCACTTTATGATGTAGAGCTACCTGCCTTCCACATGCTGGATGCCTCTGTCAATAGGCGTTTCTTTGACCGAAAGCTGGATCTGACTGTTGGGCTAAAAAACATTTTCAACGTTACCGAATTGACCCCAACCGGTGGAATAGGGTCGGGGGTGCATTCCAGTGGCGGGACAAGCTTCCTGCCCCGACGCGCATTTGTGAGCATGCGCTATACCTTGTAGCATAGTTTCAAAAAGCGTTTTGGCAAAGGCTACGAGCGCTACCCAAGAAATAAGCGCCTTGCACCAATCCGATGTCAAAAAATCTTTTCCGATTTGGATGTTCATTTTCTGTTCTTTGTTCTGCTAGTGTGCATTCAGCATTTATTGATTACGCACGCCAAAACATTGAAATGAGGTAAAGAATACCCTGCTCTTTGTGCAATACAAAGAACAGGGCGAGGGGAAAAAACTATGGTTCATTGAACACACCGCTCACAAGAATGCGGGAATCTGCCGGACGGTAGGAATTGTAAAACCAAGTAGGCTGTAAAGTATAGCGAGCTTTCCCATTCACTATGGAAGCTTGGATATACTCGGGTTGGGTACCGTGGGCAGAATATCCAGTATCATTATACAATATATTCAAACATAACCAACTTGGATTCTGAGTACTACAATCCAACTTAAGGGAATCTCCAACCACAAAGCCTCCCGAATTGAAAATAAATTCAAAGCCAAACCTATTATTATCTGATAATGGAACAGAACTCTTAGTAAAAAAGTAAAGTGTTGCTTTCCCTCTATCAACAGATACATTATTGGTACTGATCGTATCGCCATCTACCACCCAAGTTGAGTACTGAGCGCTCGGCTCCTTTTTACAGGCAGTAAGGAAAAGAATAAATATCCCTACCAAGAAAAGAGCAACAAATGCCATTTTATATTGCTTCATAATTTTTGATTTTGAGGCTTATTGTTTGAATAATTTAAAATGTTCCTGTAGTACCCGTAGAAAAAGACAAGCCTAGCCTTTGCTCTTCACAACGGCTAGGCTTGCAGGGAAATGCTAAGGTTCATTGAATACACCAGAAATTAGAACACTATCATCAGGGCGGAACACATTTACAAACCAAGCTTTTTTAAGTACAAACCTA
>JAFDYA010000186.1 GCA_018267675.1 Bacteroidota bacterium
AAACCTTGATGTTCGGGCAAATATCTGGGAGGGTAACGTAATGTTCGAAATCAATCCTCGTCGTTTCGGAAATCTTGAAAAACGAGGGGCCAAACGCAGGATGCAACCCTACTTGTTGCTCGGTATTGGTGGTTTTCACTTCCGACCTACTGGCACTTATACACCACGAGGAAGCGATGGCCTGCCCAACGGTCAATCCCGCCAGGTGGACTTGTATGATCTCAATGTGGAAGGAAATGGGGTAGAGATGAGTGATTCTATGGCCGCTGCCCTCAACTTCACCAGGCCTAAAAAGTATAGCCTTTGGCAACTGGAAATCCCAATGGGTCTCGGTGTGCGCTGGGATATCGGGAAACAACTTTCCCTGGGTATAGAGTATATGTATCGCTACACCTTCACCGACTATCTGGATAATGTGAGTGGCGTGTATGTTGATCCACGCGTGTTGGAATATGAACATGCGGATAATCCCCAACGGGCACAACAAGCAAAGGACATGTATGACAAGAGTTGGATCCTTGACAAGAATATTTCGCATAAAACAGGGGAGCTTCGCGGAAATTCATCTGTTCCTGATGGCTATTCTACCCTTGCCGTATCTTTTTATTATCGCCTAAAATCAAAGAAAACACCTTGGTGGTATCAACCCTAAACATTAAGCAATTAGCCTAAATGCTTAATTAGAATTTTGAAACTGCCTTCGGGCGGTTTCTCTTTTCAAAAAAACTGATTCAGAACCAAACGAAAGCATCAAAACAACCGTCTTTAAAACTATAATTCGGTCTTTTGTAAACATCATTTCATGAAACGTAGCGCATTATTCTTACTCCCGTTGCTCTTATTCGGCATGCTTTTTTCATGCAGTAAAAGCGATAGTAATAATTCAGTGAAGATTGGGAAGCCCTATCAGCATTTAGATGAAGCTCTGGCAAGTGTGGCGCCAGTAGCGCTATCTACAACAGTGATTGTGTCTCAAGGGGCTCAATTAGTGGCTCCGGGAGGGACTAGGTTTTATATCCCACCCAATGCATTTGAAACAATGACCGGCGGCAAAGTGACCGGTAGTGTCAATGTGACTATTAATGATTGGCTGAAGAAGGGAGACATGATTTATGGAAAAGTACTCCCCTTGAACTACGGAAAGGTGCTGCAATCCGGCGGCGAAGCTTATCTGATGGTGACGCAGAATGGTACACCGGTACGCGTAAAGTCAAACCTTCATATCGCTATTAATATTCCGCAGTTTGGTGGTTCAGATCCTGGCTTTACCGGCTGGCGCGGCTTGGATTTTCTGGGTAGTGCCAATAACGTAAACTGGGTGGAGGATACAGCAAATCTCCATCAAGCATCCATCGGTGATACGATCCAAGTAGTAGCCGATACGCTTCCTTATGTTGCCCTCGCAATGCCCGGTATTTATACAGAGACACACGACTTTTCGGTAACAATGACCACTCCCGGGAACGTGATTTTGGAACAAACAATGGGTGTGGCACTCTATGATAATATGAAGATGCTTTTCCCGATTCCTTCCGCACAAAACGGCGTGTTTAAAGCAACTCAAGTGCCCGAAGGCGCCATTCACATGGCTGTAATGGGCGTTTATGCTGGGGAGTTCTATGGCGGTATCCTTGAAATTCCCAGTCCGGGGACGGATAGTAGTTATAATGTAACGGTCAACAAATTGGCACCAGCAACATTTAAGTTACAACTCAACGCGCTTTAGTGCATAGCTTCGCGCTTTGATTGATTAAAGCCCATGTTTGCCTATTTAGAAGGAGCCTTAAGTTTCACCTCGCCCTCGCTGGTTCATTTGGATATAGGCGGTCTGGGCTATGAGCTGAACATTACCCTCCAGACTTATTCAAAGATCCAGCACGCGGAACATTGCCGCTTATTCACGCATCTGCAAGTACGCGAAGATGCCTGGGTACTGTATGGCTTTGCTACCGAACTGGAACGTACTACTTTTCGTGCCTTGCTCTCCATTTCCGGGGTAGGCGCGGCAACAGCCCGTATCATACTTTCCTCCCTTACACCGCAGGAACTAGAGCAGGCAGTGAACACAGAAAGCATCCCTACCCTGCAGAAGGTAAAAGGAGTGGGCGCTAAAACGGCTCAACGAATCATTTTGGAACTCAAAGGAAAGCTGACTCCCGGCGAACTCAGTCCAGCAAATAAGCTGCCCTTGCACAATACTACCGCCGATGATGCGTTAATTGCTTTAATGAATTTAGGAATTGGCCGTGGCGCAGCTACTGATGCAATTAAGAAGGCTGGACTAGCAGAGGAGTCCAGTGTCGAAAGTCTGATTAAAGCTGCCTTGCGTCAACTCTAATTTTGTCGGTATTAAAATTGGAGTTTTTCTAAATCGGGAGAGTATATTTACGACTTTTGCGCCTTCCAAAACCAAATTGGTACAGGGCGACATTTAAGAACAAAACAATCATTGAAGGCACAGAGTAATTTCGGATATAAAGTACTAGGGTTTCTTGCCTGCATTGTGCTGTTGGCGCAATTGGCTACCCGTGGCTTTGCTGTGCCCAACGATTATGACGATCCGGTGCCGGAACCGGACAGCCCAAGCATATCGCCAAGCCCCCGTGGTGTGGATTCTCCTTTGCGTTTTCCAATTCAAGATTCCAGAGACCTTTTCCAAAAGAATAGGAATCCCATGGATTTGCAGGATCCAAGCAATGTGACCAGGAGCTATGAGTATGACGCCGATAGCAATCGATACTTTCTCAGCGAAAAAGTGGGTGACGAATTTGTCCGCAACCCATCCTATATGACTTTTGATGAGTTTCAGAAGTATCAGGCGAAGCAGGAAGAAGAAAA
>JAFDYA010000187.1 GCA_018267675.1 Bacteroidota bacterium
GCGCCAAAATGAGCGCCAAACATAATTAATGCGCCAAGAAAACAAGTTGAAAATGAGTAGGCTGTAATGAATTCTAAAGAATCTCTGCCTTCTCCGCCTCGGATATCGTATCCGGCTGCAAGCCTAATTCATGGATGCCATACAAGCCTCCCTGCTTCAGTATCCGATGTGCTTCATTGATAATCTCCGACTTCCGATGATCGGCCTGCATGGTCAACATTGCCTCCCCATACACTTTGCTCCGAGAATTGGCCATAAGGGTAGAGTTTGCAGCATTTGCATTCACGATTCGCCGACCAGGCCCTTTAATAAACTTCATGAGCCGCCCCGACACTTCGTCATTCAACTCAATACCGGTGTAAGACTTAGGGTTTGCTTTTAAGGCCATAGCTGCTGTGAAACCCAAGCCCGGAGCAAACTCCACAACATCGTCATTATTGTTGATACCCAAATTCCGTATGAGCCGTTGCGTCAAATCCTTGCCGCCTGGGCGCAACACGCGCTTGCCCATCTTAGCCAAAATCCAATGGCCTTGTTCGTTATCAATTGTCTTGTTTGTCATCCTTTATTTTGGTTTTAATTTCCTAAAAATTCTTTGATTAATACAGTTGCATTGTTTGTTCGCAAGGAAAGTGCAACGAACAACTTGCAGGTAAAAGGCCAAAACTAGAACCCTCACTATTCTTTTAAAATGACTAAACCCAGTGTACACACTTTGTGACGAAAAGCGGACATTACTATCGCCATTAATGATAGCTTACCTGCATCACAAACTATTAAATAACACTAATTTACAACCAACCAAATCAAACTAGAATTGAAAAAAAAATTCCGTATTCTGCAAACAGTATTCATGACGACACTGCCCCGTAAATATCAAGGAGCCAAGCTTATCCTATATGTCGGCACTGCCAAACAGAACCTAGCAATTCTTTACACTTGTATCAACACAAAGAATTTGGCCAAACTACAAACGCGGCACAATTTTGTTGTTGTTCAGGAAGTTGCTGAATCGCAGTAAAACAAAGGATTTTTCACTCGTTTAAAAACATAGAGCACCATGGCAGAAAAACTCATCCTAGGGCCACAAAAATTAGGGCCGCTAACTCCACTAGTAGGAGAGTGGGAGGGCAACGTAGGCGTTGACCTCTCTTACCACAACAAAACAGACGTAACCATTGAGACCGGCTACTTTGAGCGAGCTTGGTTCAAGCCTATTCCTATTGTAGAAAATGGCCAGCAAACTATGGAAGGACTCACCTATCAAATGACAGCTTGGCGCCATGGAGAGGAGGCAATGGATCCTTTCCATGATGAGGTGGGCTACTTGCTTTGGGATAGAATCAATGGGCAAGTGATCCGCTGCTTTGCTGTACCACGCGGCTTGGCCATCCTCGCTGGTGGTGATGCAGGAGCTAGGGACAAGGTTCTAAAGTTTAAAGCTACTCCTGGCGACCCTGGGTATGGACTCAGTCAAAACAAGTACCTATTGGAGCGGGCCGAAGCAAAGGCGTTTATGAGTGTCTTTATTTTCAATGAAGATGGTACATTTAGCTACACTTCAGACCTCACGCTAAAGCTTGCTGCTACCGGTGCGGAAATGCACCATACCGACCGCAACACGCTGCACCGGGTGAAACGCTACCACCCAAGCACCGAAAATCTATAACTTCACAATAGATACCAGAAATAGAAAACGGCTGCCTTCAAAATGCAGCCGTTTTCTATTCCTACCCTACTCCCGTCATTTACTGAATTACTTATTTTTTAAAGGCCGCGTATTCCGGCTTTAAACGCCAATCTTTGCACCCTATCGGGATGCAAAGCAAGCCCCCTCACTCGTTGAGGGAGCTTGTCCCATTACTTGTCGAGGGGAGATTTCTGTTGCAATCCGGCGCGGGACGAGCATTTCATCACTTACGCACAATTTCACCATCCTTGAACCTTCGCCAATTATAATTGCGCCTATTCCTCTGGTTTCACCTTCACTACACGCACTTTCCACACTTCTGGCCCTTTCTCCAAGTACTCCCAGCGGAAGGGATCTTTACTTTCTGCTTCCATTTGATAGTACAGAGGTTTGGGATCGTGATCATTGAAAAATTCGAACGCTTCGCCAACCTTAATATCAGCAAAGGCCTGATAAAACATTTCATGTCGCTCCGTAGGTGGAAAAGGCCGAAGGTCATATTCATTGACTACCGAAAACCCATCGTCACCCAGACCGGTTTGTTCAACCTTCTTGATATGCACAATGTACTCATCGGGCACTTCCTTTCGGTAGGTCCAGGTATGCTGGTTGGCAAATTTGTTCTGGAAAATCTCCATAATTTCAAGTGGATTCTCCCTAGAAATAAGCTCCATAACGGTATCCTGCTCCATCATACCATAGCGATGAAATACGATCTGCTTCCAGGTACTTTTGTCGGCTTTCCTAAGATCCAACAAGGTGGATATATCCTTCATTTCCCGGGCTGTTGAGGCTTCGGTCCGAGTTACCAGCACTTTCCATTCCCGCCCACCTCGGTTTAGATATTTCCAAAGCACCACATCTCCATAAATTGATTTGAACTCATAGTACAATGGGATGGGATCATGGTCATTTATAAAAATAAAGCTTTCACCTGCGGGCAAATCTCCGAAAAGCTTAACCAACAATTTATGTCGCTCAATGGGGATGAGTACCCGTACATCCAGTTCTTCGATAGCTGCATTTGTTTCTGTCATGATGCAATTTTTGTTAGATGGTTTGATGTGAATTTTGGTAAAAAAGATTGAATTAGAAATGTTTTGTCGCTGCCTTTCTCTTGAACGACCAGTTGTTCAAAACGGCTTTAGGATCATTAAAATGATTATGGTGATGAAAATCAGATTCTCAATCCGTTCATAGAAAAACAAGCGCTTCGCCAAAGGATAGTAGGTCGCCGGTATCTCATCAGCTCCCGTGTTTTTCAACAATTCCTTTATTGGTTTTGCTCTAGGTGAAAGCAAAATAGGACCAAAGGCCAGCGCAATTAAAAACAAACAAAGTCCGGCGATATACCAACCAGCGCGAAATAAATAAGGGTTCAGGATGCCCATAGTAAGGCCACTCAACAACAACAAAGTACCCCCTACCATCACGAATTTGTGCAAGGTGTTCCGAATACTATACGCGTGCTTCAGTTCAGTCATAGTTTTTGCTTGCTTGACTACATAAATCAATACAAAGCCCGGCCCCAATCCTAGAATTGCAGAAAAGACATGCACCAATACCAAAAACTGGTAAAACGTCATAGCTTAAGATATCAGTTCAAAAATCCCGAACCTCAATTTGTTTGCATGGGCATTACCCAAGGAAAGTCAAATACCTAGGTGCAAACTTCCACCAATATGATAGCACATTCTATCAAAATCGGGAATAAAATACAAAAAGGTGTTTAATTGAAAATTTACCTTAGCCTATTTCCAGCACATTTGGGTTCATTTCTTAAAAAATCGCTGCGCGCCTTCGCTTAATTCCGGCAATAAGAATTGATACATTCCTGGAAGCAATTTGGAAATATCCAGCTTGCATATTGAAGCATTTACAGTATCCTGCAACACGATTTTCCCCTCATCATTCCGTATTTGATAGCGGATTGGCCGTCCATTAAAATTGCACTGTAACCTGATGAACTGCCCACCCGGGTTGGGACTTATCTGAAAGGGCAATCCCTTTGACAGCGGTGCAACTTTATTGGCTGCTTGTACATATACGGCCAAGTAATCTTTAAGGTCAAATATTTGGAGCGTTGCCGCGGTGTTGAAAGGGCCTTGTTGAAAATGTTCGTTGGTAACAAAATAGCGAAGTCCGTCTTTAGTTGCTATACCTTCCACTTGTTTAAAACTCTGAGCTAGGTCAATCTTCCGCTTGTTTCCCGACAAAAAATCCGAAGGATGAAAATCATACAGGAGGAAGAAAAAAGGCTGGACCAAGTTGGAGTAACCAATCAAAACGATCAAACGCTTTTCCGGTAGGTAGCATGCATCCGACACCAAACCATCAACCGCCAATGTTGTTCTTTTTGTTGCTGAATAACTTCCGGGAGTATTAGGTAACGAATAGATAGAAGTCTGTTTGCTGATCCATTGCTTGGTGAAGAGGTAAATGCTATCCGGTGTCACAATCATTGCTTCACAGTCGAAGTCTGTGTTGTTATTGCCCTGTGGGCTAAAATCCGTTTGATCAGGATAGGAAAAGGAGATGGTATCCAGGGCAGGATGCGTGCCCACCAATGTTGATTTCAGCACCCGAATAATCCGCAAATCCTTACGATTTCCATTGACATTATTGCCCACATCACCTAAATAAACGTAGAGACTATCTTGAGCAAGCGCTTCCCAATCTTTATTCACCACACCCGATAAGGAATAGGATTGCTTGAGTTGCCCGTTTGCAGTATCTAATGCATAAAGTCGAGTGTCCGTGTTGTCGTTTTGGGTCAGAAGGGTACCATTCCAAAGGACGAGTCCGGAGCTTTCCGGGATCAGGGAATCGAGAGGAAAACTGGCGATTGAACTAGTGATAGTAGCCGGATTATAGGTACAGCTGCCATCGTTGCTCGTCGCAGCCGGTTGATAGTTATTCGCCAAAGGGTCGGTGCATCCACTAATTTGTGCGCGGGTCGGTAGCTGTAACGTCAGCAAACAAACACTAAGCGAAATAAATAGTCGGTACATGCAAGAAAGATAGCTTGAGTATTGGGATTGAAAATTACAGATTCAATGCCATACATGGGGGATATGGGTCGGACTGTTGATCAACTTCCAATCCATAATGCACCACCAATACTTGCTTTCCTTGCGCCGGTCACGGAGGGGATTATTGTGGGACGTTCCAGCCAGCGCAAAGTGCCCAACAAAGCCATAATCAACGCTTCTTTATACTGAATCGTTAGTTCATCAGGCACTTTCAACTTCAGATTTTTCCCTGCTACCTTAGCCTGGATTCGCGCTACCAAAAAGCTATTAAATGCACCGCCGCCGCTAACTAGCATGCTCGTTTCAATTGCCGACGGAGGGATGCAGGCGGCAATCTGGCCGGCAATATGTTCCACCACAGTCCGGAGCTTATCTGCAACAGAAAGCTTTGCTGACTCAATTAGCGGCCAACAGACTTCAGTAGAAAAAGAGTTGTCCAAAGACTTAGGTGCTGCAAGTCGGAAGTAAGCTGCTGCATCCAACTGATTCAACAAACCGACATCCACTTGACCAGTCGCTGCCAGAGCACCGTTTGCATCAAATGCCATTCCTTGGGTGGCTGCTAGCGCATTGAGCAGTTGATTACACGCCGCAACGTCAAAAGCGACCCATTCAGCATTTTTTTGAAAACTGATATTACAGATCCCTCCAAGATTGAGCCAAAAATCAAATTCCGAAAACAATAGCTGCTCCCCAAGAGGCACTAGCGGGGCTCCCTGTCCACCATAAGCAATATCCAAATTGCGCAAATCAGAAACTACTGGGATACCGGTTTCGGCAGCAATTGCTGCGCCATCTCCCAATTGAAAGCTGGTACCGTTGGCTGGGTCATGAAAAATGGTATGACCGTGGGATGCGATTAAATCAACAGGAAATCCGGAACATTTACTCCGGATGAACTCCTGGACTAGCTTTCCGGTAAAATGCCCATAGGCTGTGTGCAAGTTCAGAAATTCCGGAACGGACAAGGATTTTGCTTGCCGTAGCTTCACCTCCCAATCCTTGGGATAGGGAATGCACGAAGATGCAATGCCCTGATACTGCCACTTCCCATCAACTTCTGTTAGGCGCACAAAAAAAATGTCCAGTCCATCTAGCGACGAACCGGACATCAATCCTATTGCATGAACAATCATGAAGTGGAAATTAAGCCATTACCTTAGCCACTACTTCAGCCATTGTCTTACCAATATCTGCTGGGCTATCTACCACATGGATGCCGCAAGCCCGCATTATTTTCATCTTAGCAGCAGCGGTATCATCCGCACCACCGACGATAGCACCTGCGTGCCCCATCCGGCGACCGGCAGGAGCTGTTTGCCCTGCAATAAAACCTACTACTGGTTTCCGCATATTATCCTTTAACCAATTAGCTGCTTCAGCTTCCATATTACCGCCAATTTCTCCAATCATGATGATGCCATCAGTCTCGTCATCATTCATCAACAATTCAACAGCTTCGCGGGTTGTGGTACCAATAATAGGGTCGCCGCCAATACCAATCGCAGTGGATACACCCATACCCGCTTTCACAGCTTGATCTGCTGCTTCGTAGGTCAAGGTTCCAGATTTAGACACAATACCAATCCGACCTGGCTTAAATACAAAACCAGGCATGATCCCCACTTTAGCCTCGCCTGCGGTAATTACCCCGGGACAATTCGGACCGATCAAGCGACAGTCGCGACCTTTAATGTATTCCCGCGCCACGACCATGTCTTGAACCGGTATCCCTTCTGTGATACAAATGATCACCTTTATTCCTGCATCAGCAGCTTCCATTACAGCATCTGCGGCAAAAGCCGGTGGTACAAAAATGATACTTACGTCCGCCCCTGTCGCCGTTACAGCATCTTGAACCGTGTTGAACACTGGGCGATCCAAATGAGTGGTACCCCCTTTGGCTGGCGTCACTCCGCCTACTACATTAGTACCATATTCTATCATTTGGGTTGCGTGAAATGTACCTTCCGTACCGGTGAACCCTTGTACAATAACTTTGGAATTCTTGTTGACGAGAACAGACA
>JAFDYA010000188.1 GCA_018267675.1 Bacteroidota bacterium
GAAAAAAGAAAGCTTGGTTTAGTGAAGCGTATCCGAAAACAAATCACTAAATTTGAACTGACTAAAGGTGATTTAGGATGGGCAACATATTGATTATGAATGAAAATAAAAAACGTTAGTCAGAAGTTTATCCGAACTCTCGTCCCAAAATAAAATAAGCCAAAATTGAAATGTTAATATATAGCGAACTAATAGAATTAAGAGATAAATTGATAAATGGCGAACTTGATTTAGAACTCGCAAAAGCACAATGTTGGAATAATATAAAAGAGGGACAACGTTCTTGGCATACAAAAGATTGGAAGGTACGAAGAGCTGAAATTATAAAAGATAAATGTGAAATTTGTAGCGGAAATGAAATACTAACACTTCAACATCTTTCTCATCCAAGAAAATATTCAGAGTACTTAACAGAAATAACAAAAGAGTACGCAAAAGAATATATTGGCTCGGGTCAAAAGGTTGACAAAACTGAATTAAGCGACTACGTGTTGAAAAAATATGACTATGTGCCAATTCCCTTGTGTCCAAATTGTAAGAGTAGGAATCCAAATAGAAGAACTAGGAAAACACCTCAGTATCTTTGCACAGAATGTCGCCACGAATTTGATGAAACGGTTAATAAATCTGTAAACGAACTAATAGAAAGTTTTTATGAAAATGAAGAGGCGATTGAAGTTCGTGACAAGTGTTTTATAACAAATGATAAATGGAGAAACAAGCATAATCTTTCAAATATTAGATATTGGTTACAAAGAGAAAGAGCAAAGAATAAAGATACTGAAGAGATTGAAAAGATAGCGTTTTTACTATATCTAGACGACAATATAAAATACCTTTCATTTGAAGATACAATAACCGCTTGCAGAAAATGTGCTTCAAATTTTGACTTAAACAAGTTGGAGTTATGTCCAAAATGTAAAGAATACTATAAAGGGGTTGCATATCAGACTTGTATTCAATGTCTACCAAAAGATAAGCGGAAAATCGCCTTAGAAAAAGTAGAATTTGGAAAACAATGGAGCGCAATGGAAAAAGAACTTGGTATTGACTAAAAGAAATCAAATAAAAAACCTGCTGCTAACGAGCAGTTTTGCAAGAGCTGGGGTGAAGTACAAAATTCAGCATTTGTACTTCAATTCAGCAGTAGTGCTAAATTGAACTTTAGTGCTTCTATTACCCAGCCCTCGCAAAGCTGCAAAACCGTTAGTGGCTATTTTAGGGCAACTCTGCAAACCACGCACAGACATTGAAACTTTGACAAAAATTATGAACATAAGACGAGCTGACATACAGAACGATTACGATAAAATTTGGGACATTTTTAAAAATGTTATCGCAACGGGCGACACTTATGTTTTTGACCCAAACACACCAAAAGACAGTTTGCATAAACATTGGTTTGCTGACTATATGGACACATTTGTTGCGGTGGACAATGACGAAATTTTAGGAACATATATTATCAAACCTAACCAAATTGACTTGGGCGACCATATTGCAAATTGCAGTTATATGGTAAGTCCTAAACATCACGGACGTGGAACAGGAAAATTGCTTTGCGAACATTCAATCCGTTTCGCAAAGGACAAAGGATATTTAGGCATACAGTTTAATATTGTAGTAAGTACAAATGAAGCCGCTGTTAAGTTGTGGCAGAAATTCGGGTTTGACATAATCGGCACAACACCAAATGGCTTTCGACACAAGGACTTAGGACTTGTAGACACTTATATAATGTTCAAAGACTTACAAACGAATGAAAAAAACAGCCACTAACAATCATTATGACGAATAGAAGAAAGACCTGGTGAAGGAAAAGCCCTGCGCGTTGGCCCAGAGCTGTTTGCGCTTCGTTGTACTTCGACAAGCTCAGCATATCATTCAACGACACCTTGCCGCATTCGCTTTTTGTGGGTGGTATTGTAACTTTGCAGTACTTCATTTTTGAATCAGTAATGTCCGGTTAAGATTATCAGGGAATAGAAAAACGGTTGAGATTTGGGTTTCAAATCAGCCACCATTTATTATTGTAGCTACGAAACGAACTATAGAAACTGTATGCAAAAAGTATATTTTACCGGGCGCTACTGATTATTTTTTTCAGAATAGCAAATTGAATACGGCAAAATCCGGACTATTGAAGATTGAAGTAAGAGAGCTCCTAGTCAAATGCGTTGCGTCATTTGACTAGGAAATATCCCCCGAAGCCATGGATGGAGTAGTTGCGAAAACCTTAGAAATATCGCTCCTGAATACCCCTAAGCAACTTGGGTCAACAGTTTCTCCAGGGCTTCGTCGTAGCCTTTTTTCCATTCATCAAGATAGCCCCAGGACTCTTGATCAATTGTGATTGCTGCGCTAGCGGCCACATGGCCAATTTGACAAAAAGGAACAGTCAACTCGCCTTCAAATAAAGCCTTCAAATCCGGATTGACACTCACCACCACCCGGCTTTGACCTTCACCGAATAAGAACGCATCTTTCCTAATTTTGGCATCTGTTGTTATGTCGAAGCCCAATCCGGAGTCCATAGCGGACTCTAGTAAACAAGTAAAAAGTCCACCTTCTGAAATATCATGTGCGGAACGTACTGTACCCCGTTCAATCACTTTGGCCACCGCTTGTTGTATGGCATATTCTTCGTCAAGTTCAAAATGAGGTGCCGGACTTTGGCTAATACCACAGATATGATGCAAATACTCTGAGCAGTTGAAATCATTCCGGTTTTGACCAATTACGTAGATTAAATCACCGGGATGTTGAAAACGCAAGCTCATCTTGTTGTTGATATCATCAAGCACACCCACCATACCAATCGTTGGTGTGGGATAAACCGCGCCATCTGGCCCTTGGTTATAGAAACTTACATTGCCACCGGTGACAGGTGTTTCAAACCTATTGCAGGCGGCTCCCATACCTTGGATAGCTTGTACAAACTGGTAATAGACTTCAGGATTATAAGGGTTACCAAAGTTGAGACAGTTGGTGACGCCTACCGGGGTTCCGCCACTACACACGATATTTCTTGCTGCTTCCGCAACGGCTATCATTGCCCCTTTGTAAGGGTTGGCATAGACGTAGCGGCTGTTGCAATCTGTGGTTACTGCTAAGGCTTTTTTGCTATCATGCACTCGAACAATTGCTGCATCAGATGGCGCGTTGGTATTGGTATTGCCGGTACCGACCATGCTGTCATATTGTTCATATATCCAGCGTTTGCTAGCGATGTTGGGGAGCTGTACCAGACGAAAAGCCACTTCTTTAAAATCATTGGGAAGGGCAATAGACTCTGGGTCAAATTGGGCAATGGATTTGAAATATTCCGGCTCCCGATATTCTCGATCATATACTGGTGCACCGCCACCAAGCACCATGCTTTCTCCGGGAACATCGGCCACCAACTCCCCATTCATGTAGTACTTTAATCGTTGCTCTGTGGTCACTTCCCCAATTTCCTCACAATGGATATCCCATTTCTCAAAAATCTTTTGAACTTCTGCTTCTCTTCCTTTTTTCACCACGACGAGCATTCGTTCCTGGCTTTCCGAGAGGAGCATCTCCCAAGGCTTCATGTTTTCCTGCCGAGTGGGTACCCGATCTAGATGAATAATCATGCCATGTTCTCCTTTTGCACTCATCTCCGATGTGGAACAGGTGATCCCAGCAGCGCCCATATCTTGCATCCCGATTACCGCACCGGTAGGGATAAGTTCCAAGCAAGCTTCCAGTAGTTTCTTTTCCTCAAAGGGGTCGCCCACTTGGACAGAGGGAAGGCTCTCTGCGGAATTTTCGTCAATATCTGCAGAGGCAAAAGAAGCCCCGCCGATACCATCTTTTCCAGTGGCAGCACCTACAATAAAAACAGGGTTGCCGGCACCATAGGAAGTGGCGCTAACAGTTTCTCCTGCTTTGACAATACCCACACTCATAGCGTTGACTAATGGATTTGTTTGGTAGCAGTCTTCGAAATAGACTTCGCCTGCTAGTGTTGGGACACCAAAGCAATTGCCATAATGTCCAATACCTTTCACAACACCTTTTACTAACCATTTTGTTTTTTGGTTGTCCGGCAAGCCAAATCGTAGGGAGTTGAGTGCGGCAATTGGCCGGGCGCCCATAGTGAAGATGTCGCGGTGAATACCGCCTACACCGGTTGCGGCACCTTGAAAGGGTTCAATAGCGCTTGGGTGATTGTGACTTTCGATTTTAAAAACGCAGCCCAGCCCGTCACCAATGTCCACCAAACCGGCATTTTCTTCACCTGCTTTTACCAATAGGCGCTTGCCCTCACGAGGCAGTGTTTTTAGCCATTTAATTGAATTTTTGTAGCTGCAATGTTCACTCCACATCACAGAGTACATAGCCGTTTCTGTAAAGTTGGGTGTGCGACCCAAGACTTTTTTTATAGCTTCAAATTCTTCTTCGCGAAGTCCTAGTTTCAGGGCTTGTTCCAACGTAGCCAATTGTGGGGTACTCGTATTATCGGACATGGCGCAAAGTTAAAAGATTTAAGCGCTTTTTATTGCAGGGTACTAGTGGAAAGAGTGCAATATTTTCGGTAAACCCAAAAAAAGTTCAATAAGATTTAACTGAGATTAAGGCTGGAAGATATTTTAAATGCAAAGGCTCAGTAAACCATTCACTTTACCCATTAGTTCTAGATAGTTCTAGTTCGATTGCATTGTAAGATTTTCTTACCCCCAATTTTACCAACTAATTTTCAATAATAACTCAATACTGTAGCAGCTTTTACCCACATTCTTTCTAATGGCCGCCATTAGAAAATTTGGCGAGCGACCTTTTTGAGGTAAAATGCTAGAAGGTTTATTTGAATTTCTTAACTAAATGCTACAAGATTGGGGTTATAAGCCTTCGGTATGCCCATCTTGGTACACCAATTTGTTTTTAAGTTTCGTAATTGATAATTTTGCCTGAAATCTTATTAGCTGCTATTTAGCTTATGTATGTCAAAATTATCAGTGCTTCATATCATAGATAGTTTACGAATTGGTGGTGCTGAAGCACTTATGGCAAGCTATATTCCAAAACTTACTGAATATAGACATCTGCTTGTTACATTTGACAATTGCATAGAATACAAAAGTTTACATGGTGTATATGATCATTATGTCCTTGATTTTAGACCAAGTAAGCTTTTTAGTACCGCTAGGAAACTTAGGAGAATAATTGACAAGGAACATATATTAGTCGTTCACGCACACAGTTATTGGACAAATATTCTGACCAGATTGGCTACACCAAACAACTGTAAGCTGTTCAATCATTATCATTTTGCTGATTATATCACGCGTAAGACCCAATGGAAAGTTCGTTTTCAATTAGCATTGGATATGATTTTCGTACGAAAAGGGCTGACAAGACTAGCTGTATCCGACTATATTTTTCAAGGTTTAAAACAATTCTTTCCTCGAGGTAATAATTATTTATTGTATAATTTTTTGATAGGCAATTCTGTTTATGAAGTAGGGCTGATCGATCCTGGCAAGAAGCCAATAAGATGTATTGCCATTGGCACAATTAATAAAGAGAAGAATTATGAGATGATGCTGGAAATATTCAAAAGTTTCCAACCATCTGAAATAACAATTGATGTTTTTGGGGCTGGAGCAGTTCCCGAACAGTATTTGAACAATCCTCTGGCCTATTCATCGGTACAATTCAAAGGTGTGCATGATCAGGCGGCTGGGACGATGGGTAATTATGATTTGTTCTGTTCTTTTTCCAATTCGGAATCATTTGGCTTGGTAGTTTTAGAAGCAGTCGCTGCGGGAAAAGCGCTGTTACTCCATAAAATTCCGGCATTTGAAGAAATAGCAGGTGATGCTGCTCTTTTCTTCACAACAAAAGAGGAGTTTATCTCAAGAATTGATTCAATAAGAAAATCCGGCTTTATGCCTGATCAGAATAAGTATAGAAGTATTATTAGTCAATATTCTATCGGATCATTTTTGTCAAAAATTAGGGGCTTGTATCAATAATTGTGTAAAAGACGCGATCAAAAACAGTATTACAGTGAGCAAACAGAACGTAGTAATTGTTGATTATCAGATGGGTAACATACACTCGGTTGCCCGGAAGTTATATCAAATGAATATTGAACCGGTGGTATCGAGTAGTGCATTGGAAATAGCACAAGCCGACAAAATCATTTTGCCCGGAGTCGGCCATTTTGGACAAGCGATGCAACATTTACACGACTTGAATTTGGTTTCTGTATTGAATGAAGTAGTTTTAGAAAAGAAGACGCCTATTCTGGGTATATGCCTCGGGATGCAATTGATGACTCAAAAGAGTGAAGAAGGGGCACAAAATGGTTTTGGCTGGATAGAAGCTGAGGTGCGTCGTTTTCAAATTCGGGATCAAATGCGGTATAAAGTACCCCATGTTGGTTGGAACACAGTGGAACACATGAAGGCGAGTTCCTTATTGAAAGGGATTGACAACCAATCTGAATTTTATTTTGTTCATTCCTATTATTGTGATAATCATGAACCAGCCACGATCTTGCATCTTACTGAATACGAGCAAAATTTTTGTTCTGCCTTTGAGAAAAATAATATTTATGGTGTCCAGTATCACCCTGAAAAAAGTCATAGTCAAGGTGCATTGTTAATTAAAAACTTCATTGATCTGTAAATGTACCGACCTAGAATTATTCCCGTATTGCTTCTTAGTGGGGCAGGATTGGTAAAATCAGTAGGGTTTAAAAATCATCAATATATTGGTGACCCAATGAATGCTGTAAAATTGTTCAATGATATGCAAGCTGATGAGCTTGTGTTTTTAGATATTTCAGCAACAGAAGAATCGCGGACAATATCCCCTGAATTAGTACGCGAGATCGGAGAAGAAGCTAATATGCCTTTTTCTGTGGGAGGTGGAATCCGAACAATAAGCGATATTCAAGAGCTGATCCAGGCAGGAGCTGAGCGGGTAGTTATTGGGCATCAAGCAGCACAAACACCAGAGTTTGTTAGAGAAGCTTCGGAAAGATTTGGCAGTTCTACCATCTCGGTTTGCGTAGATGTGAAGAAGAATATTTTTGGAAAGCAACTAGTTTATAGTAAGAATGGTAAAGTAGTTCATAAGATCAGTCCGATAGCTTATGCTCAACAGATACAGCAAATGGGTGCAGGAGAACTCATCGTTCAGTCTGTAGATATGGACGGTACTATGAAGGGGTTTGACAGGGAGTTGATTAAACAAGTTGCTAATGCGGTCACTATTCCGGTAGTTGCGCTCGGTGGTGCGGGTAAATTAGAACATTTTAGGCAATTGTATCAATATCAACCAACTAGCGGCTTAGCTTCAGGAAGCTGTTTTGTATATCAAAATGAATTGAAGGGTGTCCTAATAAATTATCCTACAAAAGAACAAAAACGCTTAATTTATGAGCAATAATAGAGTATATCAAATATGCAATCGTTGTGTAATGGACACTTCTGATGAAGATATTGTCTTTGATGCAAATGGGAACTGCAATCATTGCACTACCGCACTTGAAAATTTGCAAAAAGAGCAACCTTCTCCTGAATTATTGCAACAGCAATGGAATAATATCCTTACCAACATCAAAGCAAAGGGGCAGGGGAAAAAATATGATTGTTTGATGGGGATTAGCGGAGGGGTGGACAGTTGCTATGCAGTATATCTTGCTGTGCAACAAGGCCTGCGTCCATTATTGATGCATCTGGACAATGGCTGGGATTCCGAAATTGCGGTACAGAATATAAAGAACCTTGTGGATAAACTGAAGCTGGACTATATAAGCTATGTGATTGATTGGCAGGAATTTAAAGAAATACAATTGGCTTTTCTTAAGTCTTCTTCGGTAGACCTAGAATATCCAACTGATATTGGTATCCTTGCCTCAACTCATCAGATGGCGGCTAAACACAAAATAAGCTATATAGTTTCCGGAGGCAATTCTAATGCTGAAGGTATCCTTCCACTTACTTGGGGCTATCATCCAATGCGGGATATGAAGTATTACAAATATATAGTTGGCAAGTATTCGAAAATGAAATTGAAGAAAGTACCGCATATCGGCATTTATGGGGAAGCTTACTATAAATTTATTAAAAACATCAGGACAATGTATATCCTGAATTATATTGACTATGATAAAGATCAAGCTCGGGCATTTTTGAAACAAGAATTCGGTTGGAAGGAATATGGTGGGAAGCACCATGAGTCAAAAATCACCGCTTTCTGGCAAGGCTATGTGATGCCGACTAAGTTCAATATGGATTATCGGCGAGCGACATTATCCTCCCAGATTTGTGCCGGGCAAGTAAGTAGAGCGGCAGCTATCACGAAGCTAATGGAGCCACCTTTTGATGCTGGAGCAATGGAAACACTCCAACAATACGTGGCAAAGAAATTTGGCATATCGAATAGTCAAATGGATGAATACTTGGCACTTCCGCCCAAGACCTACAAAGACTTTCCAAACAGTAAAGGATTTGTCGACTTTTGCTTTGGTTTATACCGGAGTATTTTTAAGAAAAAACGGATTTAGTTGTTCTTTTCGTGGGTTAGTCTTTCGAGAGCAAATTAGCAATTTACGATAATTTAAAAAAACTTAGCGAGCAACCCCGCCTAAGAATCGTAGGCTTTCTAGTATTTTCGCGCCTAGTTCAGGGAATAATGTAATTGCCTGGAATAAACAGCAAATTTCGAATGTGTGGTATCGCCGGATTTATAGATTTTAAGCGTCGGAGTACTCTGGATGACCTACGGAAAATGACCGTGGTGATGCCACATCGGGGGCCAGATGGACAGGGTGAGTTTTTGGAAGATTTACCCCTTGCTCGAATTGGCTTGGGGCATCGGCGCCTTTCTATCATTGATCTTAGTCATGCGGCGGATCAACCGATGCATTTTGAAGATCTTTCCATAGTCTTCAACGGAGAGGTGTACAACTACGACGAGATACGGAACGAACTAATCGGCTTGGGGCATCAATTCGAAACCCATTCCGACACGGAAGTCATTCTACATTCTTGGAAGGCATGGGGTATAGATGCCATTAAGAAATGGAGGGGCATGTTTGCGATTTTCATCCTAGACCGAGCGCAGCAGAAAGTAACGTGCATTCGGGATAGAGCCGGAGTTAAGCCATTCTACTACTATTTTAAAGATGGCTTGTTTCTCTTCGGTTCCGAATTAAAATGCCTAATGGCTCATCCAAACTTCCCCAAAGTTATTGACCCAGCAGCCGTCGCTTCTTTCTTACAATATGGTTATGTGTCTGCACCCTACTCTATCTTTAAGGATACTCAGAAAATAGAGCCCGGCCATTTGCTTGAAGTAAATTTGAAAAACGAGCAGGTCGCACTCCGGCAATATTGGAATGTGTATGACTATTACAATCGTCCCAAAATTGCTATTTCCCTACCGGAGGCTATCAAAGAGACTGAAATCATCCTAAAAAAGGCATTCGAATATCGGATGGTCTCTGACGTGCCGGTTGGCGTCTTTTTGAGTGGCGGTTATGACAGTACCTGTGTTACAGCATTATTACAACAGGGGCGAACCGATAAAATTAAAACCTTCACCATTGGCACTACTGATGGCAAGATGGACGAAGCACCATTTGCTAAAGAAATTGCACAACGATTGGGTACCGACCATACGGAATATTATTGTAGCATTGACGAAGCGTTGGATATTATCCCCAGCTTGCCGGAATACTATGACGAACCATTTGCGGATAGTAGCGCCATCCCAACAATGCTCGTGTGTAAGCTTGCTCGGCAACAAGTGACCGTAGCACTTTCTGCAGATGCAGGAGACGAAATATTTGCCGGCTACAACCGTTATGATTATATCAGTCGGTACGGTGATAAGCTTAAGAGCATACCCGCCCCTCTACGGAAGCTTGGTGCCTTTGCGATGAGTAAAATTTCCTCTGAGGCGATACCGGTATTAAAGAGTAAAGCCAACTTCCATAGTCGTTATGACAAGTTGAAAAATTTGCTACAAGATCCAAGTCCAGCGCAATTGCTCAAGAATTTGAGTGTCGTATTTAGTGATGATGAAATGCGGAGTTTTATGGCAGCCTCCTACAAAGAGTTATATACAGCCCATACGAGTACTGCTCTGGAAGACGCCTATTATGACCCCTTATCCTTTATGATGGCGGTGGACTATCAAACCTATTTAGCCGATGATATCTTGCAGAAGGTAGATCGTGCCGGTATGAGTGTCGCCCTGGAAGGACGCGAGCCCTTTCTGGATCAGCATATCATTGAATGGGCTGCACAATTGCCCACATCCTATAAATACCACAACGGAATTAAGAAATACCCGCTAAGGGAGATAGTGCATCATTACATCCCTAAAGAAATGATGGATCGGCCAAAAATGGGTTTTGGAATTCCTGTAAATGATTGGTTACAAAATGCGCTGAAACCATTGGTATTAGAGCATTTGAGCGACGCTGCAATACAACAACATAGTTTGTTCAACCTCCAGGTTGTCCAAAAATTAGTACGAGAATTTTATGCCGGACGCACAGAAAAATATTTGAAGATTTGGTACCTACTCATGTTCCAAATGTGGTACAAAAAATGGATAGCATGAGCACAGCAAAACGAGTCTTGTATTTGTCTTACGACGGTATGACGGACCCCTTGGGTCAAAGTCAAGTATTGCCGTATATCGCTGGCTTATCAGAGTTGGGCTATCAGTTTACACTTATTAGTTGCGAGAAATCGGAACGATTTGCACAGCACAAAAGTCGGATTGAAGCCATTTGTACGCAGTATTCAATTGATTGGCATCCCCTACCCTATACGAAGCGCCCTCCGGTGCTTTCTACCCTTGCGGATTTGCGCAGGATGCGGAGTACTTGTGTACGGCTACATAGGCTGCAGCCATTTGATTTAGTCCATTGTCGTGGGCACGTTACGGCTACTGTAGGCTTATTTCTTCGGCGCCTATTTAAAATACCCATGTTGTTTGACAATCGGGGTTTTTGGGCAGATGAGAAGGTGGATGCAGGCGCTTGGAACTTAAAGAACCCACTGTACCGACTCATCTACCATTACTTTAAGCGGAAGGAAAAAGCATGCATTGAACAGGCCGAAGAAATGGTTTGCCTCACCCATGCCGGGAAGGCAGAAATGCTCCGCTGGAAGCAGGTTAAGACACGACCCGAGCGGATCACGGTGATTCCGTGCTGTGCAGATACCGAACTGTTTTCAGAGAATAATTTGGAACCGAAACGGAGTGAATTCCAAAAGAGCTTGGGTATCTCAGAAGACACACAAGTGCTAGCTTATTTGGGCAGCATTGGTACCTGGTATATGCTCGCAGAAATGTTGGATTTCTATGTAGAATATCGAAGCGCATTTCCGAATTCACGCTTCTTAATGATCACTCAGGATGAGCATGAGCGGATACGAACAGTAGCAACAGAAAAGGGAATACCCCAAGAAGCAATCATCCTACGAGGCGGCACGCGCCAAGAAGTGCCAGCGTTGCTTTCCTTGGCCAAACATTCTTTGTTTTTTATTCGTCCGACATACAGTAAAATCAGCTCCTCACCGACCAAGCAGGGAGAAATAATGGCAATGGGCATACCGGCGATTTGTAATGCTGGAGTTGGCGATACAGATACGATCATTACGGAAAATAAATCGGGGGTTTTGGTACATCATTTTGATGTTGCCTCCTATCGCGCAGCCATAGAGGAGTTAAAGGGCACATTTTTTGATAAGAAAGCAATTCGGAATGGCGCGGAAAATGTCTTTTCGTTAAAAGCTGGAATCAAAAGATACAGCGAAGTCTATCGCCGAATTTTTTCTCAATGACCGGGATAACCCAAAAACTGAATTACTTGTACCGGTGTTTATTGGCATCCGGGCAGAAGAAGTCGTGCCCCTATTGTGGCAGCAACCAATTTGATCTGGTACAGCGGAAATACCTCATCACCACTTTGCTGAAATGTAAACACTGCAAGCTCCAACACCGCCACCCAAAAGATAATGATGCGTTCTTAGAAGATTTCTACCAAGAAGATTATGAGGTCGACGTGGAGATGATGACGGATATGCCCGACAGTGTAACCCTGGCCAAGCTAAAAGAACAAAACTTCCCGGATCTGCGCGATTTTAGCCCAATTATCAAAGCTGCATTACCTGGTAGGAAGGACATTCGATTGGTAGATTATGGCTGTAGTTGGGGCTATAATATTTACAAATTGCAGCAGGAAGGAATTGCGGCAAGTGGATATGAGCTGTCGCGTCCCAGAGCGGCTTATGGCCGAAATAATCTTGCAGTTGCAATAGCAGATCAAGAGCAAGATATACCATCCGGGAACGATGTTTTTTTTAGTTCCCACGTGATTGAACACTTGCCCCATATTGACAAGTTTATTGAGTTTTGCAAAAGCCGACTTAATCCTGATGGTTTGTTTATGGCCTTCTGCCCCAACGGAAGTAAGGAATATAGAAAGCGGGATGAATACACCTATACCGTCACTTGGGGAAGCCTGCATCCCAATTATTTAGATGTTGAATTTGCACAATACCTGTTTCGGAATAATCCATATCTGATTTTGACGAGCGATTGGCCTTACAATTTAGAAGAAATAGGTAGTTGGGATGGGAAAAGTCAGGTAGTTTCGCCGGATAGGGGCGGTTATGAACTTTTGATCATAGCCAAACCAAATATTCTAATACCAAAAACATAGAGAATGGGTCGGAAACCCTTGTCACTAGTACCTAAATATGATAAACGTAGTATCCTTTAATGGTGGCCGCGGAGCTAAGAATTTGATTCCGGCATTGATTGATATAGATGGCGTAAACCTCACCTCCATTGTGAATGCCTATGACGATGGCAAAAGCACTGGCGTAATTCGCAATTTTTTTCGGATGCTGGGCCCTTCGGACATACGGAAAGTACAGGAGGCAATGGTGCCCCGCGATTTGCCGGACTACGATGCCGTGCTGAAGACTTATGACTATCGATATCCGGTAGGAAAGCCTAGGGAAGAAATCCTTCAGGAACTTACACTTTTTGCAAACGATGCTAGCCAAGGCTTGAGCGGCATATACTTTCAAAGCAAAACAATCCGCGAGAGCCTACAGGTTTTTATCCGGCATCTCTTGAATGCAATTGCTTTAATTGAGCAGGCTGAAGCAAAGCAGTTTTCCTTTGATGATTGCTCTATCATGAACTTGATTTATGCCGGGGCACACCTTCACTTTGGGCACAATTTCGAAGCCGCAACTTTATTCATCGATAAGCTTTTCCAACTGAGTGGTAATGTACTCCCGACATCAAATGAGAATAGAAAGCTGATTGCTATCCGGGAAGATGGTACGCTACTCCTCTCTGAAGCCGAAATCGTGGAACTTCGCTCCAATAGCCGGATTAAGAAGATCTATCTAGTAGATGAATATCCGTCAAAGGCAGAGATGGACAAGATGACTCCTGCAGCCGCAGAAGCGTATTTTGATATCATAGCCAAGCAAGTAGGCGCAACACCAAAGGTGCTTCAAACAATTCAAGAAGCCGATGTCATCATCTATTCTGCAGGCACGCAGCATTCTTCGCTTTATCCCTCTTACATGACTGCGGGCATCACAGATACCATAGTGGCCAATAAGGCGGCACTAAAAATTTTTATTACAAACATTGGCGAAGACTATGAAACACCATCCTATGATGCCAATGATTTTATTGAGGGAGCCATACGTTATATGTGTATGGGCTCCGAACAACAAATAGCCGCAAGCGACCTCATCACATTCGCCTTAGTCAATAATCGCAGAACCACTAATCTTGACGAGAATTATGTACAGTATGATTCCGAGCGTTTGGCTACAATTGGCTGTGGTATCATGATTGATGGCTATGAAGACGTAAAGAATCCCGGTAAGCATGATGGTGCATTTCTGTCCCGTCTGATTCTAGAATTGTATGAAAAACGGATGAACCTTAGCGGGAAGTAATGAGTAGTATTTTTAAAGGAAAGCAGGCCTTGTTCTTGGATTTTGATGGGACTATTGGTGATACCTTTCAACTTCATGAGTTGGCTTTTCGCAAGACTTTAGCACCCTTTAATATTCCGTTTGACTATTCTCAGCATATCGGTAGGAGCACTAAAGATGTATTGGAAGAGGTGTTGGCAGCAAAACTTGTTGACTCAACTACACTACAACATCTAATTAAGGTCAAGCGGCAGGCGGCAAATGATCTGTACAGCACCCATCTTAGGTTTATTGAGGGGGCTGAAGCTTTTATTAAGAAAGCACATGATTTAGGCTATCGACTTTTTATTGGTTCTTCGGGTTCCAGGAATAATATTTATGCTGGCATCAAAGGCTTGAACCTTGAACCTTACATTGAGGCAATCATAACAGCCGATGATGTGACGAATGGTAAGCCAAATCCAGAAATATTTTTAAGACTATTGGCTATGGCGCAACTAAATCCGGAAGCCTGTCTGGTATTGGAAGATGCGCCCTCGGGATTACAGGCAGCTTTAAATGCCGGCATAGATGTTGTTTGTATTGATGAAGGTCTAGATCCCAGCCAGATCGCACAAAAAGATTCCATTCATTTTCGGAACTTTGCCCAACTTTTTCAGGATTTAATCCCAGTTTCAACAAAATAAATAATGAATCGCGCAACTAATGTGTTGGCTGTCGTGGTCACTTATAACCGCTTGCAATTGTTGCAGCGCTGCGTAGCTCATTTAATAAGTCAAGAACTTTTGCCGGATATTTTAGTCATCAATAACTCCTCACCCGATGACACTGAAAATTGGCTAAAAGAAACAGGAATTGATTTTATTACCCAGGCGAATGGTGGTTCCTCCGCAGGCTGGAAAACGGGCATTGACGAGGCGTTGAAACGCGGTTATGAACACGTTTGGCTTATGGACGATGATGGCTTTGCAGATACTAAAGCTTTGAAAACCTTATTGGCAAACGTACATCCCCAGACGGCACTCATTTCTTCAATTGTAGTCAAAGAAAATGATCCAAAATCATTTGTTTTTGGGCTGCCTGTAGTTGATGAAACCCAACAACCGGTGCTGTTTGCGGGTAAGCGGAAGTATCAAAATTTTGCGGAATTACCCCAGCGTTTTGGTTCCCAATATCCCTTTGCGCATTTGTTCAACGGGGCATTGCTCAATCTTGAATTGGCGAAGAAAGTAGGTACTGTGAACACGGACTATTTCATTTATGGAGATGAAGTAGATTACTATTGCCGCTTGTTGAAAGCTGGGCGGGTACATTATCAACTTGATGCCTTGCATTACCATCCAGATGTGGGCCAACGGGTGATTGAGAAAAGCCGAGTGTACTATTACATCCGCAATACGATCATCCTAAACAATAAATATTTCAATAGAAGCGCCATCCGAAATGTGTTAACTGTAGGTGTTGCACTATTTCGTTTGGCCCGTAGAAACGGGATTAGTGCAGCGATGAAGTATGTTTTCGGGGAAGATGGAAAGTATGTTTGGAAAGCAATTCAAGACGGTCGACA
>JAFDYA010000189.1 GCA_018267675.1 Bacteroidota bacterium
AGCGTACTTCATTAAATGCAAAGCCATGATCAAATGAACTCACAAATTGTGGTCGCGTAGTTCTGCTGTAGCCCCTGAATCAATCGCCGCTGTGAGCAAACTATAATTGCCCCACCAACTCCTTCACTAGTGCTGCCAGCCTGGGAGCAGCGGCGTTAGCGGCTTCCAGCACTTCGTCATGCGTTATTTTATTCTGCTCTTCGCGGATGCCCAGGTCGGTCACAATGCTGGCGCCAAACACCTTCATCCCTCCATGTATCGCCACGATCACTTCCGATACGGTACTCATGCCTACCAAGTCTGCACCTATCCGGCGGAGCCATTCATACTCTGCTCGTGTCTCAAAGGTTGGCCCCTGAAGACCTGCGTAAACGCCGGTCTTTACATCCAAACCTTGTGCAGCAGCAATTGATTTGGCTAGGGCTAAAATGCGTAAATCAAAGGGCTCACTCATGTCCGGGAAGCGAGGGCCGAGGCGCTCATCATTCCTGCCACGCAACGGATGCTCCGGATGGAGATTGATTTGGTCTTGGATCAATACGATATCGCCCACTTTGTAGCTCGGATGCATGCCTCCTGCCGCATTGGATACAATGAGGAGCTCCGCGCCAAGTGCCTTCATGATTCTGATAGGAAAGGTAACCTCATCCTGCGAGTAGCCTTCATAATAATGAAACCGACCTGCCATCATCACCACATTTTTTCCGGCAAGTACACCAAAGATGAGTTTGCTGGCATGGCCCTCCACTGTGCTCTGTGGAAAGTGTGGAATCTCGTTGTACGCAATGCTTTCAGCATTTTCTACTAATTGCTCCAAGCCCCCCAAGCCACTACCAAGTATAATGCCAATGCTGGGTTGAATCGTGGTCTTGGTTTGTAGGAATTGGGTGGTCTCTTGAATGCGGTCGTAAAGTGTCATGAGTTGTCAGATTAGGGTTGAGGAGTGGTATTCGTAGCCTGGATATCGTCGGCATCATAGTCCGGATTAGGGATCTGATTTATCGGCTCCGAACTAGGCAGTTCGTCAAAATATTTTTGTTCAATTACTTCAATGGCGGCTTTGCGTTGGAGGAGTTGCCCAATGATGGTTTTAATATCTTTTCCGGCTAAGCTCAGGATCGTATTTTTCTTCCGGATTTTACGGAGGCTGCGTGCTTGTATCAAGAAGAGTATGCCGCATAGGCCAATGAGCGCATAGATTGCCAGCCGAAGCATTTGTATGTTTTGATGCCCCACAGCATCGCCAGCTTTTGTCGCGGACAGCTCGAAGAGGACATAGAATGGGTAGAGCTTATTCAGGAAAATGCCAACTGCTATACAAGCCAGCACGAGCAGCCAACAGAGCGATTCTTCAACGAACAACAAGCCATTCTGTGCTAGTCGTTGTGCTGCCGGTTTCCGCATGGAGCTAGCCAATGGTTCAAATAGTGCGATCTGATCGTGAACCATTTTTTTTGATTGTCGGAATTCTTCCAGCAGGGTGTCTTGCAATTTTGGGTCGGACATAGGGCAAAGTAAGGAGAATATGAGGGGATTATTCTTAGTATTTATTCCCATTTCCAGGGGGGGGCTTTAAGTAATGATTTTCAAGATTGATGGATTTGCTTTTATTGAAATTGTGAGCTGTATGTTGGCTCCCTCCGCAAGCGATTGTAACGGAAATCTTTTGCGTCCCGATAGGGCGCAAAAATTGGAGTGGAAAGCGCGGTGGCTTCGCCATGCGGCCTAATTACCCTTACTCTTGTTGTTGCAATTTCTTTGTTTTGGCAGTTTTTTTTCTGCGACCTTCGCGCACTTATAAAATGATATTGCGTTGCGAATCCCCTACGCTTCTGGTGGAGCTTTCTTGCACGCTTTGAATACAATATTGCCATGTTTGAAAAAGAAATTGCCCGTCGGAGAACCTTTGCAATCATCTCTCACCCCGATGCGGGGAAGACGACGCTAACGGAAAAGTTGCTCCTTTTTGGTGGGGCGATTCAGGTGGCGGGCGCGGTGAAAAGCAATAAGATTAAGAAGCATGCTACGAGCGACTTTATGGAGATTGAGCGCCAAAGGGGGATCTCGGTAGCGACTTCTGTCATGAGCTTTGAGTATCAAGATACCTTGATCAACCTCCTAGATACACCCGGACACAAGGACTTTGCCGAGGATACTTACAGGACACTTACGGCGGTTGATTCCGTTATTCTCGTGATCGACTCTGTAAACGGGGTGGAAGAACAGACGAGAAGGCTGGTTGAGGTGTGCCGGATGCGCGATACGCCGGTCATTGTCTTTGTCAACAAGATGGATCGGGATGGGAAGTTGCCCTTTGACCTACTGGATGAGATTGAGAAGGAGCTGAAACTTACGCTACACCCGATGACCTGGCCAATCAACAGCGGTAAAGAGTTCAAAGGTGTGTACGACCTCCATCAAAAAAGCCTTTTGCTCTTCACTGCCGGTCAGAAATCACAAGAAGATAATTCGATCCCCATTGAAGATTTAGCCGACTCGAGCTTGGATCGTCATATCGGTGCGCGGGATGCGAAGCAACTCCGCGAAGATGTGGAACTGCTGGATGGGGTATATGGCGAGTTGGATCGGCAGGATTATCGTGCAGGTGGGATAGCTCCTGTGTTCTTCGGTTCTGCGGTGAATAATTTTGGTGTTCGGGAGCTTTTGGAAACGTTTATTACCATTGCGCCGGTACCGCTAGGACGCGCTACTGACAAGCGTTTCGTAAAGCCTGAGGAGGAGAAATTCACAGGGTTCATTTTTAAGATTCATGCCAATTTGGATCCGCGCCATCGCGATAGGATTGCCTTTTTGCGCGTTTGTTCGGGTCGCTTTGCGCGGAATACTTATTATAAGCATACCCGACTCGAAAAGGATGTTCGATTTTCCAATCCTTATTCGTTCTTGGCTCGTGAAAAGGATATCATTGAGGAAGCTTATCCTGGTGATGTGGTCGGCCTATTTGATACAGGAAATTTCAAAATTGGGGATACACTGACCCAAGGCGAACTGCTACAGTTTACCGGTATCCCTACTTTTTCTCCGGAGATTTTCAAGGAATTGGTGAACAAAGACCCAATGAAGACCAAGCAACTGGAGAAAGGAATCAGTCAGCTCACCGATGAAGGAGTGGCGCAATTATTTACCCAACATGGTGGCAATCGGAAGGTGATTGGCTGCGTGGGGGAATTGCAATTTGAAGTGATTCAATATCGCCTCTTGCAAGAATATGGGGCTTCTTGCGCCTTCATGCCATTATCATTTTACAAGGCTTGCTGGATCACCGGTGATAAGAAAAAGGTGGAGGATTTTGCCAAGTACAAGCCCGCCAATATCATGACCGATAAAGATGGTAACTTGGTGTATCTGGCACAGAGCGAATGGTTCCTCAATACAGAACGGCAGAATAATCCGGATATTGAATTCCATTTTACGAGTGAGTTTAAGACTAGTCAATCCGGGGCATAGTCCATCGGCGCCTGGGCCAAAACACTTGTGCTGCGCGCCTACAACCCTTTCTTCTTATCTAAAGGAAAAGCCCACTCCCTGTTTTGTTAGAACTAGAAAGTGGGCTTGAAATAGTGTTCGTGTTAGCGAGCGACTTTCAGAATTTTTTCCACGCGGATGATTCGTCCGGAACTATCAGTAATCTGGAGTTGATAGCTTCCCTGAGGTAGGCGCGATAGATTTAGTTGTTTTGTTTGATAGCCTTCCAGCACCGTTTTCCCAAGTGCATCTTTCAAGTTTAGGCTTACCGGAATTGAGGCTTCAATATTCAGAATATCTGTTACAGGATTGGGGTACACCTGCACCGAGACAGCTTGGTAGCTGCGCGGTACTGCCAATGAAAAGAACCACTTTGTAGAAGCAGCTTCACAACCAAAGCTGTCTGTAACCACTACATGAAATAGGCCATGACCGCTTGCAGAATAGTTCCGATTGGTCTCGCCAAGCAAAAGTGTATCATTCCGGTACCATTGATAGTGCCAGTAGGACATGGTGGTACTAAATACATTGCTGCTGAGCGTAAGAATAGGGGTCGGGAGCGGATGCAGCGTTGTGGTTACCGTACCGGACAGATTACTACAGCCGTTGCTGTCTTGAATGCGTACTTCGTAGCTGCCGGATGTGCTCACCCAGATATGATCCAACGTGTCCGGAAGCGTGCTACCCCCATTGTTCCAAGTATATTGATAGCCTATGCCGGTGTTGGCTTGCAGTAGTACAGAATCACCGAAACAGATGTCGGTATTGGTATAGCTGATAAAGGCAGGCGGCAGACTGTCAATCTGCACTGAAAATCCTGAGGACTGTGTGCTACAATACTGAGTCTTTTTGACAAGTACGGTATAGGTTCCCGGCAGGTACGCGGACAGACTATCTGAGTTTTGCCCAGGCAACACAATGCCATTATGCGCCCATTCGTAGGTATAACCAACACCAGTGTTTGCTTTTAACTTCACGGTGTCGCCAAAGCAGACTTTTGTTTTTCCAATGGCTGTGATTGTAGCGCTTGGCGTAGTGGTCATACTAATGGATAACGGCAAGGATGTATCTACACAGCCGCTTAGCTTTTTTGTCAAGACTAATACATATTGCCCGGCTAGATTGGTGATGAGGCTGTCTTGTATCGCTCCAATTATATCGCTCCCATTGCGTCGCCATTGATAGTTCAAGGTGGAATCTATGTAGGTACTGTAGATGCTTATCGGGTTTGAAGCGCAAATGGTGATGGGGCCCGCAGGTCGAATGGCGGCAATTGGTAGCGAATCCACCAGAACGCTGATGGCTGCCGAGCTGGCTTGACAATGTGTGGAAGAATCAATGACGGTAACGGAGTACCATCCTGCTGACTTAGCCACATAACTAGCACCGGTACTTGAAGGGATAATTGCCGTTCCGTTCTTATACCAGGTGTATTGGGTATTGCTGCTGATATTGCTTTGGAGCACAACCGAGTCGTTGCCACATAATTGAACCACGGCAGCACTCAATATTTTAATCGGTGGTATGGGATTCACGGTAACAACAATGTTGTTGGAGGTGTCTGCGCAGCCGGTAGCGGTATCAACTAAAAGCGCAGTATAACTGCCGGACTTGCGCGCAACAAAGCGTCGAGTAGTATCTGATTTCCCAGTAAGGGTGTCGTTGACCAACCATTGATAATGCATTCCGCTAGTCGGGCTCGTTTGCAACACAATACTGTCGCCTTGGCAAATTGTATTGCCTCCTGAAATGGTGGTTGTGGCGCTAGGCAAGGCATGAACAGTAACATGGGTAGCCACTGCGCTGGAATCCTTGCAAGAAGGCATAGCCACTACACTCACCACTACAGAATAGCTGCCGGTAGCCGTAACCCACAATACAGAGTCCTGGCCACCGGGTGTAATATTCACCCCGCCATTTTTCCATTGGTAATGCAGCCCAGGGTCGGTATTGGTAACGAGTCTGGCACTGTCACCCGCACAAATATTGATGGATCCAGTTGGGCGGACGGAAGCTGAGGGAGTGCTACCAATATTGATTGTAAAATGCCTAGAGGTGTCTGCACAGCCGGTTGAAGCATCCACGATACGCACATAGTAACTACCACTGGTTGTGGCGTTGAATGTGTTAAACGTTTGTCCGGGTAGAAGTATGCCACCTTGGTACCAAACATAGCTGTAGCTTGGTGCAGCCGTCGCTTGAAGATTGACTGTACCACCAGTGCAAATGCTTAATGGTCCTGCGGAGCTAACGGATACATTGGGCGCGATAGCTTGTGTCTGAATGGCATTGCTGGTATCATGACAGCCATTCGCATTCGTTCCTACACAAGTATAGCTACCCGAGCTATTTGCTACAAAAACAGATTTGATCGCCCCACTAATCGGCAGCTTGTTTCGCAACCATTGATACTGCACTATCCCGGTTCCGGAACAGACTAACGTGTCCTCACCACCTATGCAAAATATGGAGTCGTTTATACTCGTGATCGTTGCTGTGGGTGCGGGTAAAATATAAATCGTACGAGCTTTTGAAATACTAACACAGCCCGTACTACTGTCTTGAACCCGGACATAGTAAAGCCCCGAATGGCCCGCAAGCAGGCAAGGCTGTGTAGCACCCGAAAGCACGGTGTCATTGTAGTACCACTGATATTGTTGATGCAGATGATTCGGGACGCAAAGCTGTGCCGAATCGCCGGAGCAGACAGTATCTGATCCACTCAGAGTAAGCGTGACATCGGGGCCGGTCAAAACGAATATCGTATCGGGACTGGAGGGTAACGAGGAGCACCCATGAGCCCTTGCAATGGCAATATAGCTATGGGTACTATCTGGAGCAGCAAACACCTGCGCACCGGTATCTGAAGAAGAAACAGGAATTGCCAGAATGCTGTCTTGAAATAAGTAGGCGATAGGTGTCCAACTAACAGAAGTCTTAGTTTGAGCACTTAGCTTAATGGCACTGCCCGCACAAATCGTTGGATTGTGTGGCGTAATTATTGGCGTTGAAGGAATGCTATCTACGTACAAGAGTGTGGAATCAATTGCCGTGCAGCCCGTGCTGGCATCGTGGGCGACTACCTGATAAAGTGTCGTGTTGGTAGGGCTCACCGTGATGCTACTCGTGCTGAGGCTTCCGGGTGTCCAAGTGTAAGAATAGCCCGAGTTGATCGAGCTCACACTAAGAACCGCAGACTGTCCGGTGCAAATACCCGGATAGGCAGGATTGGAGAGGGTAATTGCTGGTGCAGGTGTCACCATTGCTGTTACCGGAATTCTTCCAATAGAATCGCAATCACAAGAGACAATATTGTCGTAGAAAAAGTAGTAGTAATAGTCGTATGGATAGGGTGCATTGTTGTAGGTAGGCCCTACTATTTCCGCACAAGTACCGGTGGTCTGATAAGGATATTGAAGGTTTAAATTGTATTCAAATCCAAGGTAGAGTCCAGCCGTATAGCCACCTAAGACTATGTTTATTGAGTAGCTGCCGGGTAATATATCCACCCAATTTAGATTGAGTACGTTCGGTGTGGCTTTTGTCCCATTTCCAGATACGACAAAGCTTCGAATGGGAATGTTATTGCCGTGAATGTCTTTTGCCGGACTGCCGGTTTGTAAGTCAGTAAGCTCGACATTCATCGTGCCGGAGCCTTGCGGATATACGGTAGTGCTGTAGAAAGTAGTTTTTGGGCCGTACAATTTTATTTCAAGTCCATAATTGTACATAGTTTCAGCTTGAACACCCGGCGTATGAAGCCCAACTGAAGCACTAGTAGTCCCAATAGAGCTAGCAGTAACAAAGTAAGTTGTGGTGCTGGAAATATTGGGCGTCGTAAAGCTGGTTCCATAATGAAGCGGGGTGCCACTATTGGCACTTGCAAACCATTTAGGGATAACGCTAGGCGTGCTTGTGGTGGCCTGAAGCGTTGCCGTTCCATAGCCACAAAGTGTATCGCCGACAGTACCGGATAGGGTAGGATGAGCAATAAAGAAGGTATCAATATCGGTGGTGGCCAGTAAGCTGCCGCTGCAAAAAATTTGAGCACGATAGCGCTTAGTTGTTGATAATATTCCGGTAGCAAATGTATCAGCATTGGCCCCGCTAATATTGGAGAAGCTACCACTTAGACTGGCACTTTGCCATTGCACTTGCGTGCCTGCCGGTTTCGGATAAATAGAAAGCGTAGTGGCTCCATTTTCACAAGCGGACATTGGGAAGGCATTGACGTGAAAAAGTGTTGGGGTAGGCAGTATCCTATACCCGTTTACAATTGGCCAGTTGAGCGTTGGGAAGTTGGCACTGGTAAGGGCTACAGAGCTAGGGCAGGTACTGAAGGATACCTTTTCTGAATTGACTTTAGGGCTGCCATTTCTGTCTTGTGCTATGATGAAATAGCTGATAGAATCGCCATAGCTGAGGGTAGTACGAAACTTGGTACAGTCCAGATGAAAAACAAAAGTGTCCCCAACAATTACACTTGGCGGCACAAATTTCCAACCATTATTACTACTCGTATTCCCGAGGAAAGTGTTGGAGTCTAAAGCCATTTTGTAGTAGAGCCTAGGTGCATTGGCGGAAGAAGTATCGACCAAAGAGACATCCTGAATGATTGCCATGATCGTGTCTGGGCAATTGATACAATAGCTCGTGACTTGCTTCTTGATGATGTGGATCGACGGGCCAACACTATCCTGAGTTGTTCCACTAAACTGCAAGGCCCCAATATCAAATAAGGTCGGACGGAACACACCATTGAGATCGGCAGAATCAGCAACTGAGTGGGTGGTTCTTGCACTTTGCTTCGCCAATGAAGTTCCGCTCGGTGCTACTGTCCCCGAAATGCTTCCTGGGTGCAGGTTGTCTTCAGAACCACTAAGATGATCATGACCGATAAAGGCTTTGAATAGACCACATGAAGTGTTGAACTGTGGGTCATTATTTAGATTGAATTTATTGACCAAGCCGGATGCTAAATCCCCTTCCGCATATAGCCAAGCATTTGCACCATGCGGAACGTGATAGATATTGTTGTCGCTGCTCGCAAGGAAGTTTAAGGGTGCTTGCCCACTAGTTCCTGAAGCTCTTCGCAGGGTCGCGAGGTAGCCATTCGTTCCCGATTTTTGATTTAAGTTGATGATGTTGTTGCGGAGCTCAAGTTGGCTCTGATTTTCATAGACAATACCACTGAGACAAAAATCATTTCCCGGGTTTGCGGTCGAATCAATGCCGATCGTGTTGTTGTAAATTAGGTACTTGTTTGCCCCTTGGAGGCTCACTGCCGCTGGTATTTCTACATTGACGCCGCTACGAAGTCTGATTCCCGAAATTGAATTGTTGAACACAAGAGTGGTTCCATTATTGTCGAAACATTTTATTAATGGGGTCATATTACTACGCCCAAGTGTAATGTCGTTCAGGATATTGTCGTGAATGATACAATTGGCACCGATATTCGAAGTTCCAATTAGCTGAAGCGTGCCGGAATCAACGGTGATATGCTCCCAGCGATTATGGTCATACTCCAATTTGGAATAGAATGCGCTCGGCCCTGTGCCGATAAAACTTCCACTATCCAGTACAATTATATTTCTGATGGTATTGTACCGGAATGTACCCGTGTGCGTCATTGCGAAAGCTAAATTGACTGTAGCTCCTCCGGCTAGCGTCCAGTCCTGAAGCAGATTGTGGCTGATGTCACCGCTGGAGCTTTCTCCCAATTTTAAATCTATAGCGCTTTTTTTGCCGGTCAAGCTGATATGCTCTATGGTACAACTATCCAACACGGACGTTGCCCAGCCGAGCTTGGCTCGGATTTCGGTGGCGGTACCTACTCCGGAAATGTTGGCGATATAGTGCGATCGAGACAAATAGTTGCTGTCTGCTTGGCTTCCCATCCCTAGCGTGATTTCCACGGTGTTGGCCGCTGTATTTGTAATGTGAATGTTCGTGATTGTATCATGGGAAATGATAGAACCCTCATGCCCTCCCTGTCCCATGTTACAGAATACTCCGGCATTTTTAACTCCGGATAGCGTGACACTATCCAGTACATTGTGCTGCGCAATCAATGTTGCAGCATTATTGCCGGCAATCGGCGGAGTTAGGGAGCCGCTGAAATTATAACACGTAAGCAGATCCGTGGCATTTACGCCTCTTATTACATTATCCGAAGCCTCCAGCGTACCAAAGGCTGCACTTTCGTGATGTGCTGTGAACAAGGCGGAACTTCCTTTATTCCCGAGTTTGCTAAAATGTAGAAATTGGTTGTTGTTGAACTTTATATTCCCCACACCTTCTCCATAAAGTCCATAGAAAGTACCGGTGGCATTTCCTAGGTTGATTTCGTTTAGCGAATTGGACGCAATTGTCGTCGTTTTTGCCCAAGCATTTTTAGAAAAGATACCAAAGACACTTCCACTACTCAGGCTGGGCTGGCTTCCACTAATACTATTGTTAGTAAGCGTATGGGTGGACTGCAATTGCCCCGCTGCATTACCGGCATCACTATGATTCCCAAGGTTATAAAAGCCATAAACACTGGCCGTCTGTTGCTGGCCACTAATATCTATGTGGTTGTCCGAAAAAGTCAAATTGCCTCTGCCACTTGAGGGTAGATAGAAATATACACTCGCATCGCCTTGACTTGCCGCAATTGAAAATTGATTGTGTTGAATAGTGATGATACTGTCGAATTTTGTCTGAATTCCAATGGAAGTATTGCCTCCACCACCAATAATGAATGTATTGCCGAGATTGGCTGATATGCCGCCAATTTCATTTGCTTGATCATAGTATCCGGGAGCCGAAAATCCTTCTAAAAGAATAGCATTGGTTACGCCACTAATTTGATTGCCATAGAAGCTATTGAAGCTATTGGTACTGCCTTTATTGATGCCCGTTGCCGGTAAAATATTGGTGGAATTAATGGTTGTGGGTTTACCATAGATGCCAACGGTTTTACTATAGCTGCCATCCAATTCTATGATGCAGTTTTGGATGATGTTATGTTGGCATCCATCAATTGCGCCAGTACCTTGACGTTTGCACAATACTATTCCCCATTCCGCTTTTGTAGTTGCGTTGAGGTGGGCACTAGAGTCTTTGAGGCGGAATCCATCAATCGTTACATAGTCTGCGCCCTGAATGCTGAAGATCGCATCCGAACTGGTGTTTTGTCCGGTATTGGCGTAGAGCGTATGTCCATTCCCATGGAAGGTCAATTGCCGACTCGCGGACAATGAGGCATTGAGTGTGCTAGAGCCCAATACATAGCCGCCCACTGGTGTAATTTCTGCCTGAGTTGGATTGAAATTTATGCTTGCTCCGGATGGGCCAAGGCCTTGAGCGTTCAATGAATCGATCACGGCTGCCAAACTTGGATAATTGCTGCTTGGGACATTTATGCTTCCGCTAATTTGCGCCTGGGTATCTGTAAAGCATCCAAATATGGATAGGGCTATCGCTGCTGTGTAAAATGTTGATTTCATGCAATTTGTGTGACCTTTTAGTAATTGGCTAGGGAGTCAGTAAAGTATATATTCTTCTCGTGTTGACTAAGTTAATGAAACCTAAAATGAATGCATGGAGAGAGCCTGCCTTTTTACAAAAGGGCTACAAAAATCCCGAATTTGTCAGGGGTAAAGCTCAAAGAAGTGTTTTGCCAAAAGGGGCATTTAAAGCCCTCTATTTATTAGGTTACTTTTATTCAAATAAACCTAAAGCGCTTCTACAAAATTGAACGCCTCTTCCAGATACGACGGCCACGATTCAGCTTCTTCAAATGGGATCTCAATCCAGCCATTCATTGGGCGCTCCTTACCCATTGGGGAGAACATTGCGTAGCCACTTTTTAAGAGTATTTCTATTCGGTCTTTCGGAGGTTTTACCACAAGCTTGTCTTCTTTTATAAAAGCTGCCGCTTTGCCATTGGGCGCTTTGATACAGGTGCAGCCAAACATTTTGGAAATGCTGGCTTCATTGATCGTACTGGCTAGTTCGGTGAAAATTTTTAAGGCTTGTTCTTTTTCCATGTATTTTTTGGCCTTGTAAAAATGGAGTTTTTCTGAAAAATGGAATGATTGGATAATGTTCTGATGGTTTTAAGGCGGCTACTTCGTTACCGAAAATTGAGTTGCTCCCGTTCCCTACCGCGCCGGATTGCAACGGAAATCTCCCGTCGACAAGCGATGGGACAGGCCACCTCAACAAATGAGGGGCCCTCCGCTAGGGGGCAAAGATTGCAGTGAAAAGCCGGGGATCGCGGCAAAAAAAAGAAGCTATTTCTAGTATTGTGAAATAGCTTCTTTTTAAAAATGATGCTTAGAAATACTTACAAGGTCTCCTTCAGCCAACCAAAAAATTCCCGTTGCCAGGCCAAAGCATTTTGGGGATGCAGTACCCAGTGGTTTTCATTGGGGAGATAGAGCAATTTACTCTTGATGCCTCGAAGTTGCGCCGCTTGAAAGGCTTCCAGGCCTTGCTCAATGGGTACTCGGTAGTCAATACCACCTTGTACAATCATGATAGGCGTGTTCCATTTAGCGACATAGTTCGATGGGTTGAAGTCCGTATAAGCCTTTGGTGTGGGCACTTTCCAATAAGGACCACCGCCGTCCCAATTGGTGAACCATATCTCTTCGGTGGTGCCATACATGCTTTTGGTATCAAAAACGCCATCATGGGCAATGAAGGTTTTAAAGCGATTGTTATGAATTCCTGCAAGCATAAATACGCTATAGCCGCCATAGCTGGCCCCAATACAGCCCAATCGGTTCTTGTCCACATAGGGTTCTTCAGCCACGGCATCAATCGCGCTTAGGTAATCTTTCATGGCTTGGCCACCCCAATCTCCGGAAATAGCTTCATTCCATTCTACTCCCCAGCCGGGCATGCCTCTACGATTGGGCGCCACAATTATATAGCCTTGAGCCGCCATGAGGGCAAAATTCCAACGGAAGGAATAGAATTGGGTTAGTGCACTTTGCGGGCCTCCCTGACAATAGAGTAGTGTTGGGTATTTTTTGTTTTTATCAAAATTGGGTGGATAGACTACCCATACCCCCATCTCTTTGTTGTCGGTAGTTTTAACCATACGTAGCTCAGTTTCGCTCGGTACTATTTTGCTGTACGCTGCGTCATTGGTATGGGTGAGGGGACGCATGGCACCACTTGGGCTTACAGCCCATAATTCTGCAGCAGTGTTCATGTCTGTACGGCTCACTATAATTTCATCATTGGCGGCTTGCCCCACCAGTCCTGCAATGTCAAACTTGCCGGAAGTCACCTTGCGCAAGTGTGGAATCATCCGAACCATGAGATTATTGGGTACTTCAACTTGGAATAATTGCATCGTGCCTCGCCATGCGGCATTGAAGTAAATGCTCTTGGAGTCTCTGCTCCAAATGAAACCATCAACGGTACCATCCCAAGCCGAAGTGAGGTTGGCTTTGAGCATCGTTCCATTTTTGGTGTCCATCACAATCAAGTCGTTCTTGTCGGCCTCGTAGCCATCACGCCGCATACTGAGCCAAGCCATTCGCCGCCCATCGGGGGAGAAAATTGGACTTACATCATAGCCCATGCGACCGGAGGTCCAATTGGTAGTCTCCTTGCTTTTGAGGTCATAATGAAAGATGTCGGTGTTCGTACTTGTAGCGTAATCCGTGCCATATTTTTTCTTGCAGACATATACAAGCCCTTTGCTGTCCGGTGTCCAACGAAAGTCTTCACTCCCTCCAAAAGGCATTTGTGGACTATCATAGGGTTCGTCCTTCATGATATCGGTGGCGGGAGCACCAAACTTGATATCGGCAACAAAAATGTGCTTGTATTTACCATCCTCCCAAGTATCCCAATGTCGATCGTTGAGTGTGCGATAGACTTTGGCGGTTGTTTTGGGCAAATCTGGGTAGAGGTCGGTGCCGTCCACAGGTTTCACCAGTACTTCTTTTACAAATGCTACCGATTTGCCATCCGGCGACACGCGCACTTCTCCGGCATCCTTAAGTCCATCATAAATTGGCGTCCAACTTTCACCATTCCCTCCCCGGAAGAGACTACCGTCATAGGTGGCATACCAAACGTCTCCATCACGCTGTACAACAGTGTAGCCTGTTTTTACGCGGGTTTCAGCAATACTGCCCGTTCCCGTTAGCGGCATTTGATAATGAGTGACGCGGCTCTTTTCCGTTTGCCAGTCCGTGTATTTTACACTAAAATAAAGTTTGGTTCCGGCGGTATTCAGCTCTTCGGCGGAGCACCGTCCGAGCGACCATAGTTTCTCGGGGCTGAAGTTTTCCTGAGCCATTGCCGCGCCGGAGAGTAAGAGCGCGGCAGCAAGCAGTTGTTTTTTCATGATTGCAAATATCAAATTAGTTGAAGGTGATAATATGGGGGATTTTATTCTACCAGCTATAAAAGCAGCGAACCGCGTTGGAAACTACTACTTCTTTTTTAGCTTATCTGAATCTATCCTCCATTTTTGGCTTTCTTCGGGTCGGTATAAAGTCTATCTGTTGTTCCCAACCGGCTTTTAGGTTGATGTTTTGATCATAGGGAATGACAAGTTCCGGTTGGATTTTTAGAAAGAGGTTACCGGCATCCCATCGGCCATTCTTATTCTTGTCACCGATCACGCGAAGGGTGTAGTTGCCGGGCGGCAGGCGGTTTAGCTGAACCATCGTATCCGAAATGGGCGCCTGGTAAACAGTATCCACATTATTACTCACTTGTAGGATATAGCCCTCGCGATAATAGCTGGTCGGGAGATGAATTTGCAGCTTTCCATAATCATCATCTCGTTTTGTACGGAAGCTGAATCTACCGGGCATTAGGTCATTGCCATTGCTGTCTTGGGCAAATCCTTTTTGTAGCCGTAAGGTGTAGCGGGTGTTTTCAAGCCAATCAACCTTTAGTCGGTAAAGCAAACCGGTAGTGTCTTTTTCAATTTGAAAGGGCATTTCCACCGTCATCCCGGCACTATCAGCACTAAGGAAGATGTGCTGGCTTTTTAACCCGGCCTGCAATTTTCGGCCTAGATGAATTTCAATGGTACTGTTTAGGTCTTGCGTTCGTTTTTCCTGTTGTGTGGTGTCCACGAGCACTTCATAATGTCCAGGACTGAGCTTTGTTGTCCTTTCCTTTCGAGAAGCAAGGGAGCCAAAACGAGTTTTGCTTTCGGAAGCAACCGAGCTATTGCTGTCCGCAGCTTGAAGGGCTTGGGGAAAGGTGTAGAGCTTAATAGCATGAGCAGCCCCGGATCCAAGGGTAATCACGGTGTCTGAGAATCCGACCCATTCATTACTACCGTCAAAAAGCAGGTTGTGATTTTCATCCCTCAATGCAAAGAGTTTGAATTGACCTGCCGGCAATCCGGAAAGTTGAAAATTGCCTAAAGCGCCAACATGGGTGGTGTATCGGGGTTTCTGCCGCGTAATTGCACTATCGCTTACATTGGCCGAATAGAGTAGGAGTGTTGCGGCACTATCAGGTAGTCCTGTAGCGGCATTAAGCACCGAGCCCTGAAGGCTCAGGGAGTCAAAATAATTGCCGGTAGAAAAGACATACCCATTACTTTGATAGATATTGCCCTCATGGAGGTCGCGAATAGCAGTGCCAAAGCTTAAACGGTAGGTCGTATTGGGCTCAAGGAGTGAATCGGGAATCTTAATCTTTATTGAGCGGAGCTGTGCCGTGACTTCAAGTGCCTGTGGTAGTAAAGGCGCGATTTGAATTTGGGCAGTGGGGTCGTTGAGTGTGATGTATTCATCAAAGCGAAGTACTAATTCTGTGACTCTCGAATTGAGTTGGGAATCGGCAGGACTAATGCTGATGAGCTTGGGTGCTGTCTCATCTTTCGGTCCACCGGAGGGTGGTACGATATTGGCACATCCTCCGACAATGAGTAGAGATAGCCCAAGTAAAATGCCGGAAAATGAACCTTTCATGAAGGCGCAAAAATAAGTGAGGTAGGGAATTGCCAGCCAAGGGCCTGCTACAACCGTTCTGGAAGTGCGGAATAAGCTCATTTCGCAGTTGGAGCGCAACCCGAGTAAGTGCCAAATTAGCTATTGCGTCCTCGGAATGCAGGTAAATTTCATCACCCCCGATTTCCTAAAGTAAATTGCAGTCCTTATCATGTCTGAACGAGAAACTGAGCCCATTGTTGGTCAAGAAAATATCGAAATCCTTGGTGCGCGGGTGCACAATTTGAAAAATATTGACCTTTCCATTCCCAAAAACCAATTGGTTGTTATTACCGGCATTTCGGGTTCAGGCAAGTCTAGTCTGGCCTTTGATACCATTTTTGCTGAAGGACAACGCCGCTACATGGAGAGCTTCTCGGCGTATGCTCGTCAGTTTATGGGCGATTTGGAGCGACCGGATGTGGACACCGTCAGTGGACTATCACCCGTCATTTCTATTGAACAAAAAACGACAAATCGAAATCCTCGCTCTACGGTTGGAACCGTCACTGAGGTTTATGATTTTATGCGGCTGCTCTTTGCCCGTGCAGGGGAAGCCTTTTCATACAATACGGGGAAGAAGATGGCTCGTTTCTCCGAAGATGAAATTGTTGCCCATGTCAAGGAAAATTTTGCGCAAAAGCGTATCGTTTTGCTCGCGCCTATCGTGCGCGGACGCAAGGGTCATTATCGGGAACTTTTTGAACAATTGCGCAAGCAAGGCTATTTGCGTGTTCGTATAGATGGTGAAATAAAAGAGCTAAAAGAGAAGATGCAGGTGGATCGCTACAAGATCCATGATATCGAGCTGGTCGTGGATCGGATTGTTGTAGATGATGAATCTGGCGCACGTCTTAGTGCCTCTGTGCAACAGGCCATGCAAGTAGGGAAAGAGTTGATGTTTATTCTGGATGTCGATACCAATCAAGTAGCCCAATTCAGCAAGCTCCTTATGTGTGCCGATACTGGTATTTCCTATGAAGAACCTTCACCCAATAGTTTTTCCTTCAATTCTCCGTACGGCGCCTGCCCCCATTGCAAAGGCCTCGGAAGCGTGTATCAATTGAACATGGCTGAAGTGCTGCCGGATAGCAACAAAAGCATTAAAGAGGGCGGTATTGCGCCTTTGGGTACAGAGCGGGAAGCGGGAGTATTCCAGCAGGCAATGCAGGTGGCAAGGAAGAATAAGATTAATGTAAATGAACCTGTAGCTAAGCTCAGCGAAGAGCAGAAGAATATTTTACTCTATGGTAATGAGGAAGGGGTGATTACCTATGTGCAGGACGAGACAACACCCTATCGGCAGGATCTGACCCGACATAATTTTGAAGGAATTCTCAATATGGTGCTGCGCTATTTCCATGAGTCCACATCGGAGTATGTACGGGACTGGGCGGAAGGGTTTATGCAACTTCAATCCTGCCCGGAATGCCAGGGCGCCCGCCTTCGCAGGGAAAGCCTCTGGTTTAAAGTTGATAGTAAGAACATTGCAGAACTATCCGCACTTTCACTACAAGAGTTGCAAAGCTGGATGTCCGGCCTTGAAGAACGCCTATCAGCCAAGCAAAATGTAATTGCCAAAGACATACTTAAAGAAATTCGTGATCGGCTACACTTCTTGTTGGACGTGGGTTTGCACTACCTGAGCCTTGATCGGCCAACCAGGTCGTTGAGCGGTGGCGAGAGTCAACGCATTCGCTTAGCGACACAAATTGGATCCCAACTCACCGGCATTACCTATATCTTGGATGAACCAAGCATTGGCCTTCATCAGCGCGACAACCATCGCCTCATTCAAGCGCTGAAAAATCTTAGAGATAGTGGAAATTCTGTGCTTGTTGTGGAACACGACAAAGACATCATGCTAGCTGCAGATCATCTGATTGATATCGGTCCGGCTGCTGGCCTTCACGGTGGCCGAGTGGTGAGCCAAGGCACACCGCAACAAATGCTTGCCACCAACACCATCACTGCAGGTTATCTCAACAATACACTTAGGATTGAGGTACCCCAAAATAGAAGAACAGGCAATGGTCATTTTATTCAGCTCAATGGGGTATCAGGCAACAATCTGAAAAATGTGAGCATTCGATTACCCTTGGGCAGCTTCATTGCTGTTACAGGCGTGTCGGGAAGCGGCAAAAGCACGCTGATCAATGAAACACTTTATCCTATTTTAGGAAAGCATTGCTATCACAATTTTAAAGCGTTGCCCTTGCCTTATAGCAGCTTTGAAGGCTTGGAATATTTGGACAAAGTGATAGAGATCGATCAAAGCCCCATCGGGCGTACGCCACGTTCCAATCCTGCTACTTATTGTGGTTTCTTTACCGAAATCCGAAGCCTGTTTGCACAAGTGCCGGAAGCCAAAATTCGTGGATATAATGCAGGGCGATTTTCGTTTAATGTGAAGGGAGGGCGCTGCGAGGAATGTAAAGGTGGTGGCATCCGTGTGATTGAGATGAACTTCCTGCCGGATGTTTTTGTGCCCTGCGAGACCTGCCAAGGGCGGCGGTACAACCGCGAAACACTAGAAATTCGCTACAAGGGAAAAAGCATTTATGATGTCCTCAACATGACGGTTGATGATGCCGTGGAGTTTTTTATTAATGTGCCCTGGTTACATCGACGGATCAAGGCATTGCAGGATGTTGGACTCGGCTATATCACGCTCGGGCAGAATGCGGTCACCCTATCTGGTGGCGAGGCTCAGCGCGTGAAGCTCGCAACAGAATTGGGCAAACGAGATACCGGAAAGACAATTTACATTTTAGATGAGCCGACAACCGGCCTGCATTTTCAAGATATTCGTCACCTGATTTCCGTATTGGATCGCTTGGTGGATAGGGGGAATACGGTCCTCGTAATTGAACATAACCTCGACGTGATTAAAGTAGCCGATTATGTATTGGACATGGGTCCCGAAGGAGGGAGCGGCGGCGGAACAGTTGTGGCCTGCGGCACTCCGGAAGAAGTAGCAAAAGTAAAAGCCAGTCATACCGGACATTTCCTCAAACTTGAATTGTAGCTTGTTTCCTAATGGGGATCGTGCAAGTTTGTATGGAGTCAGACGAACTAGAACACGGATTCAGCCGTAATATTTTTGGCAATAATTGTCGGGAACCTTTTCACTTATTTAAATTTTCTCCTAAAGTTATTATGGGATAGCTACCTGATTTATTGTAGTTTATTTCTTCCTACTTATCTTCAATGGCTTGTTCATCTAAAAAAAGAAAACCTGAAGGATTATGGTGATTAAAAAAAAGCAATTGTTCCAGATGCAAAAGCAGCGTGAGACGCGCTTTATTGCTGACGTTAGTAAGAAATTGGCTCAGAAATATCCGGAATTTATCGAAGGTAAAGCACATGATTCAATTAATGAATTCATTAGAGTGGTGCTTGATTTATGCAAAACGTATCGGATCACAATTGGGCAAAATATCCGCCAAATCATCAATATTCTTGTTGAATACCAGCTCGCCGTTCCCCTTCCTGATTGCTTGAATGATATACTCTCAATCGATAGCCATTCGGAATCACGACGCACAGAAGACTTTTTAAATTGTGTAATGTCTGGGAGCTACAAACTGCAACCAATTACGCTCCAAATTTTCTAAAGAATTTGAATAACTATGGCCGAAGAATCCCCAAATTGCGTGGCTGTCTGCCGGGCAAACGAAAAGAACGAACAAACAAAGAAGAAGCCGGTCACCATTCGGGCTAGTCTCTTTTTTGATGGAACTGGTAATAATCAGACCAACACCGCCCACCGGCTTAGTAATGATCAAATCTACAAGTCGAATCACGCCTTTAGCGAGAGCTACGATAATGCTTATTCAAATGTGTCAAAACTGTCCAACTATCTGCTGGAAAATAGCCCTGGGTTTAACCGGCATTTTAAAATTTATATCGAGGGGATTGGTACTCAAAACGGAAGAGGGGATATTCCTCAGGGCTTGGTTGAAGGACGCGGTTTAGCGGGTATTAAAGTCAAAGTAGATAATGGCCTAAAAAAGTTATTGGATCTAGTGGACAAAGTCGATAACCCGGATATGTGGATTCAAAATTTAAGATTAGATGTTATCGGCTTCAGTAGAGGAGCCGCGGCTGCGCGATATTGTATTTATAAGGCCCTTACAGATCCAGATTCTAAGCTTTCCAAAAGAATAGCTGCTAAGAATTATAAAATTGACAAGGTTGAAGTCTGTTTTGCAGGGTTATTTGATACCGTGGCATCTTATGGATTCGACATTACAGATGACACAGAAGACTTAAAGTTGGACTCGGTAGCCAAAGCAGCCAGTGTGTTACATCTTACTGCCGCCGATGAATACCGGGAGCACTTCCCATTGACAGACATCAAGAGCAAAGGAAGCAAAGAGATTTCCCTGCCCGGTGTTCATTCCGATATTGGAGGAGGCTATTGCGATAATTTGGAAGAAAAAAACTTGCAGGTGCTTGATATTGATAGTTCTGGTCTGACTAGCTCCATAAGGGAAGCAACACGGAAGCGCTTGGCTGCAGATAAACAATGGTTGCTTACTCAAGGTTGGTGTAGCGACGAAAAACAGATTGTTGGCCCGAATTTCTTCAATGAACTGAAAATAAATCGTACCGGATTGCGGAATACCTATAGCAGAATCCCACTACACATTATGGCCACCTGGGCCGCAAAGCAAGGGCTGAATTTCAACAAGAAGTTGGATATTAGCGATGGCATTCCTAAGAGCGATGCCACATTGACAAAGATTTATAGTGTGTTAACTCCCGATGGGACAGGCAACTGGAAAACAGAAACCAGTACGCTTAAAGCTTTGCGCAGCAAATATTTTCATTTTTCCGCTTACTACGGCGCGCTCGGTATGGCGCCTCGGTTTGACACTGGCAATGTTATGACCGGTAAACGTGAACGTAAAGTCTATCCAGGGTAATATGAAACATCATTCCGCTTTCGCCCTCTTCCTACTGATTTTCTTTTCCAACTGCAAAGCACAGATGAGCACCTACGATTGGCTACCTACAGAATGCGCACCAAAGAATTTTCCTGTCGAAATAGTAAAAGGAGATTTTATTTTTGAGAATGGACGGACACTCTACATCCCCGACCGTCAATTTGTGAATAACGGCTGGGGGGAATTTGGCTCAACGCATATCGTGGGTGATGAACAGAAGCCGCTCCCAAGCAGATTGGCGATCACCTGGTTTTCATTTTTGGATGATAGATTTTATACCGGAAACTTTGAATTGCCCGGCGAAAAACTCAAGAAATTTTTCGAAGAAGGTTATATCAGTCCGCTTACAGCTAAGAAGAAGATCTACGACAATATCCTAGTCGGATTAACCGCTGGTGGCGGCGTTGCCGTGTGGGTAATGGGCGATAAGGTAACCAAAGAATTGGCCTTTTTTCAAGCGCATGATACAAGTATTGCTTGGCCGGAATTTGTGGACAATCCTGAGTATCCACGGAAGCGATACATTGCCACCATGCTCGAACAAGCTATGAGCCCCAATGAGGTTGCCGAGCTTCGAGCGCATCCTCCAAACATTGAGCTTTGGAAGACAACCTACAGAACGCTCTACAACTGGGCACCCAGCATTATTGGCAAAGCAAAGCCCTTGTCTCTACTTATTAATTACTACAACGGGGAGCGGGAATTTGTCAACTTCGAAGACAAGACAGAAGCGCAAGAAATTAGTGGTCGACCAGCACCTAAAAGTGCCTCGTTTTACTGGCAATCATCACTGAATGTAAAGATGGGTGCGGAACTGAGCTTTGATAGTGAAGAAATATTCGCAGCTTTAAACAAACTACACGAGCTTAATCCAAAAGCTAAAATCACACTTCAGCTCCGGGTGAACGATGCCGACCAAACTGTTCGCATTTTCTTAAACAACGATAAGGTTATTTTAGAATTGTTGAAAACAACTATTCGGGTGTTTGAGCACTAGCTTTTATTCGGAATTATTGCACAACCTTCCTCTGTGCAGTGCCCCTAGAGGATCTATGCGCTACTTTGATGGCTCTACCCTGTTGTTTCAAGCTATGTCTTCATTAGCATTATTCCTCCGACTGGGCTACTCCCGGTTGGCGTATTAAGTAGCATTGCATTTTCTTCTTCATGATGCGCGGCTCCTATTTTTATTTGTCCCAACTTCGCGCCTTGTTTTTTCAGCATGAATAATACCCAAAATTCACCGGTAGCAAAATATTTTCTTCGCAAAAAAATCTCTGACCGCGTCATCAACGGCCACCCTTGGATTTTTGCTAATGAACTCGGCGAGCATGAAGCTGAAGCGCAACCGGGAGATATGGTTGAAGTCTATTCTTCCAATGGCTCTTTCGTTGGGCGCGGCTATATTAATCCGGCTTCCCAGATTAGGATTCGCTTAGTGAGCCGCAATAAAGATGAAGTAATTGATGCTTCTTTTTTCAAACGAAGAATTCAAGAAGCATGGAATTATCGCCAACAGATTGGCTATACAGAAAATTGCCGGCTCATTTTTGGTGAAGCGGATTTTATGCCCGCATTGATCATTGACAAGTTCAACGATTATTTTGTACTGCAAACACTTTCCTTGGGTATGGATGTGTGGAAAGAGGCTATTGTAGCGGCTTTGCAGGATATTTTTAAACCTAAGGGTATATACGAACGTAATGATGTGCCAGTAAGAGAGCTCGAAGGTCTTGCTCAGCAAAAGGGCTTTCTTTCCGCACCTTTTGATACCAATATTATCATTAATGAAAACGGACTACGCTTCCATGTGGATATAGAGAATGGCCAAAAGACTGGCTATTTCCTGGATCAGCAAGACAATCGCCGCGCCATACAGCATATAGTGAAAGGTGCGGATGTACTCGGTGCGTTTACCTATACGGGCACTTTTGAAATTCATGCTGCACATTATGGAGCTAAGTCAGTTTTGGGCTTAGATATTTCTGAAAATGCGGTAGCACAAGCCAATCGGAACGCAGCATTGAATGGTGTTGCGGATCGTTGTCGTTTTGAAGCCATGAATGCCTTTGATGTGTTGAAACAATGGGGTAAAGATGGTCGTAAATATGACGTGGTCATGCTCGATCCTCCTGCCTTTACCAAGAGTAGAGAAAGCATTCAGAAAGCAATAACCGGATATAAAGAAATCAACCTGCGCGGTATGAAATTGGTGAAGCCCGGAGGTTATCTCGTTACCTCTTCCTGCACCAACCTGGTACCACCGGAGCTGTTCCTGGAGATTATTGGTAAAGCTGCCAAAGATGCCCGACGCACCTTGCGGCAGGTAGCTTACGAAACCCAAGCCCCCGATCATCCTATCCTGTGGAATGTACCGACGACCAAGTACCTGAAATTTTTAATCGTTCAGGTATTGTAGGGATCTTTTCTTAGTAGAGATTAATGATGCAAAGGCTTGCTGTGGGGATTTCTTCGAAGTGCAATAATTCTAGACTGCTACGAAAGGGCAGCTGTAGTAAACTGAACTAGGCTTTTTGAATAGCTGGCGTAGCTAGGAAGTAGTCGTCCAGTGCTGCAAATAATGGTCGTAAAATCGGAGCTAAAGCACCCTTCCGGCACAAGCGAATTTCCGGTGCCAATAAGCATCATCCAAACTGGAAATCATGATGCCCTGCGATGTAGAAGCATGGACAAAGAATTTGTTCATCAAGTAGATACCTACATGGGAAATGCGCCGGCCATGAGTATGAAAGAACACTAAATCCCCTTCCCGGCAATCCTCAATCTTAGGCAATACTCGTGTCATTTCATACTGTTCTATTGCTGTACGAACCAAGTTGATACCAAAGACCTTTTCATAGACCATCTGGACAAATGCAGAGCAGTCTATACCCGCTTTGGTCGTGCCACCTAGCATATACCGAACACCATACCAGTCGTCAATAATGTTGTAAAGGGAAAGGTTGCAGATTGCTTCCGGGAATACGGAAAGGATGCTTGCATATTTTGTCTGCAAAGCATTGCCTATTGTCGGGTTCAGGCTTCGGGATTGCGCCTCTAGGCTTCTACTACTCAGTACTAGGCTTTTTTCTGGCCCATTGAGGCTGAGCTGATCAATATACCTAGGATGGTCGGCAATATGCCTACTTAGCGAAGGCTGAACAAGCTGTTGGGAACTATGACAAGAACTTAATACCAGTGCAACACTGACAAAAAGCCCAAGGAGTATTGAATTGCTTATGTTTTTATTCATTGGATTTGGCAAGTAGGGCTTGTTGATCAATGTTTCAAAAACGAACCTTTCCGAAAATATAATATTCTCGAAAAAGCTCAAAAAAGGCTACAAACAAAACAGCCACACGGTTGGGGATGGGTGTGGCTGTAGCTTGGTGTTGTAGCGAGGACAGGGATCGAACCTGTGACCTTTGGGTTATGAGCCCAACGAGCTACCGCTGCTCTACCTCGCGATATAAAAATTTGAAAAAGAACTATTTTGAACCGATGCGCTTACCGCTTCGGGTTGCAAATGTAGGATAGTTTTTCTAAACCAGCAATTAATTTGTTTTCCCGACAAACAATATTCCTTGACGACCCTGCTTTATCTTTGCGCGGCTTTCAAAATGGCGTTATCAGTAAAACACTTGTTGGGCATTAAAGAACTTCAGACGGAAGATCTTCATTCTATTTTTCACACTGCCCGTAATTTCAAGCAAGTACTCCAGCAGCCGGTTCGCAAAGTCCCTGCGCTTCGGGATACGACAATCGCCAATATTTTCTTCGAAAACAGCACCCGCACCCGCCTTTCTTTTGAATTGGCTGAAAAGCGGCTTTCCGCAGATGTGGTTAATTTCTCCGCCTCCGGATCTTCGGTCTCTAAGGGAGAAACCTTGATCGATACCGTCCACAATATTCTGGCCATGAAGGTGGATATGGTCGTGATGCGCCATTCCGCTTCCGGCGCACCTTGGTTTTTGGCTCGGCACACGGATGCAGCTATTATCAACGCAGGTGATGGTATCAATGAGCATCCCACACAAGCCTTGCTGGATGCCTTTTCAATGCAAGAAAAGCTGGGCGATCTGAAGGGGCGGCGCATTGCAATCATTGGTGACATTATGCACTCCCGAGTGGCTTTGTCCAATATTTATTGCCTGAATATGCTTGGAGCCGAAGTGCTGGTTTGCGGCCCGCCAACTCTTATCCCAAAACATATTGAATCACTTGGCGTGCGGGTAGAATATGACCTGGAAAAAGCACTGAAATGGTGCGAAGTAGCCAACGTACTCCGCATTCAGTTGGAACGACAACACAAACCGCTGTTTTCTACCCTACGGGAATATGCGCTTTACTACGGCGTGAATAAGCGTTTGTTGGATGCTTTGGAAAAAGAAATCGTCATCATGCACCCAGGGCCAATCAATCGGGGTGTGGAGTTGAACAGTGATGTGGCTGATGGGAAGTCTTCAATTATTCTCAATCAAGTGGAGAATGGTGTGGCGGTTCGTATGGCCGTAGTCTATTTGCTGAGTGGTGCTACGGCCGAACAGCGCGTGTAGTGGCGACAAATGAATTCGGAATTTTTTTGTCAATTAACAGGGTGGGCTCCAATTTTTTTAATCCGGATTTTGCTGTGAATAAACGACTGTAGTAGCAGCGTTGATTAGGTTTTAATACCTTGCCTCAATGGTGCTTGCTTACTTTTTTGAAACTTTGAAGAATTTGTAAAGTATGCAACCAAGCTGAATAGCTACTTTTGCGCCGCTTCGCATGAATCCGATTTTAGAAAAACTTGATAGTATTAAGGCTCGATTTGACGAGCTGGGTATCGCCCTCACCAATCCTGAAATAGTGAGCGACAACAAACGCTTCACGGCTACCAGCCGGGAGTATCGCAAGTTGGAGCCTATTACCAATGCCTGGAAAAAGTATCGGGCTTGCTTGGATAGTATAGATTTTGGTAAGGAGGTATTAGCTTCCGAAAGCGATCCGGAACTTAGGGACATGGCCAAAGAGGAATTGGATCAACTGGATGCAGATAAAGTCGCTCTGGAAGAAGAAATTCGCCAATTGCTCATCCCCAAAGACCCACAAGATGAGAAGAATGCCGTATTGGAAGTACGCGCTGGTACAGGAGGCGACGAAGCAGCAATCTTTGCGGGCGACCTGATGCGGATGTACACCCGATTCTGCGAACGCAACGGGTTTAAAGTTTCCCTATTGAGTGAGACAGAAGGTACTGCCGGTGGATATAAAGAAATTCAGTTGGAAGTGACCGGCACCGACGTTTATGGTACACTCAAGTTCGAAAGTGGCGTACACCGGGTACAACGCGTGCCGGCAACAGAAGCTAGTGGCCGTCTGCATACTTCAGCTGCCACGGTGGTGGTGATGCCTGAAGCAGAAGAGGTGGACTTTGAACTCAAAGAAAGTGACCTGAAAATGGAAACGGCACGAAGTGGGGGAGCGGGAGGTCAGAACGTGAACAAGGTAGAAACAAAGGTGATTCTTACCCATGTCCCGACGGGTACTGTGATTACCTGCCAGACCGAAAGAACCCAATTAGGCAACCGCGAGAAGGCAACTGCCATGATGCGAACCAAATTGTATGAAGAAGAAGTGCGGAAGCATGAAGAGGAAATTGCTAAAAGCCGCAAGAGTCTCGTCAGCACCGGCGACAGAAGTGCAAAGATTCGTACCTACAATTATCCGCAGGGCCGTGTGACCGACCATAGAATAAATCTGACCATTTATTCGTTAGATGCATTTATGAATGGTGATATCCAAGAGATGCTTTCCGCATTACAGTTTGCAGAGAATGCAGAAAAACTGGAAGCGGGTGAAAGTATTTAATGAAAGCCACACCTGTTTTTGGAAAAAGTGAATGTCCGATTAGTACCCTTATTTTGAATCTTGTTTCTAAAAAATATTCATGGTAGAAAATACAAAGTTTGACTTGGTGGATATCGCCAAGACCTTTCAGAAAAGACAACGGACCATATTGATTATTGCGCTGGTTGCCGGCCTTGCTGCCGCCGCATCTTGGCTCCTGAGTAGTAGAAAATACAAGTCGATATCCTCTGTCTTGGTGACCAACCCACTCTACTCAGATCGAAATAATATCTTCCGCAATGATCAGGTGATTTTTGTAGAATACTTCGGACGGGAGCAAGATATTGATAAGGTGATGGCTGTGGCTAAAAGCGATAAGACTCGTGCAATTATCATCAACTACATGCAGTTGGCAAAAACGTATAAAATTGACACGAGCAAGGAGGAAGAACGGATAAAATTGTTCATGCGATTCAAGAAGAGCTTCGATGTGAAGCGTACTGAATACCAAAGCATGGAAATCAGCTACACCGATCCGGACCCTAAGTTAGCAGCAGATGTAACGAACAATGCTGTCCGCTTGGTTGATCAGATCTACACCGGATATTATGATGACCTACGGCTCAACGCGCGTAAAACCATCCAAGGTCGGATGCATTATACCGATAGCATGATTATTACCTTGACAGATTCACTGGCACTTCTGCGGGATAAATACAAAGTCTATGATATCCTTTCTCCTTCCCGCCAAGGCTTAATCACCGGCCAAATGAAGGCAAATGGCGGCCCAGGATACGGTAGGGCAATTGAGGAAATCCAGAACATAGAAGCAATCAAGGATCAGTTGGTGACAGATCGGGCAAGATTCCTATCCTTGATGAATGAATTTAGCGCCGGAAATTCGGTAGAATCTCAGCCTCAGATCCAAGTAATCTCTCCGGGTTATGTCCCTGATAAACCGGAAGGTCTTGGCCTGTTAATGACTATTGCGGTCAGTTTCTTGGCTGCTGCATTTTTTGCAACCATTTGGTTTTTCCTGGTTGCGTATTACAAAGTGCTGACACAAAAAAGCTAGTACGTGCTCCAGGCATTAAAAAATATTGACCGTACCAGCGCTTGGGGGGCAGGGCTCTTCATGGCTTTGCTCGTGGCCTTCGTGGCATGGACGGGAAATTATTACTTGCTTGTCTTGCCCTTTGGTTTATTGTTTTTGGCATTATTATTTTTAAATTGGAAAGCAGCTTGGTGGCTTTTTTTGTTTGCCATGCCGCTCTCCCAGCAGATCTTCTTACTCAATGATACTTTGTCCACATCACTGCCGGACGAACCGATGATGTGGTGTTTCCTACTCACCTTCCTTTTACTGTTTTCAGCACGGCCCTCGATTCTCCCTAAGTGGTTCTGGCGCTCTCCACTCACCTTGATCATTGTAGCGCAGTTTATCTGGTTGATCGTGGCAGTGGTGTTCTCACGGGAGCCATTTTTTTCTATTAAATTTTTGATGGCAAAAATGTGGTTTCTAGTGGCCGGCTTCATCTTGCCCATTTTGATATTTCAGGCAAAGAAGGATTTTATCAAAGGCTTTTTCCTGCTTGTACTGCCGATCTTAGCTACTATGGTCGTCATCGTCAAGATTCACCGCGATCTCGGCTTTGACTTTACACTCATCGGTAGGGCAGTAGGGACTATTTATTACAACCGTGTGGACTATGCGACGGTAATCAGTATGGCTTTTCCACTGGTATGGATGGCCTACCCACTCACCAAGCATTGGAAGAAATGGCAAAGAGCCTTGCTCTTAATCACAATGCCCTTTTTCTGTATCGCTATCTACTTCACTTTTGCCCGTGGTGCTATGCTGGCCACCATTTTCGCCATAATGATTGGTGTGGGCATTCGCTTGAAATTGGCTAAGTTTTTCCTTCCTGCATTCTATGGACTGATAGCCTTGGTGATGGTCTATATGGTGCATCATAACAAATACATAGACTTCCGTCCGGATTATTCACATACCTATTCTCATTTCACTTTTGCCGATCATATGGTGGCAACCTTTAGAGGGGAGGATATGAGTAGTATGGAACGCCTTTATCGTTGGATAGCTGCGGTGCGCATGAGCCAAGACGAACCACTCACCGGATTTGGCCCCAATTCTTTTTACTTCTTTTACAAACCCTATACCGTTACCTCTTTCCAAACCT
>JAFDYA010000018.1 GCA_018267675.1 Bacteroidota bacterium
GCAATATCACACTGATAATAAACTGTATAAATTCTAAAAAATGATTTGGCTGTTAAGTTACAAGATACAGCTAAGTCATAAATTTTCGTGCTTGCTTCTATTATAGATAATTTATTTTGAAAATAGTCTCCAAGATAATCCCCGTCTAATAGTGCTAAAACAATTGATAAGTCATTATTGGTATATGGCAGATTTTTCCACAAGTCTTTTATTATTTGCTTAGTGTGTTTGTATTGATTGCTTTTGTTTCCATCAATAAAAGCCTTAGACTTCCCAATATCGTGGAGAATTAACAAACTTCTGAATAGTTCTAAGGATATGGATTCAGTGTAATTCCGAGCAAAGTATCTTTCAAACACATTACAAACTAATTTGGTATGCGTTTCTAATGTGTAGTGTCTTATTTTTTGCGTAAAAATATCAAAGTATCCATTTTGCTTCAATATGTTTATTGCTTCCATTGGCTTGTATGATTCTTTACTTACTGTTTTTTGCCACAATCTAAAAGAACTATCATTCTTGATGTTATTATTCAGTAATCCATTCGCATATACAAACCAATTTCTGTTTGATTCATCTATAAAGTTTAATCGTATGTTTTGTTTTACATTTCCAAGAGAAACATAAGAATTGAAAATAACTTTATCCTTTTCTATTTTGCTTACATTTCCCGAAAGAATTTCTATTTCTCTAACGTCATTAGTTCCATTCAAGACAAAATATCCATTTCCATTAAAATTAGTTGAAATGTGCAATTCAGAATCTTCTTCCTCAATTCTAACTCTCGGATTTTCGTTGTTGTAATAACTCCAATCAACTATAATTTTTGAAAAAATATCTTTATGCTCATTTCCCAATAAATTTATGAGTAATTTTCTGTCTGCTTCCGATGAGCAAATAATTTCAAAATCGGATAAATCACTAAAAGAAAGTTCGTCTTTAACTAAAAATTCTTGTTGTGAATAATTCATATACTTTCTATTGTGTTCTTTATCGTAACTCATTTTAGAATACAAATAATCAAAATTGAATTTATCCAACATTTGTCCAACAGAATTAAACTTTGTGGAATCAGCTTGCATATTTCCATTGCTTACACAACAATGTTTTTCGAGTTTAAATAAAACCTCTTTTAGTGAAAACTTAAAAAAGATTGGAATTGGACATTTTGGAAATCCTAAACCTCTTGCTTTTTCATACCAAGAAACCCAATTACCGTGAGTTTCATAACCGTCTGTGGTATTTTTACCTAAAAATTCATTGTAAAACTGAGTAGGTGTTTGCGGCCTGAAATAAAAACGTGCATAATCGTGAGCATCACCTCTGCGATGAACAACATTTCCTGCTGCATCGCCCTTTATGTTTGCCTTATTTCTGCTTTGAATTTTTCTGTTTTTAATTATTTCAACTGCATTATCAATGTGTGAAAAATGATAAATGTTTCCTTTCCATTGCGAATATTGCTGTTCAATTTTGTCAATGAAATTCAATGTTGCGTTTTTGTTTATTTCATCAACAACATAATTTCCTAAAAGTTCTTCAACTCGCTTGTTGTCTTTGAGTGCTGTCCAATTCCAAAACTGCTTGAACTCTTGAATAATTTCTTTTGTGAAATTCAAATTCGTATTTGATGAAATCAAATTCCACTCTAAATACTCTTTGAACTTGGAAAGTATTTGATTGTTCAGATTGATTTTTCCTTGTTCACATATAAAATGCCAATCCCATTTGTCTGCAAAACGTTCAACAAAATCAATATCGTCAAAATTGATTTGCGGATTTTCTGTAATACTTTGCCAATGCCATTTGTTTTCAAATTTTGCAAGTATTTCTTTGGTCGGATTTAAACTTGGGTGTTGAGAAATATAATTCCAATCTAAATCAAAATCTTTGGTCAGCGTTAGTATTTCTACTGTTGGCAAGAATGATTTGTGCCTTGAAACAGCTTGCCAATTCCAAGATTTTGTTTTCGTTTTTTCAATAAAATCAGTATTAAATTCAAGGTTTGTATTTTCGGACAAATAATTCCAATCCCAATCTTTGTCTAAAAGTTGCAAAAGCGTTTCGTTATTGAACTCAATCTTTTTTCTTTTTGAAAGTGCTTGCCAATTCCAATTTTTGTTTTTTAATTCAAGAATAAGTTCATATGAGATTTTCGCATTTTCGTTTTCTGATAAAACTTGCCAATCCCAATTTTTGTCCCTTAATGCAAGGATTAAATTGCTGGAAATTTCAACGTCTTTCCGTATGGAAAGAAAATCAAATTTTATGTATGCTTGAAATTGCTTGACAACTTTCTCTACTATATATTTTTTCTTGTTTTTATCAGGTTTTGTTAGGAACCCACCAAATTCAGAAAGATATTCCCAATTCCATTTTTCACCCTTGTGTTTTGTGATGATGAATAAATTGGAAGTAACATATTCATTTTTAGACAAAACTTGCCAATCCCAATTATCAGCAAACTTCGATAAATACTTGTCTGTATTATCTTCCCACTGTTTGTATGAGTTCCAATCAATTTTTGGATTAAATTTCTTTTGGATTTCTTCGCTGTCAGAAAAAATAGTCCAATTTATTTTGTCTTTAAACTGATTAAGTGTTCTAATGTCAGTAGGGAAGTGGTTATGATTTGAAATAAAATCCCAATCCCATTCCCAAATGGAGACTTCAAATGTTTTCTCAACATACTCGAATATTATTGGAAATGGATACTTTGAAGTTAGTAATTTCCAAATTAGCGTTCTTTTTTCTGATTTTAATTTGGATAAGCGGTAAGCAACTCTAAGTTTTAAGTTTTCAAAAACAATTTCGTCATTGAATATATTATTTATTACAAATTCCCAATCAATGAAGGATGCCAAATCCTCTATGTAGTCAAGAACGGTTTCTTTATCAAGTTTCTTGGTTGCAATTTCCCAATTCCATTTTTCAACTAATTCTTTATTATTAAAACTGTCAAGAATAGTTTCCGCAGAACTGATTTTGGTAATGAAATTCCAATCCCAAGGGAAATAGCTATTCCCAAAAATAAAATCAATGCTTTCTTTTTGCGTTAGCAAATGCCAAAATTCAATATGCTTATCACTTTCCGTTGAGTTGAAGAATGTTTCTAAATGATTGTTCCACAAATCTACACTGAAATTTGATTGGCACAAGATTTCATTCCATATCAGATTATTTGAAAATTGAAGTTGCCCCGAAAAGACATTTTCAATAAATGTTGTGTTGCTAATCAGTTTTTTGTTCTGTGAAATTCCTTGCCAATTCCAAGCAAAATCAGGGAACTGTTCTATCAAACTATAATCAGAAATATGTTGGCTAACATTCAAAAATCCGTTTTCTGTCGTAATGAGATTGTGATACTTTTCAAAAATAGCTTTGCTCCATTCAACATTTTGGTTTGTATCAAAACCTTGAATGTAAGATTTGGTTTCCCATTGTATCAGGTTTTTATTTTCAAAAAAGTCAATCAGGTCTAATGTCCAAAGATATTTTTGATGAGCAACAACAAAATTTTCGGGTAAATGCTGTTTTAAAAGTTGTTTAAATGCTTCGTCTTTTAAGCATCTAACAGTTATTTCTTCATTATTGAAAAAACGATTCAAAACTATTTTCCAATCAACTTTGCTTGCAAGTCCCGAAATGTTTTTGTGAAGAAAATTAAGATTGATTTCTTCTGAAATGAATTTCCAATTCC